>JBCCIP010000002.1:0-262806 GCA_039111475.1 Pseudomonadota bacterium | reverse complement strand
ATTTGACCTCCTCCGTAGCAGCTTCGTAAAGAGTGAGTAGGGATGTTGGAAGAGGTTTTCTCCTGCTCACACATAACCATACAGTGAGCAGGAGAAGTCAGCGGCGCTGTGGCGCTCTACCACTCGGGTTTCTTCATCTCCCCAGCCGCGGTTAACTCGTCGACCTCGTTTTACCGCAGGTCGCTCGTCTATGGCAGTCGCCCAACGCATTAGGTTGGTGTAGGAAGCGACGTCGAGAAACTCGGACGCTTCGTAGATATTCTTGAGAATCAATCCACCATACCAGGAGTAAATCGCCATGTCTGAGATGTTGTATTCGCCCCCGCACATGAATTCGCGTTCCGCCAGATTTTGATCCAATACATCCAGCTGGCGCTTTACTTCCATGGCATACCGATTGATCGGATACTCGTATTTTTCGGGCGCGTAAGCATAGAAGTGGCCAAAGCCACCACCCAGAAAGGGTGCGCTGCCCATTTGCCACATCAGCCATGAAAGACATTCGGCACGCGCAGAAGGGTTAGTTGGGTAGAAGGCGCCGAATTTTTCAGCAAGGTAAATCATAATCGCGCCCGATTCAAACACGCGGGTGCCAGGTTCTGTGCTGCGGTCGAGCAAGGCGGGTATTTTTGAATTTGGGTTGATGTCTACAAATCCACTTCCGAATTGTTCACCTTCACCGATGTTAATAAGGTAAGCGTCGTACTCAGCCTCGCTCTTGCCGATTTCAAGCAATTCTTCCAACAAAACTGTGACTTTAACGCCGTTTGGAGTGGCCAAAGAATACAGCTGCAAGTCATGTTCGCCCACTGGCAATTCTTTGTCGTGGGTCGCACCGGCGACAGGTCGGTTAATGTTTGCAAATCGGCCGCCACTTTCGGCGTCCCAGGTCCAGACCTTTGGGGGAACGTAGCTTGACGAGTCAGACATAAATATTTCCAGCAGTTGGCAGTGACAAAAAGAACAATCATTATACCTGCTTTTAAACCTTACATTCAGTGATTCGAGTCAGGTTTCAAAAGAACATTACTAAAAAACTCACTGCGACTATTCACATTCGCTTTATGAAAAATATTCTGAATATGCGTTCGCAAAGTTGCCATGGAGACATGCAAATCATCGCACATGATTTTATCTGGTTTACCTTCTAACAATAAAACCGCGACGTCCAATTCGCGCTTGGTGAGCAACAGCCTGTCTGACAAATAACGCCGCGTTGCCGCAAGGTCTCGTTCTGGCGGAGCGTGTTTTGCAAACGATATGTTGCGCATGGCGTTTCTGAAATGCGGTGCAATCATGTTCAGGATATCCAGTTCGCGCTGACCGAAGTTTTCACGGCCTTTGGTCCGCCACACTCGGAAGTCACCTATGTTCTGATCGGCGTTGTCGAATACGTAGATATTAATGCCGTAGAACAAGCCGTCTTTGTGCAGGAAATCATTAAAGAACTCTGTTTTTACCAGGTCTTCCTGGGCAATAACCTGGTTTACCGAGACAGCGTTTTTGTGGCGTTGCAGCTTATGGGTTATTGGGTCGTGAAATTGATAGTACTGCTCGTAGAGATTTAGATTGTCGGCGGACATGTTCAGGAACACGGGGTTACTGAATTCCTGTGCGTCGCTATTCCAGACGTAAGAGGCGAAGTGATCGGCGTGCAGAAGATCCAGCAGTTCTTTGCCAGTATTTTCTCTGATCTCACGGTCGTCCAGACTGTTGTTCAGATGCTCTATGACGGCGAGAAGTTGTCGCCATTCTTTCTGTTCCAGATTCATGGTGCTTGCACTATCTGCGCATTTTTCAGGCGCGTAAATCAACAAAATTGATGATACAGCCGGCAAAGCGGTTATCGTAGTCTGTTTAATCAGGTTTGGGAGAGAAATGTGTACCGACTATTCATTGTGGCGTGTTTACTGGCCAACATGGCGGCTTGCGGGAAGCCGGAAACAGCGAAACGAGGCGTTGAGGTATCCGCGATTGCAGAATCTGGGGCCATGGAAATGAAGGTTCAGCAGGCTTTGAATCGAGCGGAGTTGTTGTCGAATTTAAATGCGTTCATCACCATTGATGCGAAGGGCGCGTTGCGCGCGGCGAGGCGGTTAGATGCAAGCGAGGACGAGAAAGGCCCACTCGCCGGCGTGCTTTTGGCAATAAAAGACAACATTCATGTGGCCGGCTTGCCCAATACGGCTGGAACTCCCGCGTTAAAGAACTTTGTTCCCACTGAGGACAACCCAGTGATAGCGCAGCTTAAGAAGGCAGGCGCTATTGTGTTGGGCAAGGCGAATATGCATGAGCTTGCTTTCGGTATCACCAGTGATAACACGGCGTTTGGGCCGGTACGCAACCCGGCAGCCCCTATGATGTTTGCTGGCGGTAGTAGCGGGGGAACGGCCGCAGCGGTGGCGGCTGGCATCGTTGAGGCAGGCCTGGGCACGGACACAGGCGGTTCAGTTCGTATTCCTCCGGCACTTACTGGCGTAACTGGGTTCAGGCCAAGCAGTGGTCGATATCCAACAGGTGCGGTGACGCCAGTGTCGGATACGCGCGACACTATTGGTCCGATTGCAAAAAATATAGCGATGCTGGCAAAACTTGATGCGGTCATTTCGGGCGACGCAATGGGTTTACCTGAAATCAGCCTTGATGGACTTAGACTAGGTGTTGATCGAGCCTACTTCTATTCAGGGCTCGACCCACACGTGAAGCAATGCATCAACAGGGCACTGGAAGGTTTGCAAGGCGCCGGCGTTGAATTGGTCGACGCTGAAGTACCCGAACTGGCGGATTTATTGGCGCGCAGTGGCTTCCCAATCGCATTGTTTGAAGCGGTTCGTGATTTAACGACTTATTTGGCGAAATACGAGACTGGACTTAGTCTGGCAGATCTTGTTGCCGGTGTTGCTAGC
The DNA here is from genome assembly GCA_039111475.1 of Pseudomonadota bacterium. GTDB lineage: Bacteria > Pseudomonadota > Gammaproteobacteria > Pseudomonadales > JAUIET01 > JAUIET01. The sequence continues at coordinate 259,900 of JBCCIP010000002.1, read as the reverse complement.
CCTGATGTGCAAACAGTATTCGTGGGCGCAACAGCGCCTTTAACCGCTATCCCTGAAGAAACCTATCAGCTGGCATTGCAGGCCCTGACCCGTTTGCAGCAATTGTATGCTTTTTATTTCGAGCAGAACCAGTTAGCCGGCATGGTGTTTCCAACAACCAAATTACCCGCGCGCCCCATTAAAGGGTCGGTGGAAACTGTGGATCTTAATGGCGGGAAAATACCTACCTTCCCGTCATATATCCACAATACGGATCCAGCCAGCATTGCCGGACTTCCCGCAGTAAGCCTGCCTCTAACCAGTGTTTGCGACGGTTTGCCAGTGGGCCTGGAGATTGACGGGCCGGCCGCTAGTGACCGCGAGGTATTGGGAATTGCGTTGGCAATTGAGAAACTTTTGGCCAGTAAGGTGAGTGATGGATAACCGCATCGGTTCTGATGGCGATCACCAACTGCCTTGACAGCTTCTGGAAATTACTATTATATGACACCGTTTTAAATATAAAATAATTTATTCTGTATCACTTAATCATCCAATCGAGGACATTAACATGGCTTTAACTACCCGCAAGTACACCGCCCTTCTTACGGCGCCTGTTCTTTGCTCCAGCCTGGCAGCCGCAGGTGAACTGGAGGAAATCATTGTGACATCACAACACCGCGAGCAAAACGTTCAAGATGTGCCTATCACGGTTACAGCGATTGGCGCGGATGAATTGAAGGAAGCTGACATTTTTGATGCGGCCTCCATTGCTTTGCATGTGCCTGGCATGTCGTACGGCGAATTTTCTGCAGGCCAAGCGTTGATTTCAATGCGCGGCATCAGCTCGGTTGATGACGGCGCAGGTCTGGATAACTCGGTTGGCCTATTTCTGGATGGCGTATACATAGGCCGTCTGGCCTCTATTAATTTCGATATGTTCGACCTGGAGCGAATTGAGGTTCTGAAAGGACCGCAAGGGACTTTGTTTGGACGCAACTCGATTGGTGGCGCAATTAGCGTTGTATCGCAGAAGCCTTCCGATGAACTAACAGGAAAAATTGGCCTCACAGTTGGTAACGAGGGAATACTTCGCTATCAGGGTTTTATCAGTGGTCCACTGTCTGATTCTGTGGCCGGTAAGTTAACCCTGAGCCACCGCGAACACGATGGTTACGTTGATAATCTGGTGCTGGGTACTGAGTTGCAGGACGAAGACCAAACGTCATTGCGAGGTCAGTTACGGTTCTCCACAGAATCCAGCGACTGGTTGTTGTCAGCGGATTGGATGGACGACGACCGAAGCGATATGGGTCGTACTCCGATTGAAAGCAACGCACCAGTGGTAGAAATAGCGGCGGCCAATGGTGTGACGAGGGCTCGCCAGCAGGCCTCGCCTGCTGATGGTTTCTCTAAGCGCGAAGCCAATGGCATAAGCCTTCAAGGCGACATCGAGTTTGACACAGGCACACTCACCACAATTACTGCTTTCCGTCACGCGGAAGCTGATTGGGAAATGCAGTCTGTGGGCGCGGGCCTTGGTGCAATCGGCCTGCCATTTGATGAAGTGTTGGACGACATCATTGAAGACATTGACACGTTCTCGCAAGAATTACGCTGGACATCTAATTTAGACGGCAACTTCAACTACACGGCTGGTCTTTACTACTTCCGAGAGGAAACAGACCGTACAGAACAGTTCAAGATTACGGCCGCTGGAACGTATAACGGTTTTGTTGTTCAGGACGTAGGTACGCAGGCTATTATTGGCAATGAGTACACGCGTACAGTAAATGAAACTAACAGCTATGCCATTTATGGCCAGGGAACATGGGACATCAATGAAGCGCTGGCACTCACATTTGGTGCGCGCTATACCTTGGACGAAAAAGACTACCTAGCAACCTCCGTGAATTGCGGTGCCGATCGCACTGGTACTGCATTTGAGAATTTTCCAGAGTGTCAGGGAGTCGGCGGAAGCCTAAGTATTGTTGCAGAATCCTTCACAGTGACACCCAACGACGACTGGAATGACTTCTCACCAATGGTGTCTTTGCAATATCGTCCTACTGACGGAATTATGTTGTTTGCCACAGCATCCAAAGGATTCAAGAGCGGTGGATTCGCGGGTTCGCAAGGTATTGAAGCGGTTGCTGGTGATCCGGTAGAGCCCGAAACTGCTTGGAACTATGAATTGGGTTTCAAAGGTGACCTGTTGGATAACACGCTACGATTGAACGCCACCGCATTCCTGACTGACTACGAAGACCTGCAAATTGTTCGCTTTGGCCCGGTCGCTGGTTCAGCGTTTGGTACGTTTGTAACCGCCAATATCGGTACGGCTGATATTCAGGGCATCGAGCTGGATTTCGTTTGGAATATCGGTGACAACGTTCAGATCACTGGCAACTACGCTCATCTGGATACTGAGGTAAATGACCTAGTGATCGAAACCGCTGCTGGCCCTGTCGACGCTTCCGGCAGTGATCTTCGTCAAGCGCCAGAAAACTCTTACAACATCGCTGCCAAGTATATGCTGCCCACCAATCACGGCACGTATGACTTCCGTATTGAGCTAAGCCACATGGACAGACAGATCACTGACTACCTTGACCAGCGAACGCGTATTGACGAGCATGACCTCATTGATGCACGCTTCGCCTGGACCTCTACCAATGAGAATCTGGAAATTGCTTTATGGGGCAAGAACCTCGCAGAAGAAGACTACATCTCACACAGTTATGTGATTGGTCCCGGTGTTATCGGTGTTTGGGGCGCGCCTCGAACCTATGGTGTCACCGCCACCTGGAGTATGTAGGCACTTTATGGCTACGTGAATTGGGATTAAAGGCGCGCAAATAACGCGCCTTTTTTTGCTATGAATAAAATCGTTTTAGTTGTCTTTGCAACAATTTTTATTGTTGCCTGCAATAGCCAGCCACGGTCAATTTCCCTTGCAAGTGGCAATGTGGAAATTATCCGCGATGAATACGGCACAGCGCATGTCTACGCGAACACCGTATACGATGTGTTTTATGGTTATGGCTATGCGGTGGCGCAAGACCGTTTGTTTCAAATGGAGATGGCGAGGCGCAGCGCGGCAGGTACAGTCGCTGAAGTATTGGGCCCAGACTTCGCGGATTTTGACGAGCAAACGCGGCACCTGTACTCACCTCAATCTATTCGTGAACAATTGAGCGGTCTAGCGGAAAATGATCTCGCGGTGTTTAAGGGCTACGCTGCAGGTATGAATGCATGGCTTGCGCGCATTAAGCAATCACCAGCTACCTTGCTGCCACTTGAATTCAATGAGTTCAGTTTCGCGCCTGGCGAGTGGACGGCCTTTGATGTGGCCATGGTGTTCGTTGGTACCATGGTTAATCGTTTTGGCGACTACAACACGGAACTCGATAACGCTCGCATACTTAGCATCCTCACTGAAGTACATGGTGCAGCGACCGCGAAATCCATTTTCGACGATCTGAACCCAAGGTATACAGAAGATACACCGACATCCATCAGCTCAGGCGATTGGCAAGCAAGCAATAGCTTGACTCAAGCGGCGTCAATTCATCCAATAAGTAAGCACTCGGCTTCCGTGCGTACTTCACCCTCCGATGTTGCCACTGGCTTCAGCAACTGTTTCGTATTGGGTGCAGACAAGAGTAGCGGCGCAAATTCTATCTTAGTGAACGGACCACAGTTCGGCTGGTATGTGCCTGCGTATGTCTATTCCATCGGTTTGCATGGCGCCGGGTTCGATATTGTTGGCAATACGCCCTTTGCGTATCCCGTAATCTTATTTGGACACAATGCAGATATCGCCTGGGGCAGCACCTGGGGAGCCGGCGACATCGTGGATTTGTTTGAGCTAAGGCTGAACCCAGGAGACGAAAATCAGTATTGGTATGGAGATGAATACATAGATTTTCAGCAACGCGCTGAAACGATCATAGTGCTTAACAGCGAGGATAGAGAAATCACGGTACGCCGAAGCGTACACGGACAGGTCACACATTTTGACAAAGACAACGGGGTTGCCTACGCCAAACGGAGAGCCTGGGACGGCAAGGAATTGCAATCAATGCTGGCCTGGATGCATTCGGGGCGGGCCAGGACTCCTGAACAGTGGCTTGAATTTGCTGGCGATGCCGCATTGAACATCAATTGGTATTACGCAGACCGCAAAGGCAATATCGCCTACGCATTTGTCGGCCACTACCCCGAGCGCCACGAAGGTGCCGATAATCGGTTTCCCAGCAACGGAGATGGCAGCAGCAATTGGGGAGACACGCTGAGCTTTTCGAATAACCCACACAAGGTGAACCCGGAAGCCGGTTACATCGCTAATTGGAACAACAAGCCCGCACAGGGCGTTCCAAATCCTGATGTATTCTGGTATTCCTGGTCTACCGCTGACCGTGTTGATTACCTGCACTCGGCCATAGACGCACAGGAAAAAATGAACCCGGAGCAAGCCTGGAATCTTGTGGAAAACAGCTCTTACGCAGATATCAATGTGCGCTATTTTCTGCCATTGATAGAGGCCGCAGCACTGAAGCATTCGAACAGTTCCGTTAAGAGTGCGCAGCAAATATTGTCCAAATGGGATAAGCACTCACGCGACGCTGACGGTGATGGATATTACGACGGTCCAGGCACCTTACTATTTCAGAGTTTTTTGCAGCAATTGCTAAAAGACGTTCTTGCCGATGATCTCGGCGACGCCTTCCCATGGTTCCAAACCACGGGTTACCCAATTGAGGATTCACCAACCGGGTCTGGAGTCAATATATCTACCGGATTGAAAACGCTTGTAGAGGCGCTGAACGGACGAAGCAGGTTTGACTTTCTTAATGGCCAATCTGCCGGTCAGGTCATCGCCGGCACACTCCAATCAGTGTATGAAACTTTGTTGGTAAGCCATGGCAATAATCCGGCAGTTTGGCAAATGGCCAATGCGCCCCGCCCTTTCACCCACAAGAATTTTCTCGGCATACCGCAAACACTGGAAAGCGCTGCTATGTTGGCGCCGATTGAACAAAACCGAGGTACAGAAAACAATATGATGGTGCTGCAGGAAGATAAAATAATTGGCTATGAAGTGGTGCCACCGGGCAACAGTGGATTTATCAGCCCGCAGGCTGAGAAAGACCCAAATTTTAGCAATCAGTTTGATATGTACAACGACTTCCAACGCAAGCGACTGTGGTTTTACCGGGCCGATGTTGAGGCCAATGCGGTCAGTTCAGAAAAACTAAGCACGCGCTAGAAAAAAAACCTGAACTGCAGTATGTTGGGCGAATGAATACGATTCTTTACCCCACTACTAACCTCCAGGCTACCGAGCAACTGATTGTTGATCGGGCAGACGGCGTTTACATTTACGATGATCAAGGCAACCGCTACCTGGAAGGGTTGGCAGGGCTCTGGTGCACTGCTCTCGGTTATGGCAACCAGGAAGTGATAACGGCCGCTACCGAGCAGATGCAGCAGCTGAGCTTTGGTCACATGTTTGGCGGAAAAAGCCATGACCCAGGCAGGCGATTAGCAGCTACATTGGCTGAGATGGTGCCGGTTACGAACGCCAAAGTGTTTTATGGCAATTCTGGTTCGGATGCCAATGACACCCACGTAAAAATACTTCGCTATTACTACAAAGCCATAGGCAAACCCGCCAAACGAAAAATCATCACCCGTGATCGTGCCTACCATGGTGTTACAGTAGCCGCTGGTTCACTTACCAGCCTTCCTGCTACCCGCGCGCATTTCGACTCCCCGTTAGACGCGCTTGGCATACTTCAAACCGATCACCCGCACTACTATCGCGGAAAGCAGGGGGATGAAACCGAAACGGAGTTTGTTGATCGAATCGTAAATAATCTGGAAAAACTGATTGATACCGAAGGCGCAGACACGATTGCTGCATTCATTGCAGAACCGGTCACCGGTGCCAGCGGCGTCATTGTGCCGCCGCCTGGTTATTACGAGAAAGTACAAGCAGTTCTTAAGAGTAACGACATCCTGTTTATTGCTGATGAGGTTATTACCGGGTTTGGACGCACAGGTGCCGACTTTGGTTGCACCACGATGAATATTCAGCAACCCGATATGATGACTCTGGCTAAGCAATTGTCGTCAGCGTATTTCCCTATCAGTGCCAGCGTGATCAGCGGCGATATGTATGACGCCATCGCCGAGTTAAGCAACGAGGTGGGAGTATTTGGCCATGGTTACACCTATAGTGGTCACCCGGTAGGGTGCGCTGTCGCCTCCAAGGTGCTGGAAATTTATCAGCGCGACAATATGTTCTCAGTTGCTGCAGACACCGGTGAATATCTGCAAAGTCGAATGCGTGAATTCATAGATCATCCATTGGTTGGTGAAGTGCGCGGTAAAGGCTTAATTGTGGCAGCTGAGTTGGTTGCCGACAAAGGCAAGGGCACAGCGTTTGCCGGCGGCGTGGTTGGTAACTACGCTGCACAACGCTGCCAAGACCACGGCCTGATTGTTAGATGCGTGGCAGGTTCTTCTATCGCGATGTGCCCACCTCTGATCTTTACCAAAGAGCATATTGATGAAGCCATCAACAAGCTCTCGACTGCATTGGATGAAACACTGGCTTTCGCGAAAACAGAGAAATTGCTGGTATGAAAATAGGCATCTTGCAGACTGGCCGCTCACCAGACGAAATTGCCGGGAAATACGGCCAGTACGATACCTTGTTTCGCAAATTACTGGCAGGTCGTGGTTTCGAATTTGATACTTATGCAGTGCTGGACGATGTGCTACCAGACTCCGTCGATGCAGCAGACGGCTGGCTGATTACGGGGTCCAAATTCGGAGTATACGAGCCACATTCCTGGATTACTCCAATGGAAGAGTTTTTGCGCGAAGCCTATGCAGCGGATATTCCAATCATTGGCGTGTGTTTTGGCCATCAGATTCTTGCCCAGGCCCTGGGTGGTACCGTGAAAAAATTTGACGGCGGTTGGTCGGTTGGCAAGGTTGCCTATCAAACGGAAAAAAGCGATCAACCAACCGAATTGATGGCCTTCCACCAGGATCAGGTAACAGCGCTGCCCGATGACGCCGAAGTGATAGGCAGCACTGATTTTTGCCAGTTCGCCATGCTCGCCTATGGCAACAAAGCGCTGACCGTTCAGCCGCACCCGGAATTTACGGCCGAATTCATGGTTGATCTATTGCAGGCACGCGGTGATATGCTACCACCCCATATCGTTGACCAGGCACATGAAAACCTCGCAGGCGACAATGCCAATGAGTTGCTTGCTGATCATTTTGAGCATTTTTTCAAGACACGAGAGATCAAGTTATGAAACGAGAATTCGCTTCCCGCGTTTCTAGCCTGGCGCTTTCTATCGCGCTGTTCAGCTCTGGCGCATCCGCAGGTATGGATGACGCAACAAAAACCGCCTTATCAGCGAGTATGAATGGCGAGCATAGAAGCGCCGAAGACAAAGCCAGAGATCAATACCGAAAACCAAAACAAGTGCTTGAGTTCCTGGGTTTCAAGAGCGATATGACCGTTGTTGAGATCTGGCCAGGCGGTGGCTGGTATAGCAAAATCCTGGCACCTGCATTGCAAAAACACGGCAAGTATTATGCAGCAACAACAGGACTCAATCCGCCCTATGGTTACCAGCGTCGTGGGTTGAGTGCGATGCTAAGCACCTTTGGCGAAACACCCGACTTGTTTCGCGACGCGGTTATCACTGAGTTTCTTGAACCTTACTCGTTGGATATAGCGCCCAAAGGCAGTGCCGATATGATTCTGACGTTTCGCAATGTTCATAATTTATTTGCCGATGGGTATGGCGAAGGTCGATATGTAGACCTTGTATTTCAGGTAATGCACGACACTCTGAAGCCCGGTTGTGTCCTCGGAATCGTTGATCATCGCTGGCCTGACCCGGCAACTGAAGACCCAAAAGCCGTCAACGGTTACCTATCTGTAGAGCGTACGGTTAAGCATGCTGAAGCTGCAGGCTTCAAACTTGCAGATCAATCCGACTTGTTGGCAAATAAGAAGGATACCCGCAACCACCCGGAAGGCGTTTGGACCTTACCGCCAAGCCTGGCGCTGGGTGATAAAGACAAAGACAAGTATCTAGCGATTGGCGAATCTGATCGCTTCTTGCTGAAGTTTGTGAAGCCAGCCGAGTAATCAATCCGTCTGATCACTAACGATGCGAGCGCAACTGAAGGTGGCGGCGACGTTGTTCACGAATCTGTTCACGCTGCGCCTCGCTGACCGTGACAAAACCGGGAATGCTCTTTTCTAAATCATTCGCGTTGATCACGGTTGCGCTGGGATTCTGCGCATCAGATAACTGACCGCGAACACCATCCCAACGAATCATAAACAAGCCTCTGGACAAGGAGCCACTGTCCAGCCAATTCGGATATCCAGGGTCGTGCTGGCTAACCACATAATAGTAAGCGCCATCCTCTGCCCGCACAGACTGCTTAGTTGTTAAACTGGAAATCTGATTGGCATACTCCAGTGATGCCATCCACATATCGGTTAGCTGCACTGCCTGGTAATGAGCACTGGTTTCCGGCAAACGCAGTAATAACAGCTCGTTTTTTGCCAGTCTAAAATGCCCGCCGCTCATCCAACGCCCTTTCGCGCCACCTAGGGCGTACGTGTCAAAAGGTGGCGCTACAGTATTTACTTCACGTGCATCGATGTAACGGCGGTTGACAAATGCAGGCCAGGTAAGCGCCGTGGTTGAGAACATTGTTGCCGCTGCTTCCATGCGCGCCGCCAACTCGTCAGCACTCTCGGGTGGTTTTCTTTTGCCTTCAAACCCAACGCGATCAATATGAATATGGCCTGTTGTTTCATCATTCCAGTCATCATAAATATGACGCGCAAATAAGGTGGTGGCATTGACCGGGTTTTGCATCCATACGCCATCGTGCTTGTCTGAGGATACAAAAATCTCGAAGCGACCATGCTCATCGAATTCGATGTCTTCAAAATTCAGATAGGCAACGGATTTACCGCTGCCATCCCACGGGCGACCTGCGTAAATTTGCAACTCCATTCGCACGGCCGAACCCAACGCTCCCCATAACCGATACGTCTCGCCTCCTCGTATAGGTGAAAACGCATAGCGTTGATCAGGGTTATCGCCCCCTTCTTTTAACCAGAAATCGAGTATGCGGAAATACGGAAAATCGGCGTCTTGCAATACTTCGGCTTCCATCCCTTTCGCAAATGAACGCAGCAGATGTCGGTAGCCTCCTACTTGCTCATGCTCTGTGCCAAAGGACGGTGACTGACGAATGCCTTTTTCCGCATGCTGGAGAGCCCTTATAAGGTTCTGAAACGCAGCGGCCAGATTGTTGTCTTCTCTTGTTGGTGTTTGCTCAGCAAAGCTCGCATGCGCAAGCCAAGACAACATCAGTGCGATGCCAATTCGAGTACAGTTTATCTTCATAACTCGGGCCTAACGCTCGCTCAGTGTTCCGCCTGAAGCGGCGAGTTCTCTGAGAATGTTTGCAGCCTGCCAATAGCTCTTCGCTGCGCCAACGGTTTGCGAGTGAATTTCGTCGATTCTCGAGACTACATTTTCAAGCCCAATCTCGTCGGCGTAACACATAGGCCCGCCACGCCATCGAGGAAACCCATAACCATTTAGCCAAATCACATCAATGTCGGAGGCGCGAATTGCAATGCCCTCTTCCAATATTCTGGCACCTTCGTTAATCAGCGCCAGTATCAAGCGTTGTTGAATTTCCTCCACATCAATATCGCGCGCTTTTATACCGCGCTCTTCCGCCTCGACCTGCAGCAGTTTCACTGACACAGCATCATCAAGCTTCTTACCATCTGCATAGTCATAGAAGCCTGCCGATGTTTTCTGGCCAAGCCGCTGGTGCTCAACCATTAAATCCGCGGCTCTGAAAAATAATGGATCATCTGGCGGATCATCACGCTCTCTTCTCGCTTTGTAGCCAATATCAATACCAGACATATCGGTCACAGACAACGGCCCCATGGCCATGCCCCACTCTTGCATCGCTTGGTCAATTTGTGAGGGTGTTGCACCTTCGAGCAGCAGGGCGTTGGCCTCTCGGCCATAACAACTGTACATTCGATTGCCAACGAATCCGTAGCACACACCGACTGCGCAAGCGATCTTGCCGATGCGCTTGGCAACGCTTAACGCCGTAGCCAAACTAGCACTGCTAGTGAGTTCAGCATTCACAACTTCCAACAGTTTCATCACATGCGCGGGACTGAAAAAATGCATTCCAAGTACGCGTTCCGGGTGCGAAGTAGCGTCAGCAATAGAGTTGATATTTAGATAAGACGTGTTGGTTGCAAGAATCGCATCTGGCTTACAAATAGAATCCAGCTGCGAGAAAATCTCGCGTTTTAACTGCATACTTTCAAACGCAGCTTCTACTACCAAGTCAACGTCTGCGAAATCCGCATACTGTTGTGTGCCGCGTATTAGCTCAATACTGGTTCGCATTTGCGTTTCAGAAATTCGGCCGAGTTGCCGAGACTGCTGGTAACGTTCTTTAATCAACGACAAACCACGCTGTAAATTATCTTCTGAAAGCTCGAGAAGCGTCACTTGCATACCAGCGGACGCGAAACACATGGCAATGCCAGTACCCATTGTGCCCGCACCAATTACGCCTACATGGGCAACGGTAGTCGGTTCAATAGATTTGTCCAAACCGGGAATCTTGCTGCAACTGCGTTCGGCAAAAAACGCATGGCGCATAGCGCGTGACTGAGACGAGGCCTTGCATTCGAGAAAATACTCTCGCTCTTTACTGATGCCTTGATCGAACGACATGCCTTGCGAATTTTCTATAGAATCTATCGCGAATTGCGGCGCGTGCTGGCCCCGCGCTTTTTTGGCAACCGTGGCACGCCAGGCGTCGAATATTTTCTGACTATCGTCAGTAGCCTCAATACTGATATCTCGACTGCGGCGTGGTTCCCTTGACAATACATCACCTCTGGCCAGAGTAATTGCAGACTGCAACACATCGTCTGCGTCGTTACCATCAGCGATCGCGTCGAGCAAACCATGCTCGAGTGCTTTCGCCGCCGAGATTGGACGCGCTGAGGTGATCATTTCCAAAGCAGCTTCGATACCGGCCAGGCGCGGCAAACGTTGCGTACCTCCAGCACCTGGTATCAAGCCGAGGTTGGTTTCAGGTAGTCCAAGCTTGCACGATGACGTGGCCACCCGATAATGCCCTGCCATGGCCAGTTCCAGCCCGCCGCCCAGCGCGTTGCCATGCAAAGCCACCACTACAGGTTTTGTGCTTGCTTCAATTGCATTGAGAACGTCGGGCAAATGTGGCTCCATCGGCGGCTTACCAAACTCCTTTATGTCGGCACCCGCAACAAAAGTTCGCCCGGCGCACGCCAACACAATGGCGGTTACCTCCTCGTTGTCGCCCGCGGCATTCACTGCCCGCAGTAAACCTTCTCGTACGGCCTGTGATAAAGCGTTAACCGGAGGATTATCAATACACAAAACTGCTACAGATTCCTCGATCGTAACCGTTACAACCGTCATTTTGCGCACTCCAGGCCGTCAAAACGTTTATAAAACTTTGCTGTGGCTCGCGTCAGCGGTCCTTGTGCATTACTCAACCTGGCTTCAATATATTCTAAAGAGTTGGGCGCAAGTAATTTGTATAGCCGCTTAACCAGCTCATAAACCTCAAATCCTACCCAACCGGTCGGCAGCAACTCATCGGGAAAGTCGGGGTCTCGTAAGAGAATCCGGCGATAATCATGTATTAGCATCACCCTCAATTGAAACCCCAACTCAGGGGATGGTTCTTGCGATTTCAGATTTTTGTAAATAGGCCGATAAAATTCAAGCAACTCCGAATACTCTTTCGCCAGTGTATCCAGATTCCACTTATTAAGTACCAGCTTTCGCAATGCTTTTTGTGAGTGAACATCATCATTTCGTGCTGAGAACACAATCGCCTTCCCTACCAGATCAAGTTCCTCCAATGTCTCGTCAAGAGAGGTACGTTCTGCTGACGGGTGCGCCATAATGCCATTAACAAGTGAGTTGTAACCTTGCCAACCCAAACTCTTTCGAAACTCTTCACGCTTTTCATCCGGCACAAATACTGGCGCGACGAAGGTCCATGAACCGTCCCAGTCAGGCAGCCCGGAGGCATAGATGCGTCTAGCTGCTTTCTCATAGTGGCCTTTGGCGTTGTCGGTAAAACAGTAATAGCTGCGCCGGCCTACTTTATTTGCTTGCAGCCAATCTTGTTGCACAACACGGAATACTGCCGTTCGAACCAGTCGCTCGTTAAATCCGAACGAAGACAGTGCGTCTATCAGGCTGCCCATCCAGATCCATCCACCGTGTTGCGACACAACATCTCCGAACAAAGTAATCACCATAGACGTGCAACTGACATTGCGGTCGATTGCCCTGGTGGCAATGAGCTCAGAGTTAATCTTGCTCATCGCGGGAGGAAAACTCGTCTAAATAGCGTCAAAATCGACAACAACGTGCTCAGAGATTGGATGGGCCTGACAAGTCAGCACCATACCGGCGGCTACTTCTGCATCACTTAAGGCATGATTCAAATCCATATCAACTTGACCTTCAAGAACCTTGGCCTTACACGTTGCGCACACCCCTCCCTTACACGAAAAGGGTAAGTCTGCACCATTACGCATTGCGCCGTCCAGAATGTTTTCGCCATCGGCCGTAAGATCGAAATTGATCGAGCGGCCACTGACCGTTACGCTGACTTTGCTAACCTGGCCTGCGTATTTTTCTGCCCGCGCGTGGTGCTTCTCTACCACCGCTTTTGCGTCTTCAGCCGACGCAAAAAATAATTCATAATGAATGTGTTCCTCATCTACGCCGCTAGCGCGTAAACCCCGCGATACTTCGGAAATCATTGATTCAGGACCGCACAAGAAGAATTCGTCGGTAGAGGTAATGTCTATCAGGCCTTTCGCATGCAGCTCGCCACCTTTGCTGTTATCCAGGCGGCCGTATAGAACTTCTGCGTCCTGCTCTTCACGGCTGAGTATGTTTAGCCAGTTAAAGCGCGTCATATAACGGTTTTTCAAGAAGCCAAGATCTTCCTTGAACATAACCGTGGCTGAGGTCTTATTGCCATACAGCAGAGTAACGTGACTGTTTGGCTCTCGGGAAAGTACTGTTTTTACAATGGACAAAGTGGGCGTGATGCCGCTTCCTGCACAAATGAACATGTAACGCTTTGCGTTATCCGGGTGCAGTTGCGTATAGAATTCGCCCTGAGGTGGCATTACATCCACCATGTCTCCAGCTGTCAGCTCACCGTTGGCAAATCCTGAAAACAGACCATCTTCGATGTGTTTAATTCCCACTCTAAGTGTGCCGTCGTCAACGCCGGAACATATTGAATAGGAGCGCCTCACGTCTTCACCATTAATGCTGGCTCGTAAGGTTAAATACTGGCCTTGTATAAATGCAAACTCTGATTGCAGATGCTCCGGAATATGGAAAGTGACACACACTGCTGCATCGGTTTCAGGTCGCACCTCGGCGACGGTAAGTGGGTAAAATTCAGTATTACTCATCTCTTCTGCTCACCCGCTAGATACACTTGAAATAATCAAATGGCTCAGTACAGTCTTCGCACTTGTAAAGCGCTTTGCAGGCAGTGGAGCCAAATTCGCTGAGCACCCGAACATTACTTGATTGGCATTGAGGACACTCAACTGCTCGGCGCGCGCTGATCTCTTCGGGAGGTGCGATACCGTATTCTTTTAGCTGCTGACGGCCGTGCGCTGTCATCCAATCTGTTGACCAGGCAGGCGACAACTGGCTGTTTACTGTAGCTTGCAGATAGCCGGCTGATGAAAGACATTCTTTGATATCTTGTTCAATTTGTTTCATGGCTGGGCAGCCTGAATAGGTTGGCGTTATGTTCACGACAACATGATTCTTTTCATTAACCGCAACGTCTTGTAAAATCCCAAGATCCCAGATGGAAAGCACGGGGATCTCTGGATCCTTAACCTGATCGAGTAAGGTCCACAAGTCGGGACGGTTTGAACGATCGCGCGTCTGCTGACGCTGCAATTGCTCTGGATGAGTAGCCGCGATCGCTGTCACGGCTTTACCATTTCAAGCCTGGATACGCGCGCTGCAAATGCTGCATCTCTGCTAGCAAAAAACCATGCGTTTCCGTATGAATGCCGTCGCGGCCGCCGCTTACTTGCCAGCTGACTTCAGGGCGCGATAAGCTAGCCTCTTCTAGCACTGCGTCAACACGCTTATCCCAGGCGGGCTTGAGCTGGCTACGGTCGACGCTCACCTTACTAGCCAGTAGCTCAGTCTCTGCAGAAGACTGCAAAAACAATTCTGGTGTATAGCCCCACAACTCATTGAGCGCGTTTTGAAGACGGACATGACTTTCCTCGGTGCCATCTCCCAGACGCAGAATCCATTCTCGGCTGCGACGCACATGATACTGCGCCTCTTTAACCGACTTGGCCGAAATCGCTGCAATTTGTTGATCAGTGCTGTGCTGCATAACATCAAGATACTCGATGTAAAACGAGTCCAGAATAAACTGGCGCGCCATGGTAAATGCGAAATCACCAATGGGTAATTCATGAATCAACAGGTTGGTGAACTCGCGGCTGTCGCGCAACATGGCCAACTGATCTACCGTGCGACCAGCCGGGTCCAGTTCACTTGCGTATTCGTAGTAATTGTTAGCTCGCCCCAGATAGTCCAACGCAACATTCGACAGCGCAAGATCTTCTTCGAGATACGGTGCACTGTAACTCCACTCCGTCAGGCGCTGACCATAAATTAACGCATCGTCGGCTTCCGCCAGAACAAATGTCTGAATTGCCGTTTGATTGTTACTGATTACGTCACCCATAACGCCACCTACATGTTCTTGATTTGTTCAGGTAGCGTGTAATGCATGGCGTGCCTATAAGGTTTGTCGTCAGACGGGTCGTAAAAACTGCTGGCGTCTTCTTCCTGTGAGGCTGTTATGTCACTTGACTTGACCACCCAGATGCTCACTCCTTCACTTCTGCGCGTATACACGTCACGCGCGTATTCCAGCGCCTGCTCATGATTTTCAGCATGCAGACTGCCCACATGCTTGTGATCAAGCCCACGCTTGGAGCGAACGAAAATTTCGAACAGCGGTAAAACGTTTTCCTGGCTCATCGATTATTCCCCGCCGAATTGTTCACGCTGCCGCGCTGGCCTGATTGCGTTTTTTCTGCTCATAAGCACGAAGAGCATCGCGTACCCAGGCACCATCATCATGTACTTTCTTGTGATGGCGCACGCGGTCTCGATTACACAAACCATCGCCACGAACTACGCGGGCAAATTCATCCCAATCAATGTCGCCAAAGTCGTAATGACGTCGCTGTTCATTCCATTTCAATTTTTCATCAGGAATATGTAAGCCAAGGAAATCGGCCTGTGGCACTGTTTGGTCTATGAAGTCCTGACGCAAGCTGTCGTTACTCTTGCGCTTGATATTCCACTTCATGGATTGGCCGCTGTTCGCGGAGTCTGCATCGTGCGGGCCAAACATCATCAGTGATGGCCACCACCACCGGTTCAAGGCATCTTGCGCCATCGCTTTCTGTTCATCGCTACCATTGACCAGCGCAATCAATGATTCATAACCCTGGCGTTGATGAAAGCTCTCTTCCTTGCAAATCCGAACCATTGCTCGTGCGTATGGCCCGTAAGAGGTTCGCTGCAAACTGATCTGGTTGACGATGGCCGCACCATCTACCAACCAACCTATGGTGCCGATATCGGCCCAGGTCAGCGAAGGGTAGTTAAAAATAGAGGCGTACTTGGCGCGACCTTCATGCAAGGCATCTACCATTTCTTCCCGACTGGCACCTAGCGTTTCGGCTGCGCTGTACAGGTATAAGCCATGACCGCCCTCGTCCTGAACCTTCGCCAGCAATATGATTTTTCGCATCAATGTGGGCGCGCGTGATATCCAGTTGCCCTCTGGCTGCATACCAATCACTTCAGAGTGAGCGTGCTGAGACATTTGCCGAATCAGAGTTTTTCGATACGCCACCGGCATCCAGTCCTTGGGTTCTATTTTCTGCTCGTCGTCTACCCGTTCCTGAAAGCGTTGTTCAAGCTCGGCCTCGCTGAGATCAAAATGTGTCATGTTGAGTCCATTAACGTTTTGAGTAATTTAAATGATACACTATTTAATACATAGATCAATATTTAGTATCATATTAATCTGTCTACTTACCCTCAAACCTTTTCGATGATGACCGCAATGCCTTGCCCTACACCAATACACATGGTGCACAACGCATAACGACCGCCGCTTCTGTGCAGCTGATACATAGCGGTGCAGGCCAATCTGGCCCCACTCATGCCTAAAGGGTGGCCAAGTGCAATCGCACCCCCATAAGGGTTCACTCGTTCATCATCGTCAGCCAACCCAAGATCTCTGGTAACCGCCAGACCTTGTGCGGCGAACGCCTCATTGAGCTCAATCACATCCATCTGATCCAGCGACAAACCGGCCACTTCCAGCACCTTACGCGTAGCAGGCGCCGGGCCAAAGCCCATGATTCTGGGCGCCAGACCCACAGTTGCCATCGCTACCACCCGCGCTTTGGGCTGAAGACCATTGGCCATGGCGGCCTGCTCAGTGGCCAACAACAATGCACAGGCGCCATCGTTTACCCCTGAGGCATTGCCTGCCGTGACGGTACCATCCTTAACAAACGCTGCTTTCAAGCCAGCCAGCGCATCCAGCGTCGTGTCTCCGCGTATATGCTCATCATTGGTGACAATCAAATCATCTTTTTTGCGTTGAGGTATACGGACACTGACGATTTCTTCGGCAAGCCAGCCCTGCTCGCGAGCATAGGCGGCTTTTTGCTGACTTCGAAGCGCAAAGGCGTCTTGTGCTTCACGTTCGATTCCAAACTCAGCCGCCACATTTTCAGCGGTCTCAGGCATTGAGTCTGTGCCGTATTGCTCGTGCATCAATCGGTTCACAAAGCGCCAACCGATCGTGGTGTCAAAAATCTCTGCCGTGCGACCAAACGCCCCCTCCTGCTTTGGCATAACAAACGGCGCTCTGGACATCGACTCAACGCCGCCGGCAATAACCATCTGTTGCTCACCACTTTTGAGTGCACGACCGGCCGTGCCAACCGCATCAAGACCCGAGCCACATAGGCGGTTTAAAGTCACACCTGGCACTGTATCCGGCAAGCCGGCTAGCAGAGCACTCATGCGACCCACGTTCCGATTGTCTTCGCCCGCCTGATTCGCGCAGCCGTAATACACGTCGTCAATGAGCAGGGCATTCAAATTGGAATTACGGACCAGCAGCTGCGCAATTGGAATCGCACCGAGATCATCTGTTCTTACTTTTGATAAGGCTCCGCCGTACCGACCGATGGGTGTGCGGATCGCATCGCAAATAAACGCTTCATTCATGAGTAGAATATCCTTTAAATACGATTCCTATACTAAGTGGAATCTGCTTCATCAAGCAATTGACCCTGGGTACGCGCCGAACGGCCACGCATGGTAGCCATGAGTTTGCCGTGCTGGTTGGTCACTGTAATATCATAAATACCGCTGCGTTGCCCTTGATGCACGGCCTCAGCATTCGCAGTGAGCACGTCGCCTAAAGACGCGGGGCGCAAAAAGTCGATGGTACAACCGGCGGCAACCGCTATCTGATTGTGTGAATTGCAGGCAAACGCAAACGCGGAGTCAGCGAGCGTGAAAATAAAACCACCGTGGCAAATATTGTGGCCATTCACCATAGAGTCAATCACTGTCATAGTGAGTTCTGAGCGACCTTCACCCATCGCTTGAATACTCATCCCCAGACCTTGGGAAGCCTTATCAGTCGACCACATTGCATCGGCGCACTTCGCCGCTAATTCATCGGGGGTCATGATCCTGTGAAACTTGGCTTACGTTTTTCCATAAACGCCGCAACGCCTTCCTGATAATCGTTCGACTGACCCAGCGTTCGCATGGCCTGTTTCTCACATTCCACCTGCTCATCCATCGCCGTTGAAAACGATTGGTTAAGCAAGCTTTTCGCGGTAGCCAGGCCACGGGTGGGTTGGGTTGCCAGGTGAGCGGCAAGTTTTGTTGCTTCTGCCATTAACTCCTCATCGTCCACAACTTGCCAAATCATGCCCCAGGCTTCAGCCTTTTCAGCGCTAATTTTTTCGCCCAGTAAAGCAAGCCCTTTCGCACGTGGCAAACCTATAGCCCGCGGCAGGTTAAACGTACCACCCGAATCCGGGATTAGACCAATTTTGCAAAACACCTGTGCAAATGCTGCCGAACGAGCAGCTAATACAATGTCACAGGCCAGCGCAATACTCGCACCAGCACCGGCTGCTATACCATTAACTGCGCAAATAACCGGCTTATCCAAACTCATGATCCCACGAATCAGCGGGTTGTAGTATTTCTCCACTGACTCGCCAAGATCCGGTTTTTCATCCGTTACTTTCACGGCGCGGTCATTCAGATCCTGGCCGGCACAAAAACCGCGCCCGGCACCAGTGATTAACAGGCAGCGAACGCTCGGATCGGTGCGAGTCGCTTTCATAGCCGCTTGCACTTCTTCATGCATCGCCACGGTGAAACTGTTCAGCGTATCCGGCCTGTTAAGCACCAGCGTTGCAACACCCGCTTCAATACCAAACTCTATGTTTTCAAAACTCATCGCTTCTCCAGATATTATCCGTCTTTTCGTTCTACCAGGGTTAATATGTCGTACAAGGCTACCATTTCATCATTCTGATTAAGCACTTCTACGTCCCATACAACCACACCTGTTGCTCGCTCTTCATCAGGGCGTTTTTCTTTTAGAATTTTCTGTTTAGCGGTGATGTGCACTTGTATCGTGTCACCGATACCAACAGGTTCGATGAAGCGCAAAGACTCCAGACCGTAGTTTGCCAACACTGGGCCCGGTGATGGCTCGACAAACATTCCGGCAGCCGCTGAGATCACGAAATAACCATGCGCAACTCGTTTGCCAAACAGCGAATCTTTCGCCGCTAACTCATCAAAGTGTGCGTAAAAATGGTCGCCGCTCAAGCAACCGAAATTCACAATATCGGCTTCGGTCACGGTTCGCCTATGAGTTGTCAAACGCTCGCCAATGCGCAGATCTTCAAAGTATTTTTTGAACGGGTGAACGCCATCGCTCACCGTATTGGCACCCGCCATATACTCTTTGGTGATTGCCGTTAGCGTGCTGGGTGAGCCCTGAACAGAGGTTCTCTGCATGTAGTGCTTAACCGCACGTGCACCGCCCAACTCCTCACCGCCTCCAGCACGACCAGGACCACCGTGAACAAGTGAGGGTAATGGCGAGCCATGCCCAGTTGACTCTTTTGCGCAATCGCGGTTAATCACCAGCATACGGCCGTGGTACGCCGCTGCACCCAAAATCAAATCTGCCGCCTCTTGATCGTTATGTGTAAATACGGAGCCTACAAGGCTACCCTTACCCAGACTGGCGATATGCACTGCCTCCTCGTTAGTACGATACGGCATGATGGTACTGACTGGACCGAAGGCTTCTATACTGTGCGGACCGGATGCTTCCAATGGACTAGGACAATACAATAAGGTGGGTGGGTAAAACGCGTCACGATTCGCGCGGTCGCCCTGAACCGTAAAATCATCATTGCCGCCCAGCACTATCTCACAATCTTCGGCAAGCGCATTCACTTTGGCTTGTACATCTGCTTTTTGAGCCGCGCCCAGCAGAGGCCCCATTCTAACACCTGCTTCAGCTGGGTCTCCGACCACTATTTTATTTAAGCGATCAGTTAATGCATTCTGCACATCAGCAACACGCTCGGCTGGAACAATAACGCGTCGAATTGCCGTGCACTTTTGCCCCGCTTTTACGGTCATTTCCCTGGCTACTTCTTTCACAAACAAATCGAACTCAGGGTCATCCACCTGTACAGACTCGCCGAGAATGCTGCAGTTCAATGAATCAGCTTCCATGGTAAATGGAATGCTACGCGCAATAATATTGGGGTGTGCCCGTAAAGTTTGACCGGTTGATGCCGAGCCGGTAAAGGTGACCGTATCTTGCTCTGTCAGCAGATCAAGCAAATCGCCAGTGCGCCCACAAATGAGTTGAATAGCGCCCTCAGGTAACACACTGGAGGCTACTATCTCTTTCACCATTGCCTCCGTTAGATACGCAGAGTCAGTGGCCGGCTTAACTATAACAGGCACGCCTGCAACAAGACTGGGCGCGATCTTCTCCAACATTCCCCAGCAAGGAAAGTTGAATGCGTTGATGTGCACAGAAACCCCGCGTTTGGGCACAAGTATATGCCGCGCCACGAACGTACCGTTTCTTGAAAGCGCTTCCGGTGCCCCTTCTACGATAAATGTTTCATTCGCAAACTCTCGCTTGGCAACACCAGCGTAGGCGAACAAGGTGCCAATGCCCCCTTCAATATCAACTCCACCATCGGCCTTGGTTGCACCCGTGCGCGCCGACAAGGCGTAGAAGTCATCCTTCTTTGACATTAGATGTTTGCCAAGTTCTTTCAGCATGGCACCGCGAGCGTGTGTGGTCATTGCACGTAAGGCTGGGCCACCAATATCGCGACCGTGATCAAGCACTTTCTGGAAATCGATGCCGTAGCTGCTAACCTGACAAATTTGTTCACCCGTTACCGCATCAAAGACGACCTTGCCATCGCTTTGCCCCTCGGCCCATTCACCGTGCACATAGCTCATAGTTTTCATTATTTAACTCCATTATCTGCTATTAACCGCTTGGACAGCCACCGTGGTGGGCGCACCTGACGCCCTTTAATATGATACACTTTTTTGGTTTATGGTCAATTTATTGTATTATATTATGCATCAGCTTGGTGTATCATTGCGAATTCCAGCGTATGACATCATACGCCGTAAATGGGTTTGTCGCGCTGACCTGCAAGCGCCCCAACGTCAACTATAAATGGGAACAATAAAGCGGAGGATCCATGTCGGAGAGTACTACCGGCCTTGAAGCCATAGAAAACGCCAGCATTGATGAGTTGCGAGATCAGCAAACGCGCCACCTGCGCGACACCTTGCAGCGCGTTTATCAGAACTCGGCGGTGTACAAAGCGAAATTTGATCAGCATGGCGTGCATCCAGACGACTTTGCGCAGCTGGAAGATTTGGCCAAGTTTCCGTTTACTACCAAGGCGGATTTGCGCGACAACTACCCCTTCGGCATGTTCTGTACGCCCATGGATGACATAGTTCGGGTGCATGCGTCCAGTGGCACCACAGGCAAACCCACGGTGGTTGGTTATACGCAGGCAGACATTGATGCCTGGGCCCAGGTAGTAGCGCGTTCTATTTACGCAGCCGGCGGACGCCCCAAAGACAAAGTGCATGTTTCCTACGGCTATGGATTATTCACTGGCGGGCTAGGCGCACACTATGGCGCGGAACGTTTAGGCTGCGCCGTTATTCCAATGTCTGGTGGGCAGACCGAAAAGCAGGTTCAACTGATTCACGACTTCGACGCTGACATTATTATGGTCACACCCAGTTACATGCTGAATATTGCTGATGAAATTGATCGCCAGGGAATTGACCCCAAAGATTTAAGCTTACGCGTCGGCATTTTTGGCGCAGAACCTTGGACCGGCTCAATGCGCCAGGAACTGGAAAAGCGCCTGGATATAGATGCGGTTGATATCTATGGCTTATCCGAAGTGATGGGACCTGGTGTTGCCCAGGAATGCTTAGAGGGCAAAGATGGCCCCACTGTCTGGGAAGATCATTTTTACCCGGAAATAATTAACCCGGAAACCGGTGAAGTACTGTCTGATGGTAAAGAGGGTGAATTGGTATTTACCAATTTGCAAAAGCAAGGCATGCCGATGATTCGCTATCGAACACGCGACTTAACCCGCTTGCTCCCGGGCACATCCCGGACCATGCGCCGCATGGACAAAATAACCGGCCGCAGCGATGACATGCTTATCATCAGAGGCGTGAACGTTTTCCCGACTCAGATTGAAGAGCAGATACTAAACATCGGTGGTTTTGCACCGCACTATTTAATTGAAGTCGAGAAGCAAGGCAATCTGGATCAAATCAGTGTACAGGTAGAAGCAGCCGAAGCGTCATCCGATATCGATGCGCGTTGTAAGGAATTGCAACAAAAAATAAAGGGGTTGATCGGCGTGTCCGCAAGCATTAACTTGCAGGCACCTGGCAGTATTCCGCGCTCAGAAGGAAAAGCCAAGCGTGTCATAGATAAGCGCTGAGCCACTCAACGTCTCATTTAAAAATCAGAATAACGAGCAGACCATGACCGACGACCAAAAGCTAAACGCAATCGCGACCAGAACTCGACGGCGCTTTCTTTTCTCAATAATCGCTCTGGTATTTTATTTCTCATTTGCCCTCGCATGGACCGACGCCGGCGCTTTTCTGTCAGAGCCCATAGGCTATGGTTTGATGAACGGAGCACTGTTACTGTTCATATTCTTAATCATTCTGTTTATATCGCTGGAATTCTTGTTTCTTCGTGTTGCGAAAAAGGAGCAGCTTAAAGAAGATGCCCAAGCAGCGGAGCGAGCGCAATGAAATGTCTTTCCTCATTGACAGCTATATTGCTGGTCAGCGCGAGTGCGATTGCAAACGCAGCCGGAGCCATTGAAGGCGAAGTACAGCGCCAAGCATTAAACATATCTGCAATCGTTATTTTCCTGGCGTTTGTTGCTGCAACGCTGGGGATAAGCTATTGGGCCGCTCGAAACACTCGCAACAGCAGCGAGTTCTATAACGCCGGTGGCAATATCTCCGGGCTCAAGAATGGAACTGCGATTGCCGGTGACTTTATGTCAGCCGCCTCATTTCTGGGTATTACGGCGTTGATGTTTGGCGCCGGTTTCGACGGATTGGTTTTATCACTGGGCGCTTTTTCCGCATGGCCGTTGATGCTGTTTCTGCTGGCCAGACGAGTTCGCAATCTGGGTAACTTTACGTTTGTGGATGTTGTTTCCATGCGTCTCGAGAAAAGTCGTATTCGCTATGTCGCCATCATCGGCACGATAGTGGTTGTGATTCTGTACTTGATTGCGCAGATGGTCGGTGCGGGTAAATTAATTGAACTGTTGTTTGGGCTGCCGTATGAAGTGGCTGTTGTCACTGTGGCCGTATTGGTTTTGGCCTACGTGACCTTCGGTGGCATGCTGGCAACTACTTGGGTGCAAATCATTAAAGCGCTGTTGTTAATGACTGGTGTCACGGTGCTCGCATTCCTGGTAATGAAGGAGGCGAATTTTAGTTTCTCAGGCTTATTGCAAGGAGCGGCTGACAATCATCCCTTGGGTGAACGAATGCTATCACCCGGAGTGGCTTTCAAAGACCCGATCCAGGTGGCAACCATATTAACCTCAATGCTGTTCGGTGTTTTAGGCTTACCACATATCCTGATGCGTTTGTTCACTGTACCGAATGCGCACGAAGCGAAGAAATCTGCGTTTTATGCCAGCTTATTCATGGGCTATTTTTACCTGCTGTTGATCATTGTGGGTTTCGGCACAGTGTATCTACTGTACAACAACCCTCAGTTTTTTGATGAAAGTGGCCAATTGCTGGGAGGCGGCAATATGGCGGCGATACATCTTTCCAACGCGGTCGGTGGCAGCCTATTAACCGGATTTATGTCGGCCGTGTCATTCGCGACCATACTCGCCGTTGTAGCCGGTTTAACCGTTTCTGGTGCTGCTGCAATATCACATGACTTGTACGCGGAAGTCCTGTGCAAAGGCAAACCTGATCCAAAAAAAGAAATGCAACTAACGCGCTTAACCACACTGGTAATCGGCGTAATTGCGGTTGGTTTGGGTATCTTGTTTCAAAACGAAAACGTTGCCTTTATTGCAACCATGCCTATGGTGGTTGCCGCATCGGTTAATTTTCCAATTTTGTTTTTGTCATTATTCTGGGCAGGACTTACAACACGAGGGGCGATTCTCGGAGCCACATTGGGACTGATTTCATCGGTCGGACTCATTATTATTGGTCCCCAGGTATGGGTTTCAGTACTTGGCTTCGATGAGCCTTTGTTTCCATACAATTATCCAGCCTTGTTCACCATGCCGTTAGCGTTTGCCGTTGCGTGGTTTTTTTCTGTGAGTGATCGCTCGGCGCGCGCAGCTATTGATCGTGAGAACTACCACGAACTATTGGTGCGGTCTGAATACGGAGAAAAGTAAAGCGGTTCTTATAAGTAGATAATAATCGACTTATGCGCCGCTTCTGGATTAATCAAATTCACTCTTTTTGAGCGGATTTGAAAAGAATCCCTGCTTGGAATCAACAGATGTTCATAGGTACCTGCGAATACACGTTGCTCGTCGCGATAGAACATCACGACCTGGAAATTTGAAGTCACTATCAGATCCTTTTTCTGGCTCTCGCCTTGCTGACGAATATTGCCAATCAAATGAGAACAGCGAACGTGTGCGTCTTTGGATGACGCTCTGGGATGCACGAAGTTGCGTTTGCGAATCTCCATGAGCACACGATCATCATAGAAATGTGAAATCTCATTCAGAGGATCGGCCTGGTTCTCTGACGCCGGCATCCAGTAGGTTCCATCTTCACTGTACAGAGCCAGCCACTTTTCCAGATCTGGCGTATCCAGATAAGAGGCTTCCAGGTACAAGAAATCTTCCACAGCCTGCATATCCACTTTGATAGCCATTAGTAGGCCTCCTGCAGCATGTAATCACGCCAAGCAGCGTACTCGGTGCGCATATCCAGATCACTGGTGCCGCCGCCACGTTGTCTATCCCCCAAATCTTCATCACGACCAAACTGCCTATGCATTTCTATCCATTCTGTGGCGTCGGATTCAAGGCCTTCCTGCACGCGGCGGTAGCATTCCAGATCATCCGGTCCAACCATAGAAGCGACTGAATTGATCAATCGCGAATACAGCAGCGTGCGCTGCAACATCACATCCGGCGCACCCTTCAATCGGAAAGACCAGGTCTCCACCACAAACTTATCGACGGCTACAGGTCTCACTACGCGAATATTTTGTACGGCCGTCTTAATCGTTAGCGAGGGGTAATACAGGGTATTGTGTGTGTTAAAAGAATAGATCTCACGCGTACGCTCTTCCCCATACGCGGCAACCATACGCGCGTGGTATTCAGGATCCACAGAATAATCGGCATGGATACTCGTTTTTCCACCGTCGTAGTGATGGCCAAATTTGAAACCCGTGATTCCCATGTGCTCCATGTTCTCGTAGGAACCACCAAATGGCAGAATAATCTCGGCTTCTGATTTTTGTTTGGCCGCTTCCGGCGGTAAGGTATCAATATAGTCTTGCGCCGCCTGCACAACCGATTGATGCACCACCATTGGGTGCATAGTGTCATTCAGGTTTTCAATAATGTACTTCCAGTTACAGTCGTGCTCGTAGCGCAATACGCCACCGGCTACTTCCACCTCCCCTTCCGGGGCACGATCACACAGATTATCGAAGCAATCTTTTGCCCCGCCCATCCAGGTTTCCAGGTCCGGTGCATCGGCTGATAATGTGGCAAAAACAAAACCCCGATAGCTGGCGCTCTGCGCCACTTTTTGCATATTGTTGCAACTGTCTTTGAGGTCGAAGCCTGTATTTTCATACCCAGCCTCGTTCGGAATTTTGATCACCTGCCCGTCGTGTTGATACGTCCAACCATGATAGGCACAGCGAAACGCACCGCGCGCATTACCCGTGCGGGATTCAACGATTTTAGCTCCCTTGTGCCCGCAGCGGTTATGCAATACATGCACCGCGGCGTTCTTATCCCTGACCATTACCACTGGCACTTTATGATTGATATTGGTCGTGAAATAGTCCCCGGCATTGGGCACCTGCGATTCATGGCCGATAAAAATCCAGGCCTGGCCCCAGATCCGCTCCATTTCAAGCTCAAACACTTCAGGGTCTATGTAAACACGCTTGTGCACACGTTTTTCTTCGACAAGGCCGGCAATTTCTGCATTAGACAATGGCATTTTTCGCTCCTTATATCCGCATGATTCTATAGTGACAGCGAGCCCAAACTGGCTCCGCCACATACCATGAGTGTTTGCCCGGTTACAAAGCCGTTGTCGCGGTGCATGAAGAAATCAACCGCTCTAGCCACATCACTTGGCAGACCCAATCGCTTCACGGGAATACCGGCCGCCATCGCGTCGAGTTTTGGGTCATTTTCCGGTATCACCGCATGAAACATTTCGGTTGCCTCAATTGGACCGGGTGCGACCGTGTTCACGGTGATACCGTACTCGCCTAACTCCAGCGCCCAGGTGCGCGCCATGCCCATCATTCCCGACTTGGTTGCCGAGTAAGAGGTACGGGTTTGCAAACCCAAAGCCGCGCGAGAAGTAATCAAAATCACGCGCCCAAACCCGGCTGATTTCATTGCCGGCAAAAACGCTTGTGCGAGCAAGATGGCCGCTCCCAAATGCACCTGCGTTAAGTAGTTGAGATCTCCCAAGTCCACTTCTTCAAGCAGAGCCGCTCGTATCAGCCCGGCATTATGGACAAAACCGCTTACCTCAAATTGATCGGCGATGGTTTTTGCTGTGTCCGCAGTGGCCGCCGCATCGCTTAAATCACACTGAAAATTCAGAAGTCGATCACTTTCCAAATCCAGGTTTCGTCGCGCAATATTGAGAACCCGGTAACCATCAGCCAGCAAATTCTCACAAATTGCCTTACCTATACCTGTACTTCCGCCAGTAACAACGACTGTTTGTATTTGTTCACTCATGGTGTTGTCTCTCTTTCTGCGGCCTTGGTAAGGCCTAAGCGATTAGCAATCTCCAGCCGGTTTTTCGCATCGCTAACATCAACTGAATCAGGGACTGCGATCAGCACCGACTGATTGCCACAGTCTGAATGGCTGAACACCGCAACCGGGCTGCCAGAAGCAATATCGCTAGCACCTGGTTGATCAAATAGTTCCAATGCCAGGTGGGCGTATACAACCGGGCCCACCGCAAGTCGAACGCTGGCAATTGGCCAGGTATTTTTTTTCAAACGACGTTTAAAAAATTCCCATAAACTGTGATGCAGCGCCACGGCCTGAAGCAGCCGACCACTTGTGTCTGCTGGTTTCCACAGTAATTCATCATTAAGACAGGATTCGCACACCTCTCTGGGCGGGTAATTGGTTTTCCCACATTCGGTGCAAGTCTGCAAAGACAAGGCACAAGCAAGATTCGCAGCGGTGAAATCCTGACCACGGGCTGTGCGATCTTTGGGTGGTTTTGACCTCAGCCGCAAAGACGGCCGGTTCATGCGCAATCGGCGCTGCATGGAAAATCGTGTTGCCATTACGCGCGCCCCAGTAAGGTCGCGGCACTGCATAAACCGCGATCATAGTTAATCATGCCAAAACCACTGGCCATGGCTATGCGTGCATTGGGCACCTGCTGTCCCAGTGCGCAATCCGTCAGTTGTCGAATCGATTCAACAATTCCAAGCAGACCCGCCGCGGCGCCCGCCTGCCCAACAGACAGCTGACCACCAGACGTATTATGCGGCAGCTTCTTTTTCTCGCTACCGCTACCATCGAAGCTAAGGTCAGTGTTTCGCACGAAAGCAGCACCCTCTCCTTTATCACAAAAACCCATATCTTCCATTTGTAACATGCTAATGGCCGGGTAATCGTCGTAAGTCTGCAATATGTCAACGTCACCAGGACCAATGCCCGCTTGCTCATACATACGAGGAACAAATTCAGTCCAACCGCCGCGATACTGAACGTCATCTTCACTGTGTGAGTTATGCAATTCGTCTGCAGCCAAAATCAGGCAATACGGTAGTTCTAAAAATTGCGCGCGCTCCTCGCTCATTACCAGGAAGGCTTCAGACCCTGCGCACGGCATAACACAATCAAACAGGTGCAATGGCCCGGCAATTTGGCGCGCACTCAAGTATTGTTCCATTGAAAGGGTCTTATGGCCTAGCAACGCTAAGGGGAAGTGATTTGCGTTATAACGCTGCGCAACGGATATGCGGCCCAAATCTTCTCGTTGCACGCCGTAGCGCTGCATGTAAGCCTGCGTAATAATCGAAAATGCCGCATTCGGGCCGCCGGCGCCATAGGGAAACGACGCGTCAATGGTAAAGTTACTGAACACGGCTGCACTGGCTTCAAATGAACGATGTGCCGCGGCGTCTCCACCAATACAAGCAACAATATCGGCGTCACCGGATTGCACGGCACGCGCGGCCTTGCGCATGGCAACCACACCGGCAGCGCCTCCATAGGGTGCCTCTTCAAGCCATCTGGGTGACAATCCGAAATGCTGCGTTAGCGCAATTGTGGAATCGGCACCCAGAGAAAAGCTACTGACAGAAAAGCCGTCTATATCCGACTTCTCAAGACCCGTATTTTTCAACATTGCTCTAAGAGCGGAACCAACAAACCAGGCAGCAGTGCGTGGGCTTTGCTTTGCGTAGCCCATACTCACAGGCGCGCACAGAGCAACCCCCTGATAGGAACTTGGCGTACTGCGAGATGGTGCACTCTGCATAATTAGCGACCACCGCCAGAAACACTGTGTTTGCTCACGGTTGTTTTGACCTTGGCAAGCAAATCTGCCAACTGATCTACATCATCGTGACTGAGATCACCCAACAGCTCAATCACCCATTCTTCATGGCGTTTGGCCAATTTTGCAAAGAACTTTTTTCCAACAGGTGTGAGCATCACCATATAGGTTCTTCTATCTTCTGGAAGCGTACTGCGACTAACCAGGCCTTCTTTAACCAACTGCGTAGCCAGACCAGACACATTACCACCAGAAACCATCATTCGACGCGACAGCTCTCCCATGGTCAGTCCTTGAGGTGCGCGTTGTAATTGCGAAAGAAAATCAAAGCGCGGCAGTGTGGTATCGAACTCCTCGCGCAGTCGATTACGAAGTTCTGCCTCAATTAGACTTGAACAGGTCAGCAGGCGCAGCCAAAGCTTTATCGAGTGATGATCTTCCTCCACCAACCGAGTCTCCAGGTCCGCTGCTGATGGATTGATCGCGGTTTGTTGTTTGTTCATGGATTTTTGCTCATGGCTGGGCCTCGAAACAATTATTTTAAATATAAAATAATTTGGGGTATACTGACAACAGTTGTTTTAAGCTTAAACTATTTTGGCGGCAGAGTTAAGAGCCGATGGTTGGCAGTTAATGGGCAAGTGTGGATGTTTGCCTAAAACAAAGACAATGAATAAGCGGAGCGAATAATGAAGATTGTATGTCTTGGCGGCGGTCCTGCCGGCTTGTATTTAGCAATTTCGATGAAACTGCGTGACCCATCGCACGACGTTCAATTGTATGAGCGCAATAAACCGGGTGACACCTTTGGTTGGGGAGTCGTATTTTCCGACCAAACCGTCGAAAACCTTCACGCTAATGATCCGGTCAGCGCTGAAACCATTCGGGATGAATTTATTCATTGGGATATGATTGATTGCTTTGTTAACGGAGAAGTTGAGCGCTCCGACGGCCACGGGTTTATAGGCCTGGGTCGCAAGCGTATGCTGCAATTATTGCATGATCGGGCAAGACAGTTGGATATTCCTCTGCATTTCGAGTCAGAATTTGAAGCCGATGATGTTCACACGCGTTTCGCCGACGCCGATCTTGTGGTTGCTGCCGACGGATTAAATTCAAAGATTCGAAACAGCAATCTGGATGCTTTCGATTGCAAAGTTGATGTGCGTAAAAATCGCTTTGTGTGGTTGGGTACCAAACAACGATTTCGCGACGCTTTCACCTTTGCGTTTGAGAAAACCGAGCATGGCTGGATCTGGGCGCATGCCTATCAGTTTGATGAAGAGACTTCTACGTTCATCGTTGAATGCAACCCTGACGTTTATGATGCGTTTGGCTTCGACAGCATGTCGCACGACGAGAGTGCTGAGACTTGCCGGAAAATTTTCGAAAAATACTTGGGTGGTCACGAGCTTCTGACCAATTCAGCCCATATTCGCGGCTCAGCATGGATAAACTTCCCTCAGGTCTTGTGTCGCAACTGGGTAATGGACGACCGCGTGGTATTGATCGGTGACGCCGCCCACACTGCGCATTTTTCGATTGGTTCTGGCACTAAGCTAGGCCTGGAAGACGCGATATCATTAGCCAACCACTTAAGCAGCGATTTGAGCGTGGCTGATGCACTACGTGCGTATCAGGATGAGCGCGAGCTTGAAGCTTTGCGGCTACAGAATGCAGCACTTAATGCCATGATCTGGTTTGAAGATGTGCCTCGCTACGCCGAAGCATTCGATCTGAAGCAGTTTAACTATTCCTTACTCACACGCAGCCAAAGAGTCAGTCACGAGAACCTGCGTTTGCGGGATGAAGAATGGCTGAACGGCATGGAGAAACATCTGGCTAAACGCGTGCTGGGTGAGTCATTTGATGAAGCCGTGCCGCCAATGTTCTTGCCGTACAAACTGGCAGAGCTTGAACTCGTCAACCGGGTGGTGGTGTCACCGATGTCTATGTACAGCGCTAAAGATGGCATGCCCGACGACTGGCACCTGGTTCATTACGGGTCTCTGGCCAAAGGTGGAGCCGGTCTGGTGTTTACCGAGATGACGGACATCAGCCCGGAGTCACGAATAACGCCAGGGTGCACAGGCATATGGAATGATGAACAGGAAGCCAGCTGGACTCGGATAGTCGATTTTGTTCACGAAAATACCGCAGCAAAATTTGCCATCCAGCTTGGTCATGCAGGACCGAAAGGTGCAACTAAAGAACCCTGGGCTTGGCACCCCGATCGACTCGATGACCCATTGGATCCGGCGGATGCTTGGCCCATCGTCTCGGCCAGCCCTATTCCATTCGACAGTTACAGTCAGACGCCGGCAGAGATTGATCGCGCGCATATGGATGTAGTGAAGCAGCATTTCGTCGACAGCACGGTTCGTGCGGCACGTGCAGGCTTCGATTTACTTGAGTTGCACACAGCACATGGGTATTTGCTCAGTGCGTTTATTACGCCAGTATTAAACAAGCGCACTGATGAGTACGGTGGAAGCCTGGAGAATCGATTGCGTTACCCACTGGAAGTATTCGCAGCGATGCGCGAAGTTTGGCCAGGTGATAAGCCGATGTCTGTGCGCATCTCCGCGCACGACTGGGTGGGTGACGAAGGGATTACCGAGCAAGACAGCGTAGAAATCGCCCGAGCGTTTGCTGTTGCCGGCGCTGACATTATCGATGTATCCAGTGGTCAAACCTCGCACGATGCGAAACCACGACCTGGCAGAATGTTCCAAACGCCATTGTCCGACCGAATCCGCAACGAGGCTGGTCTGGCAACCATGGCAGTGGGTAACATTTATGAGGTTGACCACGTTAACAGCATTGTCGCTGCCGGCCGCGCCGATCTGGTGTGTCTTGCCCGCCCGCATTTGGCGGACCCCAACTGGACGATGCGCGCTGCTGCGGAATCCGGGCATTCAGGAGTTGGCGTATACGAGCAAAAGCAGTATTTTATGGGTTACCGGCAATTGCACACCAATTTGCAAAGAGCGGCGGAAATGATGGCGGCAGAGTTGCAGGCGATTAAATAGAAAATTAGATGATATTGAGCAATAGCCATGCGGTAGTAACAGGTGGTGCCACCGGAATTGGCGCAGCAATCAGCGCTGCACTGCTGAGTAGCGGTGCCAAAGTTTCCATTATTGGACGCCGTAAAAACGTGCTGCTTGAGTCTGTTGCTCAATTTCCGAACTCAAGCAATGCACAAGCCGTAGTTGGTGATGTTAGTTCTGCCGACTCAGTGGATCATGCTTTTACGGAAGCGCGCTCGTCGTTTGGACCAGTCGATATTTTGCTTAACTGTGCGGGAGCCGCACCCACCATGCCTTTCCATAAGCTGAAAGTTGATGAGTGGAATGAGGTGCTTGCAGTCAATCTCAACGGAGTTTTTCATTGCACGTCAGCGGTGATTAACGAAATGCGCGAGAGAAAGTCCGGGCGTATCATTAACATAGCCAGCACATCAGCGTTGAAAGGCTACGCCTACGTGAGCGCGTACTGTGCGGCCAAACATGGCGTGCTTGGCTTAACCCGCGCGCTGGCAATGGAAACAGCAACTCACGGCATCACTGTGAATGCGATCTGTCCTGGCTATACAGACACCGACATTATTCGCGACGGTGTTAAGAACATTGTTGAGAAAACCGGCAGATCGGCAGCTCAAGCGCTTGAGACTTTTACTAACACTAACCCGCAAAAACGATTGATAGACCCCGAAGAAGTTGCTGAAACTGTGCTTTGGATGTGCAGTAATGGCAGCCGCTCAATCACAGGGCAGGCTATTTCACTTAGCGGGGGCGAAGTCATGTGATGATTGATTACTAGTTTAGTCCGGCTTTGAATTGAGTGTCGGCCAACGAGAAAACCAAAGCCTCAGTGCCACATGAAATGCTTCCTCAAGCGCGATTCATGTGATTATTTATTTCAATTTTTAAAAAGAGCACTAAATGAAAACAACACAATTAGCCAGCTACCAAGCTGAACATTTTCTTTGGGAAGTCAACGGCACAGTGGCCACTGTCACACTCAACCGTCCCGAACGAAAAAACCCGCTAACTTTCGATTCCTACGCCGAACTACGAGATTTATTTCGAGCACTAGTGTATGCCGATGATGTAGACGCATTGGTCATTCGAGGCGCCGGCGGCAACTTCTGCTCGGGCGGTGATGTGCATGAAATCATCGGGCCGCTCACAAAAATGTCAATCAAAGAACTGATGGCATTCACGCGCATGACCGGTGATTTGGTAAAAGCGATGCGCGCATGCCGCCAACCCATTGTGAGCGCCATAGAAGGCGTTTGCGCCGGTGCGGGTGCGATCATCGCAATGAGCAGCGATCTTCGATACGCCGGGCCTGATGCAAAAGTAGCGTTTTTATTCAATCGTGTTGGCCTGGCCGGTTGCGATATGGGCGCTTGCGCCATTCTGCCTAGAATTATTGGGCAGGGGCGCGCCAGTGATTTGCTGTACACCGGCAGATCACTAAAAGCCGTAGAAGGCGAACGCTGGGGCTTCTTCAATCGCATCAGTGACGACCCATACAGCGACGCTTTTCAGATGGCACAGCGAATCGCCGCAGGACCCACATTCGCTAACGGCATTACCAAAACACAACTGCAGCATGAATGGAATATGTCGGTAGATCAGGCCATAGAAGCCGAAGCACAGGCGCAGGCAATCTGCATGAAAACGGAAGATTTTGTGCGCGCCTATGACGCGTTTGTGAATAAGCAAAGCCCCGTTTTTGAAGGCGATTAATAGGTAAGAGAAATGACTGATACTTCGTTCCACTACTGGCCATTCTTTGAAGAACATCACCGCGAGCTCGTGCTGGCTGTTGACCAATGGGCGCAAGAAAACATGGCCGGCCTGGTGGCCAATGAACATGAGGCCCTGGACCAAACCTGCATCGACATAGTGCGTGGTTTAGCCGACGTCGGTTTTACCCGATATGCCGTACCCGCAAGCGGCGGTGGTGAGCTGGAAAAACTGGACGTGCGCAGCCTGTGTCTAATACGCGAAACACTGGGCAGGCACCATGCCTTGGCGGATTTTGCCTTTGCTATGCAAGGCTTGGGTAGCGGCCCCATCTCCTTGTTTGGAACAAATGCCCAACAAAATCAATATTTGCAAAGAGTGGCCGCCGGCGAAGCGCTTTCTGCGTTTGCCTTATCTGAGCCCGAGGCAGGCAGTGATGTGGCGGCTATGGCAACCACGGCAGAGGAAGCTGATGACCATTATGTGTTGAATGGCTGTAAAACCTGGATTTCAAATGCGGGTATCGCTAATTTTTACACCGTGTTTGCTCGAACCGGTGAAGCGCCCGGTGCAAAAGGCATCAGTTGTTTTATTGTTGATGCTGATTTAGAAGGCTTTGAGGTTACTGAACGCATAGACTTGGTCGCGCCCCACCCGCTGGGAACACTGAGTTTTGATAACTGCCGTGTTCCAAAAGAAAACCTGGTCGGCGAACGCGGTCGTGGTTTCGGTATAGCGATGGCAACGCTTGATGTATTCCGCTCTACCGTTGCCGCAGCCGCACTGGGAATGGCCCGCCGCGCGATGCAGGAAACGCTGGAACACGTTTCACAGCGTAAATTATTTGGTGGTGTACTGTCTGATCTTCAGCTGGTGCAGGGCAAGCTGTCGGATATGGCCCTGGCCATAGATAGCAGCGCCTTACTCGTTTATCGCTCAGCATGGACCAAAGACTGTGTGGCCGAGCGAGTTACGCGCGAAGCCGCCATGGCAAAGTTACACGCCACCGAAGCAGCGCAACAAGTGATTGATGCAGCCGTGCAGCTGCACGGTGGTAAAGGCGTGAGCCGAGGGCATATTGTGGAATCGTTGTATCGCGATATTCGCGCCTTAAGAATTTACGAAGGCGCGTCAGAAGTACAGCAAACCATTATCGCTCGTCAGGCGCTTGCGCAGATGGGATAATTGACTCTACTTCTGCGTCTAAGCGCTCTTTCCGACGCGCCATTTTGAACAACAGATTGTCAGCAATACCTGGGCGGGTCCAGGGGCACACGGCAATGCATATACCGCAGGCGTAGTTTTCCCCGAAATCGGGTATGCACTTGTCAAAATCGACATACCATTTTCTGTTCCCTCGAACCATTTGCTTTTCGTTATAGATAGCGTCGGGCGGGCACTCGTTTCTGCAGACCTGGCAATTTGTGCAAAACTCATCAGCGCCGAACACATCAGGCTGGTCGAACATCAGCGGCATATCGGTTGCAACCGCTGACAAGCGAAAGCCTGAACCAAATCGCCTGTTGATCAGCGAACCGTGCTTACCCAATTCACCAAAACCGGCCTGTATAGCCGCCGGAATCATATTTAGCGCATCTGCCATGGGTCCTGGATAGGCCTTGGCTTGATAACCCTGCGCATGAATATAATTCACAAGATGGTTTGCACTGCGCGCGGCCCGATTATATTGATCATGCAAATCGTGAAATGCCGCCTGCTGTTCAGCGGTGGCAGGGGCTTGCGACAACTGCTCGTATATATGCCCCACCCCCACTATAACGAGGTTTGGATAAGGCACCGAATAGCTGTCATAAACATATTCTTCCAGCAACGGTGTCATACCTACCTGGTCAGCCTCATGCTGCAAACAAAATTGTTTTATCTTTGCCGTGCATTCTGCCGCGCTGTCCGGCGTTTTTTTCGGCGCTATTGGTTCCGGCTTTGGTCCACGATCTACGCTGGGATTGCGAAAAGATCTGTCTTCGGCGCCTTCAGGGCGAAAACTTCCAACGATGAACTGCTGCAGTTCGCCATGCGTTTGACGTTCAGGCGGATGCCAGAAAAAAGGCGATGGTAGACCCTTTCGCGCATCATTTAGGCCATTCACCGCATTGCCAGATATCGATGGAAAACGATCGATTATTTGTGAGTTAGGTGTGTAGTCGTGTTTTTTGCTCATCATGCTTGCTGTCGAGGATATGCAGTCAGGCATTCATCTGATCGCCCGATGCAGTACCATGTACTGCAACCGGATAGTATCCTAGTACAATAATGTTGCTTCATTCATCAATTAGAATAATACTTTAAGCTTAAAATTATATCTTAAAACAAGGCTGAATCTCCATGCAAGCACCGCGATATCTGGCAAGCAACAAAACACTCTGTAGACTGTAACGAAAACATATAATGACAATGATCCTTACGTCCTACTCTGTTGTAAGTAACACACAATGAGCGCTCCGATTGAACAAACTGATTCGCTGGTGGCAGACGTTATTGATGATGGCCAAATTGGCACAGCACAGGTTTTAGTTATTCTTATTGCCCTCACTCTAAATATGCTCGATGGTTTCGATGTGACTGCGATGGCATTTGCAGCACACAGCATCGGTGAAGATCTTAGCCTTTCACCGGAACGTCTGGGCTTGGTGTTCAGCGTGGCAACGGCTGGCATGATGATGGGTGCCATGTTTGTCGCGCCACTTTCCGACCGTGTTGGCCGTCGAACTATGATTCTGACGTGTACTGCTTTTATCGGCACCAGCATGGCATTAACTGCATACGCGCAAAACTTAACTCAATTAGTGGTACTGAGAGCGATAACCGGACTGGGTGTGGGCAGTATGTTGGCAAGCCTGGCAGCAATCGCGTCGGAGTATTCTCCCAGCCGTTTTAGAAGCTTTTCGGTGGTGTTCATTACGGCAGGCTATCCACTGGGCGCGACTTTGGGCGGCTTTCTGGTTGCACCACTGATTCCAGTGTATGGCTGGCAGAGCGTGTTTATTGCCGGTGGCGTGGCCACATTGACCATGTTAGTTGCGGCCTTCTTTTTTGTACCTGATTCTTTACAGTTCTTGCTTCATCGCCAACCTAAAAATGCTCTGCAACGCGTGAATGCCATTCTCGCGCGGCTGGGAAAGCCAGCCTTGAATGAGTTGCCCGCCAAGAAACGCGACCATGAAATAGAGGGTGCAAACGTACTTAGCTTGCTGAAAGAAGGAAGAGGAAGCAAAACTGTTCGTTTATGGACCGCTTCGTTCTTCTGCCTGATCAGTTTGTACTTTCTATTAAGCTGGATCCCCAAATTGGTTGTTAATGCAGGGCTGTCTGAGTCAACAGGCGTCTATGCGTCAGTCGCTTTCAACGGAGGCGGCGTGATCGGCATCATTATTTTAGGACTAATGGCCGCTAGATATTCCCTTTCTGCGTTAATCGGCAGTTTTCTTGTACTGGCCGCGTCTGGCATGCTTGCGTTTACAATGGCCGATGGTATGTCGAATCTGATGCTGTACCTGGCATTCATAGGCTTCTTCATCTCCGCCGGCTTTACAGGCTTGTACGCCGTTGCAGCAAAACTATACCCGACGGAATTACGTGCTACCGGTATCGGTTGGGCGATCGGATTGGGGCGCTTCGGCGCGGTGGTGGGCCCTTATGTTGGCGGCGTTATGATTGCAGGGGGCACATCAATGGAATTCAGCTTCATAGCTTTTGGCGCACCACTTATTATTGGTGGGATCCTGGCTTACTCACTTGCCGTTAAGTAGCGTCTGACTTTAAAGTGCCACGCTTTAAAAACCATATTGAGGAGAAATTCAAGATGGCAGAATTGAACACGAAACAACTCAAAGACCTGCAACACGAGTTTCTAATGCAATATCCCAAAGGCTTCGCTGATCCTGCGATGGAGAAAGTCGCAAAGCGCCACCGCATGGACAAAATGGTAGACCTTGTGCACCAAAGCTTCAGCGAACAAGCGTGTTCAAACATTCACGTCACCGCAGACAACATGGTGAAAGTGATTTCTCGCTCCTCAATGGTATCGATGTTTGAGAAACCTAAATTCAGAGATTTCGTAAAAAGTCTGAACGAGAATGACAAGGCTTTTATGGTTGAGGCGCTGGTTCAAATGCTGCACGGCAAGCAACAGCTGGGCTTTGAAGCCATGGTGGATATTCTGAAAACCCAGAAGCTGGCGAAATGGAGTTTGATCACTATTATTCCGGCATACTACAAGCCAACAAGTGAGGTTTTTGTAAAACCAACCACGGCAAAAGACATCATTCATCATTTCGGCATTGACGATCTGGTGTATAAACCGGCACCTACCTGGGAGTTTTATCGAGGTTATCGAACAATGATCAACAAAGCTAAGACAACCCTGGATAAAAACCTGTCGCCCAGCAATGCGGCGTTTACCGGATTCTTGATGATGACGGTAAAGAAATAGCCGCGTTTCACAGAGCGCGATCAGGATCACCAATGACGGACAGCACCTTAAGCAATCTATGACGAGTGAGAAATCTAGGCATCTGCAACATCAGCTTGTTAATCCAGCCCGTAACCACGATGGCTTTTTTTCGCTTATCCAACGCAACTAAAGCTTGAGCAACAACCTCTTCCGTTGTTTGAATCAAGGCCGGTGGCAAGGTTTGTCCATCGGACTCTCCGTCGGTAGCGCCACTGATAAACCCGGTTTCCGTAACACCGGGGCACAAGCCCATCACATACACGCCACGCTCGCGCTGCTCTTCCCATAAACATTCGGAGAATGCCGCAATAAATGCCTTTGTTGCACTGTACATAGGCTGCGCTGGCGTGGGCAGGTAAGCCACAATCGACGCAAGATTGACTAAGGCATCGCCGCGCTTTGCTTGTTTTAAAAATGCATGGGCCAGCGCTACCAATGCGCCACAATTGGTATTCATAATGTGGTGTTGACGGCTTAGTTCAGACTCAAAAAATGGCTGTAAGACACTACTCCCCGCATTGTTGATAAGTACATCAACATGATGGCTGAACAACTCTTTGCTTAGGTATTCAAGGGCGTCTAAATCTGACAAATCAATCACTCGATACTCATGGTGGTCGCCCGAAAGCTCTGCAATTAACGCCTGGAGTTTTTGCTCACGTCTAGCGATGCATATCACATCATAGCCACGCGCCGCGAGTTGAATCGCAAATTCGCGGCCAATGCCCGAGCTGGCTCCGGTAACAACAGCGCGTTTATGATCAGACACAATTAGGACGCCCCATTAACGCTCTTATGGAAAAACCGCAGTAACTTCAATTTCCACTTTTGCGCGATCTTCCACCAATGCGATCACCTGCACCACGCTCATGGCCGGATAATTTTTACCCATCACCTCACGATAGGCCTGACCGACGCCCTTCAAATTAGCCGTGTAGTCCGTTTTACTGGTGATGTACCAGGTCATTCGCACCATATGCTCTGGCCCGCCCTGGGCAGCCTCCAAAACATCACGTATGTTCAGCAGAGCCTGTTGAACCTGTGCGACAAAATCGTCGGTTTCGAACTGTGCCTGTGCGTTCCAGCCAATTTGACCACCTATGTACAAAGTGCGACCGGGGTTGGCCAGCACCCCGTTGGCATAACCTTTGGGCTGCACCCATCCTTCTGGCAGTATTGATGTGTGCATCAGGTTTCCTTCAGTATCAGCGTAGTGACGCTCTGGATTATATTTTAAGTTTAAAATATAATCCAGCAGAAGCCACTCTGGCCGCACAGGCCAAAACGCATAAAATTGGAGGCTCCCATGAGCGACAAAGCACTGCTTGACCTGGTCCAGGGTATCGCAAACGGAGGTATCAAGGTTGTTGATCTTACTGCCACGCTTGAGCCCAGTACGCCCACGCTGCAGCTTCCCACCGAGTTTGGCTGGGGGGTATCTTGGCCGTTTCATATTGAGGAAATATCCCGTTACAACGAGAAAGGACCGGCGTGGTATTGGAACAACTTCAAATGCGGTGAGCATACCGGTACGCACTTCGACGCTCCTATTCACTGGGTGACCGGCAAAGATTATGAAAACCACGCCACCGATACTCTTGCTGTTGAAAATTTCATCGGACCAGCGTGTGTGATTGATGCATCTGCTGAATCGTCCGCTGATCCAGATTTTCTGATGACGGTTGAATTCGTTAAAACCTGGGAAGCACAGCATGGCGAAATTGAGCCAGGTTCCTGGGTGCTCTACCGCAGCGATTGGTCAAAGAAAAACAATAATGAAGAGTATTTGAACATGCAGGAAGATGGAGGGCATACGCCCGGTTGGGAACCAGAAACCGTGGTCTTTCTAGCAGAAGAACGGAATGTGCTAGGTGTAGGTGTTGAAACGGTCGGCACAGACGCTGGTCAGGCCTCGGGTCAGGAGCCGATGTTCCCTTGTCACAATTTGATGCATGGCGCCAATAAATGCGGCCTGGCGGGATTACAAAATCTTGATCTGCTACCCCCAAAAGGAGCTGTGGTTATTGCACCGCCACTGAAAATCAAGGACGGTTCTGGCAGCCCAGCACGCGTGCTCGCTTTGGTAACAGGGTAAACCCACAGTGGCCGAACGTTCGTTCAAAGAAGAGGTATTAAAGCTGCATGCCGGAGACGGCGATGTGTTTAGTGGCGAGGGCATACTGGCTATCACCAAAGGTCTTTTGCAATCTGGCGTGGCCTACGTTGGTGGTTACCAGGGCTCGCCAATATCTCACTTGATGGACGTTTTGAATGACGCACAGGACATACTCGGCGATCTTGGCGTGCACTTCGAAGCAAACGGCAGCGAAGCAACCGCCGCGGCCATGTTAAGCGCTTCTGTTAATTATCCATTGCGCGGCGCGGTCACTTGGAAGTCAACCGTGGGCACAAACGTTGCCTCTGACGCGCTCTCTAACCTGGCTTCATCAGGCGTAACCGGCGGATCACTGGTTATCGTTGGCGAAGACTATGGTGAAGGCTCCAGCATTATGCAGGAGCGCACTTACGCGTTTGCCATGAAAGCACAGATGTGGCTGGTGGATCCTCGACCGAATCTGCCCAGCATAGTCGATATGATAGAAAAGAGCTTTCAGCTATCTGAGGCCAGCAATACACCGCTATTCTATATGATGCGCATTCGTGGGTGCCATGTAACCGGCGAATTTATTGCAAAAGACAATGTGGCGCCAAAATTCAGCTCTCGTAATCCTGTAAATCCCCAACGAGAACCCGAAAAAATAATTCTTCCGCCCAATGTCTATCACCAGGAGCAGGAAAAAATAGCAGACCGTTGGCCCGCAGCCGTCAATTTCATCAAGAACAATAAGTTAAATGAGTGGTTCGATGGCAAACACGAGCAGCTTGGTATCATCACCTGTGGTGGCATTTACAACACTATTATTCGCGCATTGGAGCGACAAGGCCTGGCCGACTGCTACGGCAATACCGACATACCCATCTACGTCTTAAATGTTGCCTACCCTCTGGTGCCTGATGAAGTGATTGACTTCTGCAAGAGCAAGCAGCACGTGCTATTGCTGGAAGAAGGTCAGCCGGCCTACATCGAACCTGAAATCAATACCATGCTGCGGCA
The DNA here is from genome assembly GCA_039111475.1 of Pseudomonadota bacterium. GTDB lineage: Bacteria > Pseudomonadota > Gammaproteobacteria > Pseudomonadales > JAUIET01 > JAUIET01. Next base: position 218,911 of record JBCCIP010000002.1, on the reverse strand, counting down.
GCTGGATATTCAAACCAGAATTTACGGCAAGAATCTGTTGCCCCGAGCTGGCGAGTACACTGGCCATGTTGTATTGCAGGGTTTGACGCGTTTCTTGTCAGCTGCGGATCATCCAATTTCTTTGCCGTTGTCGATCGATGCGATTGGAGCTCTTGGCGCACCGCTAACTGGCAATGACTTCGAGCAATTACTGGAAAACGTACCGCCACGCCCTTCCGGATTATGTACAGGCTGCCCGGAAAGACCGTTATTCAGTGCTCTCAAGCAAGTACAGGATGAGTTAGGTCCTTTCCACATCAGCTCAGACATAGGCTGTCATTCTTTTGCCACACTCGCGCCGTTTAATCTTGGCAACACGATCATGGGCTATGGCCTGTCTTTGGCCAGTTCCTCAAGTGTGCGCAGCGCTTTGCCGCACAAATCGATCAGCATTATGGGTGACGGCGGTTTCTGGCATAACGGTTTGGCAACTGGTGTGGCAAGCGCAGTGTTTAATAAACACGACGGCGTGCTCATTATTATCAACAATGGATATTCGGCAGCTACCGGCGGCCAGGACATTCCGTCAATGATGAATGCCAATCTGATTGCGACCACAATGGACGTTGAGAAACTCGAACGAGAGCAATCACAATCAATCGAAAACGCCTGTCGCGGCACTGGTGTCGAATGGCTGAAAACCATTAGCACTTACGACATTGAGAGCATGAAACGGACTTTGCGAGATGCTCTCACCACACAACAAGCCGGTTTAAAAGTTATTATCGCCGAAGGCGAATGTATGCTGAACAAGCAACGCCGCGTGAAACCATTGATGAAGAAAGCCATCAATGACGGAAAACGTACGGTCAAGGCACGTTTCTACATAGACCACCAAACCTGTACCGGGGATCACGCCTGTATCCGTATCTCCGGCTGCCCTTCGTTAACCATCAAAGAGAATCCCGATCCGCTGCGTGAAGACCCGGTATCGTACGTAGACAATAGTTGTGTTGGATGCGGCGTGTGTGGCAGTAATGCTCATGCGGCCGTTCTATGCCCTTCTTTTTCAAGAGTGGATGTTATTCACAATCCTTCGGCTTTCGACAAGTTAATGTGGAATGTACGTCAAACAGTCATTGGATGGCTAAGCTGATGAGCACAATGCAGAAATCGATCAATATAGTAGCGGCAGCTCTTGGTGGCCAGGGCGGCGCCGTATTCACCAATTGGCTGATATTGGTTGCCGAATCAAACGGTTGGCGAGCGCAAACAACCTCTTTGGCAGGTGTTGCGCAACGCACAGGTGCGACGATCTATTACATAGAGCTCATACCGCGTAACGAGCAAATAGCTACTGAACCGGTTCTTTCTTTGTTTCCGTCTCCTGGTGATATAGATATTGCGATTTGTTCCGAGATCGCTGAAGCCGGACGAATGTTGCAACGCGGCTTTATCTCTCGAGATAAAACGGCGTTGATTACATCCAGTAATCGCGTGTACAGCATTACCGAAAAAATTGATTTAGCCGACGGCACAATTGAGCCGGAGGTACTATTAGACCTCTCGAAAGAATACGCCAAAGAGCTGGTCGCCTTCGACATGCAATCTGTTGCAGACCAGCACAAGTCAGTAATCAGTTCAGTGATGCTTGGTGCCTTGGCGGGTTCCGGCACTTTGCCTTTCTCCAAGCAGAGCTTTCTGGACGCTATCGGCTCTTCTGGAAAAGGCATTGAAGCGAGCAAGGCAGCATTCAATGCCGGTTTTGAACAAGCCCAATCTGGAAATGTGCAAATTTTTGAGCCCGAAACACCGCCGTCTGCTTCCTTAGCCGCACTTGAGGACAGCCGCTTTGCAGATCCGATTGCGCGCTACCCTACCAGCGCCAGAGAAACCATTGTGCACGGCGTTAACAAACTGTGTGGTTATCAAGACGTTGACTACGCACAGGATTATCTCGACCGCCTTCAGCTAATCAGCGAACTCGACGACGGTACAAACAATGGCGAGCTCACCGAGCTCACCGCTCGCTACCTTGCCCTATGGATGAGTTTTGAAGACGTACCGCGCGTGGCGCAATTAAAACTCCGCGAATCAAGACTGGACAGCATTCGCGAGGAAGTAGGTGCCGATCAGACAAGCATCATGTACGTCACCGAATTCTTTAAGCCGCGGCCTGAAGAAATGTGCGCCATCATGCCTGCGGCTCTGGGCAAAAGGATACTGGCAAGCAAACTGGGTTACAAAGTATTGACCACATTCTCCGGCGGCAAACAGCTTCGTACCAATACCATCGGTGTTTTCCTGGCGCTGAAGTTTCTGGCTGGTATGAGGAAGTTCCGCCGCGGCAGCCTCGGATTCCAACACGAGCACAAAATGATTGATAGTTGGCTAGATGCAATCAAGACCGCCGCCGGTAGAGATGTTCGTTTGGCCATTGAACTAGCCAAGTGTGGGCGCCTGGTAAAAGGTTACGGCGATACGCGTCACCGAACCAGCGAACAAACGCAGAAAATAGTCGATCACGCAAACTGCACGAAAACCAACGATCCGGATGAAATCGCGAAACTGTTGGCCGCCGCACTCGCCGACGACAGCAATACAGCATTTGGCAAAGCCATGCCGACATCTGCAGCAACAGCTGCATAAAGAAACACAAAGGAACGAATATGAGCTCACCATCATGGCCCAAGATTAACTGGGAAGACCCTTTTCAAATCGAACAGCAACTCACAGAAGAAGAACGGATGGTGAGGGACACCGCGAAATCTTATGCCGAAAGCAAGCTGGCGCCACGCGTTCGCGAAGCCTTTCGCGATGAAGGCACTGACCTCGAAATTTTTCGGGAAATGGGAGAGCTTGGTTTGCTCGGGCCAACCATTGACGGCTACGGCTGTGCTGGTTTGGGGTATGTCAGTTATGGTTTGGCAGCACGAGCAGTTGAAATGGTGGACTCAGGTTATCGTTCAATGATGTCGGTGCAGTCCAGTCTGGTTATGTACCCGATTCACGCCTATGGCTCAGAAACACAGCGCGAAAAATATCTACCGAAACTGGCGACTGGCGAATGGGTTGGTTGTTTTGGTCTGACTGAACCCGACCATGGCTCAGACCCTGGTAGCATGATTACCAACGCCAAAAAAACGGATTCAGGCTTTCTACTCAACGGCGCAAAAATGTGGATTTCAAATTCACCGTTTGCCGATGTGTTCGTAGTGTGGGCAAAACTACGCGACGACAATGACAATATTCGCGGTTTCATTCTGGAAAAAGGCATGAAGGGACTCTCGGCTCCCAAGATTGAAGGCAAACTAAGCTTGCGTGCCTCCACCACAGGCCAGATCGTTATGGAAGACGTAGAAATACCCGAAGAGAATTTGCTTCCCAACGTGGCAGGCTTGAAGGGTCCAATGGGCTGCTTAAGCAATGCGCGCTACGGTATTTCATGGGGCGCCCTCGGTGCCGCAGAATCATGCTGGCGAACAGCACGTGACTACACAATTGAACGCACACAATTCGGAAAACCGATAGCGGCAAATCAATTGATTCAGAAAAAACTGGCCGACATGCAAACCGAGATTTTCATTGGCTTGCAAGCCTGCTTACAAGCGGGCCGCTTGCGCGATAACAATCAGCTTGCGCCGGAAACTATATCCATGATCAAGCGCAATTCCTGCGGTAAGGCTCTGGATATTGCCCGTACCGCACGCGACATGCTTGGTGGAAACGGTATCTCGGATGAATACCCGGTGATGCGGCATATGCTGAATTTGGAAACTGTGAATACTTACGAGGGTACTCATGATATTCATGCATTGATATTGGGGCGGGCTATCACTGGGTTGGCGGCGTTTTAAGGCTTCAACGAGCTGAACAATTGAGCACAGACTCTTGCAACAAACGGACGTGATCTATCCCCGTTTATTACTTAAACACCAGGCAGTAAGTCGCGCAAGCGTCTAATCTGGATGGCATCAATGCCGCTGCCCGCGAGAGCATCAGAAATAATCACCACGCGATCTTCAGGCTTAAATTCTTCCCGCTCCACAAGTATTCCTGCTGCAGTGCTCAAGGTCTTCTCAGGGTCAGAGCTGAAGTGAATTCGATAACTGAGCAAATTGCGATTCAACACTAATTGACGTCGCGTGCGACTGTCATTGGTAAACGCGCAAATAATCGGTGTTTGCGGATGGCAATTCGTCACGTAGTTTGCCATACGACCGCGCCTGGTAGGCACAATGATTGCTTTTGCCTGAATTGATTCAGCCAGTCGCACCGCAGCAGACGCAATTTCCTGCTTGTCATTATCCAAAGCAAGTTCATCAGTAAAACGAAGCCCACGGCTGTTTTCTATAGACCGCGCGATACGATCGAGAATTTCAACGCATTTAATCGGGTGCTTACCAATGGTTGTTTCGCCCGACAGCATAATGGCATCTGACTCTTCGTAGACCGCATTTGCGACATCGGTTACTTCTGCACGGGTAGGTATCGGGTTCTCAATCATCGATTCCAGCATATGCGTTGCAACGATTACTCTCTTGCCGCGTTGCGCACAGCTGCGAATAATGCGCCGTTGCACGCGTGGCAATTTTTCTATTGGGATTTCAACGCCCAAATCGCCGCGCGCAACCATAACACCATCAGCGCTCTCAACAATTGATTCTAGGTTATTAACACCTTCCTGATCTTCAATTTTGGCAATCACTTTTATCTTCTCAGCTTTGCTGCCAAGCAGTTCACGCAATTCATCTATGTCTTTCGTATCACGCACAAAAGACAGGGCAATGAAATCAATTTCCTGTTCAATAGCAAACAAAATATCACGCTTGTCTTTCTCCGTAATACCCGGCAGGTTCACTCGAACTCCTGGCAGATTCACATGACGTTTGCTGCCCAGCATACCGCCATCCAGTACACGACACTGCATTTGCAGGTCTTCCTTGCTTAATACTTCTAGATTGATCAAACCGTTGTCTACAGTGATACGATCGCCAATAGCAACGTCTTGAATCAGGTCTGCGTAGTTGATATGAATGGAACTGGCTTCAACATCTTCTTCGCCGCGAACGGATACGCTGATCACATCGCCTTTTGTGAGATTGAGTTCGTCACTGACCGAACCGGTGCGAATTTCGGGTCCCTGGGTATCAACCAGTATCGCGATGGGATGATGCACTTTTCGATTCAGTGTACGGATCGCTTTAATAATCCGCGCATGAGACTCGTGGTCACCATGCGACATATTCAGACGCGCCACGTTCATGCCGGCATTGGCCAGCTCTTCCAGTCGATCGAAGGATTCCGTGGCTGGACCTATGGTGCAGATGATTTTGGTTTTGCGCATGGGGAATTAAAATTCTCTAGAATGCGAAGCGGAAATCCAAACCCCATGTTAGCGGATCATCAATACGAGTGTGCGCGGCTCCTAGTGCATCGGCAACAAATCCACCTGGATTATCGGCATACTCATTATCCAACAAATTTGCTCCCCACAAAGCCACTTCAATGGTGTCCGCATCGTTTTTCCATGCGATGCGCGCGTTCAACAAATTCTCAGTTTGAAAATACCAAGGACCTGTCAAAAATATTGTATCGGTAGGAGACTGCTCGTTCTCGTCAACAATATAATCAACATGAACTAACAACGCACCCACCGGAATCGCAGGCGTCCAATCGAAGCGCAAAGTGTAATCAGTTTCAGATCTGCTTGACTCGACCACACCGCCCGCCGGTTCTCCCGCAGCATCAAAATATCGCTCGAAAACGGAATCAGTCTCTCGGTACGTGCCCATTGCAGTTAGGCGAACATTGTCGGTGATACTCCACGTTGTGATTAACTCAATGCCATCAGACTCCTCATCTCCATTGATCACTGTCGGTTGCGCAGTCGGATCATCTGGGCCTTCTTTAGTATCCGTAGAGCGCTGTCGGTTGTCCAACTCTTGTCTGAACAAGGCAGCCTCTATCCTAACGCGATCATTAAGAAAATCACCTTTTAAACCGAGCTCTATGCTGAGCATTTCTTCTGGCGCGAAGGGACCGGAAACCAAAGGAGTAAATACCTGACCATCAAAACCACCCGACTTATAGCCAGTGGCTATAGAAAGGTAGGTCATTGCATTGTCCTGGAACTGCCAATCGGCAACAAGGCGACCGGTTACTTTACTCCAGGATCTTGACGCACCATATTGATCGAAGTCATTGCTGGGATCGTCGTCAATCACTCCCGGATCGTAGGCGAGAATTTGTGGCGGTACAGGCCAATCCAAATCAGTTGCGTAGGTTTGCCAAGTGTAATCTTTGGTGTCTTTACTATAGCGCAAGCCCGCCGCAATCCTTATTGTCTCGCTAATTTGATAGGTAGCATCTGCAAACACCCCCCAGTTAGTAAAATCCCCAGTATTGTCCATGGTTTCTGTCTGTAGTCGTCCCGCAAATGATGGAGGAATAACAGCTAGCCCAAATGCCGACGACAGGGATTGATAGGTAGCCACGTCGTCACCCAACAAATCCCAAAGATGGTTTTCAGAACCAAAGCCTCCCTCTACAGTAACAAACTGCATCCACGAATCCGCCAGTAAGTGAATGTCTGTGCGCTGGAACAATTCTTCTTCGCTGTAATTTGCACCCAAAATCACGTCCAGCTGGTCATTAACGAAATTGAATCTCACCTCGTTATAAAAAATATTAGAGTCTTCGATATTGTTGGTGTCAAAGTATCTGCGAGGGTCGGCCGTGCCATCTTCCTCTTCCAGATTGGTGGTTTCCCAGTCACGATAGCTGGACAAGGCGAACACCGACCAGGAATCATTGATCTCGTGATTCAATTTTATCGAATAGCCTTGCATTTCACGGGTTTCTTCCGCACCGACGACATCATGCTCAGTCGTACCCAAGAACGGATCTTCGCTTTGCATAAACGCATATTGACCAACGCCAATCGCAGTTCGTGGTGCCTCATCGCGATCTTCCATATCAAAGCTGAACTGCAGTTCAGTGCGATCGCTAACATTCCATAGTGCCGATAAGCGCATTGCTTTTACGTCTTCATCACCCGGATCAGGACCTACTCCGATATTGTCCACAATTCCATCGCGCGTTGAGCTGAGTACTCCAAGTCGAACCGCAAAATTATCTGATAGTGGCGCATTAACAACGCCTTCGATTCGCTGTAAATCGTAATTGCCGGCCCTGACTTTGATTTGCCCTTCAAATACTTCACCAGGTTTATTCGGAATAATGTTGATTACGCCGGCTGTGGCATTGCGACCAAACAAAGTGCCCTGAGGGCCCTTCAGCACCTCGATTTGCTGCGTATCAAAAAATGGCATTGTGGTTGCGGCACGAGGCATGTAGGCGCCATCATAAAAAGTCGCTGTAGAAGGATCACCGCCGCTACTGATATTGGGACTGGAAACACCGCGAATGGTGATGCCGGTTTGAGTGGTATTACCATCGCCAATTTCTACCCCCGGCATAAAATCATCCATGTCCTGAATATCCAGAGCACCTACGTTCACAATATCGTCAGCGGAAAACGCGTTTACCGTCACCGGTGTTCTCATAGACGATTCTTCGCGCCGCTGAGCGGTAACAATCACCTCCTCTAGTAATAAGTTATACCCTCCTCCAGAAGATTGAGCGACAACGTCATTTGCATGGAACAACAATGCAGCAACGGGCACAAAGAGAGCTTGTTTTTGCTTGGTAATCATTTGATAAATTTTCCGTGTGCAGTATAGATAGCGGTAGGCCACAACTTTTGCTGAAGCATTTCTTATTGAGGCTATTTTAACATGCGATTAGCCAGCATTAATCGATCGTGAGTGCAAAAACGTAGCTCTTCATAGTCAGACCCTTCTCCACTTGCTGCACACATGACTTTAATTGCCGGATACGGCATACTTGCCTTAAACAAGTAATAACATAAGAAGCCTGTGAAAAACGAAATAAAATCTACTATTTGCCGCGTTTGCCACGCACTCTGCCCAATGCACGTCGAGATGGAAAACGGTGTGCCCGTGAAGGTCAGCGGCGTAAAAGATCACCCGGTCTACAATGGATTTATGTGCGCGAAAGGCCGGCAGATTCTTGATCTGATGAGCGATGACACACGCCTGCAGAGCTCCATGAAACGCACCGCTGCTGGCCACATGGCGATTCCATCTGCGCAGGCAATGGATGAGATAGCTGATAAAATCCGAGACATCGTTGATGAACACGGCCCGGAGTCAGTGGCAATCTATATTGGCACACACGGTTTTAACAATCAGCAAACCACGGTACTTAGCAAGGCACTGATGGCGGCACTGAAGTCGCCGATGATTTTCACCAGCGTCAGTATTGACCAACCGGGAAAAGCTGTCAGCTTAACCCTTCACGGCGCCTGGCTGGCGGGCTCGCCCGGTCTGGAGGAAGTAGACGTTTGGTTGTCATTAGGCGCTAACCCAATCGTGTCCATGCTCGGGCCGGTCGCGCCTGCAAATGGCTTTACCGTGGCCAAAAAACGCGGCATGAAGATTCTGACCGTTGATCCCCGCAAATCCGAGTTAGCAAAACGCGCTGACATACATATCTCCGCAAAACCCGGAATGGACAGTGCCATATTGGCCTGCCTGATCAAGCAGATCATTGAACAGGGCTGGATAGACGAATCGTTTATTCGTGAAAATGTGGACGGGTTGAAAGAGCTGAAGGCGGCCGTCGAACCTTTCGACGTTAATTCAGTTGCGGAAGTAGCAGACGTAGATGCAGACGCTCTGCGCGAAATGGCCAAATGCTATGCAAACGCACGCCGGGGCATCGCAACTCTAGGCACTGGGCCCAATATGGCTGGGCACGGCAATCTATCCGAATATCTCGCTCTAGCACTGATGAGTATTTGCGGTCATTGGCGGCAAGAAGGCGACAGTGTTCCAAACACGGGCGTGCTAGTGCATAGCAATGCCGCTATAGCCGCGGCCGTTCCGCCAGGCCAGGCCTGGGGATTTGGTAAATCACTTCGAGTTCGTGGGCTAGGCGAAAATGTTACCGGAATGCCCACCGCAGCACTTGCCGAAGAAATTCTGCTACCGGGTGATGGTCAGATCAAAGCGTTGATCAACATCGGAGGCAACCCAATGCTTGCGTGGCCAGATCAGCTGCGGACTCATGAAGCGCTGCAGCAACTCGACCTGCTGGTCAGCATCGATCCCTATATGGGCGCAACTTCAAGAATGTCAGATTATGTGATTGCTCCGACACTGTTTCTGGAACAAAGCTCCAATTCCACTCTGCAAGACTCACTTTCGGGCATTCCAGGCTGGGGCTTCACTAAACCCTATGGGCAGTATTGTGAGCCATTGGTTAGTCCGCCGGCAGGCTCAGACGTAATAGATGACTGGACATTCTTCTACGGTATTGGTCAGCGACTTGGGCTGCCGCTGAGAGTCCCTTCTATTGCGTATCTAGACCCAACAATGGCCATAGAAAACGGCTCTGAGCTAGATATGCAGAATACACCTAGCAGTGAGGAATTATGGACACTAATGCTAAAGGATGCGCCAATAACGTATGACAGAGTAAAACAGCACGCTGATGGAGAGCTGTTTCCAGAGCGTACGGCGGTCGTGAGTCCAAAACCGGATGGTCATATTGGCCGCCTTAGTGTAGGCAACGCAACAATGATGAAGGAACTCGCCCAGATAAGCGCATCAATACCGAACAAACCCTCAGATTGGCCGTTCCGCATGATCAGCAGAAGATTGTATGACATGCATAACTCTTCCATGTTTAGAAATGCACCGCTACGCGAGCGACATCCGTATAACCCAGCGTATATGAACCCTGAAGACATGCGTGATCATGCGTTAGCTGATGGCGATACCATACGAATTGAGAGCAATAGGAGCCACATAATAGGTATTGTCGAAGGCGCAAACGAATTACGCCGCGGCGTCATTTCCATGTCTCATGCCTGGGGTACAGCACCCGGAGACGACGCCGATCCTTTCAGTGAAGGCACCAATATAGGCCGCTTGACCGATAATACCGAAAACTTCGACCCGTACACCGGAATACCACGCATGAGCAATATCCCAGTCAGAATCTCACCGCTGGCCAGCAATTAAAACCCCAATATCGACTCGGAACAGCAAGCTGACATTATGAAGCATAAACATACCTGGATGAAAAGCGTCGCGCTAACGCTTGGTTGCGCAGCAATTGTTTCTGCCTGCGGCGAGAAGCAAGCAAATGAGTCCACAGCCCCACCAGCCACCGAGTCCGTTGCAGAGCAAGTTGTTGAGAATAACAACTCAGGCTCGCAAGTTTATTGGGGTGATTTACACGTTCACTCTCGCACCTCGTTCGATTCGTTTGCATTTGGCAATGACAACCTCACCGCCGATGATGCTTTTCGTTTTGCAAGTGGCGAGGCGATTCAAGGCCGCACTGGCGTTGAAGCAAAACTGGCTCGCCCCTTGGACTTCCTGCTGGTTTCCGATCACGCCGAATTCATGGGCATACTGGAAGGCATTAAATTGCAGAAGCCAGAATTGCTCGGCAGCGCGCTTGGCAAACGTTGGAATGAGCTTATTGAAGAAGGCGATATACCGGGTGTAATCGATGAATTTACCAGTTACATTAATGGCCGCGACGCCCTCGATGCAGGCTATGTACCAGAATCTTTTGTGAACGATGTCTGGGCAGGTGCCAATGCTGCCGCGGATCGCTACAACAAGCCAGGAGAGTTCACTGCATTCATAGGCTATGAGTGGACCTCAATGATTGATGGCCGCAATTTACATCGCAATGTATTGTTCCGCGATGGTTCAGACAAGACCAGCCAGATCAAACCATTTTCCGCACTTGATAGCACCAACCCTGAGATGTTGTGGGCTTACCTTGAAGAATACGAAAGTAAGACGAAAGGCTCTGTAATGGCCATTCCACACAACGGTAACTTATCCACCGGCATGATGTTTGACGAAGTAGACCTTGCCGGCAACGCGCTTGATCTGGACTACGCGCAACGCAGAGCCCGCTGGGAACCCATTGTAGAAATGACCCAGGTGAAAGGTGACTCGGAAACGCATCCATTAGTGTCACCCGATGATCCATTTGCGGACTTTGAAAACTGGGACAAAACAGACATTGGCATGAACGTGCTGAAAGCCGAAGAAAAAGTGGCTGCCTTCAACCACGCCTATGCAAGACCGGCGCTGAAGGTGGGCTTAAAACTCGCAGATAAACTCGGAGCAAACCCCTACCAATTCGGTATGATAGGCAGCACCGACTCGCACACCACGTTTGCAACAGCCGACGATAACAACTACTTTGGCAAGTTCCCCGATTCAGAACCGTCAGTTGATCGCCTCACCAACAAAATGGGCGGAACCCTTTGGGAAAACCGCTTACTCACCTCATCCGGTTACGTTGCCGTATGGGCTGATCAGAATACACGTGAATCCCTGTACGACAGCCTAGAGCGACGCGAAGTTTACGCCACTACCGGTCCGCGCATCACGGTCCGGTTTTTCGGAGGCTGGAACTTTAGCGATGATGCCGGCGCTGCAGATGTGATGGTTACTGAAGGGTATAAGAACGGCGTGCCCATGGGCGGAGAACTCACGATGAATGGCCAGACGGCCCCCTCATTTCTCGTCAGCGCAATGAAAGACCCTGAAGGTGGAAACCTGGACCGTATCCAGATCATAAAAGGGTGGTCTGACAACGGAAAAACGTTTGAAAGAATTTACGACGTTGCAGTTTCCGATGATAGAGCAGCGGATGCGGACGGCGTTATCCCGGTATTGGATTCAACCGTAGATACCGATACCGCGAGCTATGACAATAGCATAGGTGCAAAGCAGCTAGGCACCCAATGGACAGACCCAGCGTTTGACCCGGCGCAACGTGCTTTCTATTACGCCAGAGTGATCGAAATACCGACACCACGCTGGACCACCTATGACGCCGTTAGATTTGAACAAGACCTGCCAGATGATGTGCCTGCAGAGATACAACAACGCGCGTATACATCGCCGATTTGGTATGTGCCTTAGTCAAAAACAGACGAGCGGTACCAACTACTAATTTGTCCGTTGTAGCACTGAGGCAATCAAGTAAGCGTTTCAGCCAAACCCACTATACTGAAAAACATAACACAAGCACTTGCAAAGGATTATGCATGTCTGAATATCATATTGGCCGCCAGCCAATATTTGACAGTAATATGGATATATTCGCCTACGAACTATTGTTTCGGTCAAGCGAACAAAATTCCGCCAATTTTATTGATGGCGCCAAAGCCACGTCCACCGTCATTATCAACACCTTCACCGAAATAGGTATTGAGAAGCTGGTTGGCAAAAGGCCTGCCTTCATCAATATGCCCTACGAGTTTCTCGTAAACCCCGAAATGATCAGCTTCCCGCCCAAACAAGTAGTGCTGGAAATCCTGGAAGACGTAAAAGTCGATCAAGAGTTGATTGACCGTGTTCGCGAACTTAACTCCGCAGGGTATACCCTGGCCCTGGATGATTTCGTTTATGGTGATGAATGGCGACCACTAATAGACGAAGCCGAAATCGTGAAATTCGACATCACACAACTTGATCGAAGTGCGCTCAAACAACAGGTCGAAATGATGCAAAAACTGGGCAAGAAAACCTTAGCAGAACGCATCGAAACGCAAGAAGAATTCGACGAACTCAAGGAACTAAAATTCGATTATTACCAGGGTTACTTCTTCGCCAAGCCCAGAGTCATCAGCGGCAAACGCGTACCGGTCAATAAGTTAGGCCTGGTTGAATTGCTCGCGCGAATCAATGAACCGAACGCCACCATCAGCTCACTCTCTGAAATGGTGGGTGCCGACGTAGCACTTAGCATGAAGGTTTTGAAATTTATTAACTCCCCGATCACTGGTCTGCCACGCCGTGTGGAGAACATTCACCAAGCAGTTATTTATCTGGGCATGGACACGCTTAAGAGCTGGCTAACCGTTATGGCCTTGAGTGAATTGGATGACAAGCCAGAAGCTCTACTGAATTTGGCCTTAACACGCGCCAAGCTGTGTCAGTTGCTTGCAGAAAGCATGCCCGGTGTTGACCCGCATGCGGCATTTACTGTCGGCCTGTTTTCATTACTGGACACTATGCTAGACCGCCCCATGGATGAAGTAGTGTCGTCATTGCCCTTTGTCGATTCTGTTCGCTTGGCTCTGCAAGAACGCTCTGGCCCATTAGGCAATGTCTTATCATTGGCCATTGATGGCCTTGAGAACACAGCGCAACGAGACGCTTCAGTAACACCTATAGAAAATTTCGGTGAAATGACCGTCAATGCAATGCATTGGGCCGATAGCGCCAGTGACGCTAAAGCGGCGTGACGCTATAAGAGCATCAAGCAACAGCAACGGTCGCTTCGAGGTGACACTCAGCAGACAACGAACTGGTAATCAGGCAAGATGCCTCAGCCTTTTCAAGCACGCGTTGCGCCTTGGCTGGATCGACCCCAGCTGGCACTGTCAGCGTTGCCTGCACAGCAATCGCGGTAAAGCACGTTACTCGCTCCTGGCGATCCAGTGTGCCTTCCGCAGTGCACTGCAAATCAGACCATTCGAGCTTCGACGGCCCCGCTATCGCACGGAAGGTCAGTACAAAACAGTCGGCCACAGCGGCTACCAACAGAGATTCTGGAGACCATAAATCGCCTGGGCCACCAAACTCAGCCGGAGGAGCACTAACGATATCAGGTAGGTTCTTAGCGCTTAAGGAAACATTGCCTTCAGACTTGGCAGCACCAGTAACCTTGTAAATATGAGGTAAAGCTTGCAAGGTTCAAAACTCCTAAATGAAATAAAGAAAGAGCGAAACGAAGCGAGAGCGTCGTTACCAAAAGCCGGCCTCAGATCAATGCTGCGATTTCTTCCGCCAACACAGCCAAAAAGCCAGCACCAACAGCGCCGTCAATAACACGGTGATCACACGACAGCGTGGCATTGATCATGGTCGCCACCGCTGGTGCCCCTTCCTTCACTACAACACGGGGCTCAGCCTTACCCAAGGCGAGTATGGCGCCCATAGGCGGATTGACAATGGCGTTGAAGGTCGACACACCAAACATACCCAGGTTTGAAACAGTAAAAGATCCATTGGAAATGTCTTCCCTGGCCAGCGTGCCAGCTTTAGCCTTCTCACTCAAGATAGCTGTGGCTGCGGAAATCTCCTGTGGTGTCAGCGTGTCTGCTTTGTAAACCGTCGCCGGAAACAAGCCCTCATCGGTGGCAATTGCCACAGATACATTGGCGTGTTTGAACTGATGAATATCATCGCCCACCAGATTTACGTTAGCACGAGGTTCACGCATTAGCGCGCGGGCCACACACCAAACTAGCAAGTCGTTCACGGAAACCTTGCCGCCTGCCGCTTGCAAGCCCTTACGGTGTGCCAACAAGCCATCCAAATCAAATTCACGAGTGAGGTAAAAATGCGGAATGTCCTGTTTCGCCTCGGTCAGCCTTCGAGCAATGGTCTTTCGAATGGGGGTGAGAGGAATAATCTCAACATCGCCGTCAGCGGTGGACGCTGCTTCAGTGGTGCCCGCTCCGTCTGTCGTGGCAGCAAGCTCCACATCTTCCTTGGTGATCCGACCGTTACGACCAGTACCAATCACGCTGTCTATGTCTACGCCCAACTCCGCGGCCAATCGCTTCACCACAGGATTAACCCGGCGACTTCCATCAGAACCAGGTGCAATGCTAGCGCTGGCCTTGGCAACAGCTGGCGCGGCAGCAGCGGGTGTTGGTTCAGCCTTTTTTGTGGGACCACTAAAATCTGCAATAAAACTGTCTATAGCAGCATCATCAACATCTGCCGGCGCGATAACGCCAAGTAGTTCGCCAACAGGGAGGGTGTCTCCTTCCTCGGCAATACGGCGTCGCAGCACACCAGCAGATGGCGCCTCCCAAACATTGACGATCTTGTCCGACTCCATTTCAAAGACTTCATCGCCCTTGCTTATCGTGTCGCCCACCTCCTTGAGCCAGGTGGAAACTGTGCCTTCCACCATTTCAATGCCCCATTTGGGGACGGCGATGGCGCAGATATCACTCATGCGAGCGTCTCCCGGATGGCAGCAGCGATGCGATCTGAATTAGGAATGTAAGCGGCTTCCAATTCCGGCGAGAACGGTGTTGGACTATGCGGCGCGCTCACTTGTTGGACTGACGCCTTAAGGCTGGAAAACGCTTTGCTCGCGGCCAGCGCAGCAATATCGGTTGTCAGACTGCAGCGCGGTGGCGCTTCATCCACTACAACTAACCGACCGGTGGCCCGAACGCTTTCAAGTATGGTTTCCTCGTCCAGCGGAGAGGTAGTACGTGGGTCAATCAGATCGCAAGTGATACCCTCCGCTTCGAGGCTGTCGATTGCGGCGGCGGCTCTGCCTACCATTTGCCCAAAGGCTACAACGGTCACATCATCGCCTTCACGCGGCATGGCTGCCTGACCAAAAGGTATGGTGTACATTTCATCAGGTACTTCGCAGGCCTCTTGATAAAGGGCTTTGGGCTCGAAAAACAATACTGGATCGTCGTCCGCGATGGCCTGCAACATTAACCCCTTGGCATCATAAGCATTGGATGGCACCACCACTTTGAGACCAGGAAATGAGGTCAATACCTGATACATGGCCTGCGAGTGCTGGCTTGCCGCACTGAAGCCACCTCCAGCAGCAAACCGTATTACCGCAGGACAGCGAGTCTTGCCACCGAACATATAACGAAACTTGCCTATTTGATTGACGATCTGGTCCATACAAACGCCAATAAAATCGGCAAACATGATTTCGGCGACCGGGCGCATGCCGACCAGCGCAGCACCCGCAGCAGCACCGACAATTGCCGACTCGGAGATTGGCGTGTCGATACAACGTAGGGGACCGAATTTGTCATAAAGGCCACCCGTGACACCAAATACACCGCCCACAGCACCCACCTTTCCACTGGGGCTGCCATTGCAACCGGCAACGTCTTCGCCAATTACAAATACTGAGTCGTCTTCTGCCATTGCCTGGTGTAAGGCTTCGTTGATGGCATCGCGCATCGTTTTTTCTGACATGATGTTCTCTCCTTATGCGCCATAGCTGATGTAGACGTCTTCGGTAACCTGCTCCGGTGTCGGACGCGGTGCAGCTTTAGCTTCAGTAACTGCTTGTTCGATTAAGGCCATAACCTCGGTATCGATCGCATCCAAATCCTCGTTACTCATCTCGCCAGTTTCATTCATTTTGGCTCGAAAGTTTTTCAGGCAACACGCATTTTCCCGCAGATCGTCCAGCTCACCCTCGGCACGATAGAATTGAGGGTCGCCAACAAAGTGACCGTGATATCGGCCTTGCTCCGCAAAAATGCCTGCCGGGCCCTTACCTGAACGAGCGTGCTCTAGCGCTTTGGCTGCAGCCTCATAAACAGCAAAGAAATCGGATCCGTCGGCCACAAATACCGGGAATCCGAAACTCTCCGTGCGCGCCTTAAGATCGTCACAGCCCACCGCGTAGCTGATGTTAGTGTGCTCCGAATAATAGTTGTTCTCTATGACAAATATCGCGGGCACCTTAAGTACAACCGCCATATTCATGGCCTCCATACAAGTACCCTGATTGACTGAGCCATCACCGGAAAACGAAACAGAGACGCGACCGTTGTCACGAATCTTTGCCGCCAGCGCGCTGCCCACTGAAATCGGCGGGCCGCCCGCTACAATACCGTTGGCACCGAGAATACCTTTTTCAACATCGGCCACGTGCATCGAGCCGCCCTTGCCCTTGCACAAGCCGTCCGACGAACCAAACAACTCCTTCATCATGTCCAGAACGTCTGCACCTTTAGCGATGCAATGGCCGTGGCCTCGGTGAGTACTGACAATGGTGTCAAGGTCGTCCAAGTGCTCGCACACCCCAACAGCATTGGCTTCCTGCCCGGTATATAAGTGAGTGAAGCCAGCGATCTGACCATTCATGATCTCAACGTGTGCTCGCTCTTCGAATTCACGGATGGTCTTCATCTGGCGGTAAGCTTGCGCTAACTTCTCTTTGGGAAAAGCCACATTAGTTCTCCTGTTGCTTGTTTACGCCACTGAATTGTTTACAGCAATGGCGATTATCTTGTTTACGCTGTATGCGCCTGCCGCATTACCGGCGGTGACAATTAACAATCACTTCCGCCAACATTAGACACTACAACTGGACGCGTTTGGTGAAGCCACCATCAACCACCAGATTCACACCTGTGATCCAGCTGCTTGCTGGGCTGGCAAGAAACGCGACGGCATTCGCTACTTCTTCGGCAGTACCCAAACGACCCGTAGGCTGGTTGGCCACAGTACCCTTGTAGATGTCAGGTAGATTATTTTCGATAAAGTCCCAAGCACCACCCTTTACCATGATTGGGCCTGGCGATACGCAATTCACGCGAATTCCGGATCCGGCCAGGGCCTGAGCAAGACCCTGTGCATGCACTATCAAAGCTGCTTTCAAGGCATTGTATGTTTGAGGACCCAGAAAATCTTCAACAGCCGCAGTGGTACCGATAATGACAATAGCACCTGCATCAGACGCCGTAAGGGCGGGCGTGGCCGCTTCAATCGCACGGGTAGTGCCAAGCACATCGACCTCGAAATTGGTTTTCCAGCCATTTTCGTCCATCTGTCCGCCGCCGGCGCTGACATTGGGTACCAGTGAATCGATGCCTCCCAACTCTTCCGCAGCGCTTGTGATCCAGCCCTGCAGCGCGTCTTTATCGGCGACATCAACTGCAGCACCAGTCGCTGTGACGCCCGCGTCTCTGAGTGCTGCAACCGTACTCTCAACCTCTTCTGAATTGCGAGCACAGATGGCAACATCAGCGCCCTCCGCCGCTACCAGATTAGCTATGGCGCGACCGATGCCTTTGGTACCGCCAGTGATAACAATTTTTTTACCTTTGAGTCCTAGATCCATTATTGCACCTTCTTATAGTGGTGAATCAAAAAATAAGAATGAAGCTTACCGGACCTAGCAAAAAAAACAATCAGTATTGATTGTTTTTTTCTCGGTCGCTCGCTAAGGTGATATGCTACGGCAGTCTGCAAATGGATACAGAAAAAAAGCCAATAGATTCAAGCCATTAAGTAGGAGTGCCGGCTGGTAACAGTGCTTTGATACATTGCCAGCCGTTGTTCAGTGGTTGGCTTTATAGGGAGCATATTCCTTGGAAGGTTGGCTTTAAAAACAGTTTGGACTGTTTTTTTGTTGCAGCCATTCAGTACCCTAAGTACACTCGGATCAAGGATTTAATCGACCTGGCCATGCTTTGTTGAAGCTGTTTAGTGTCGTTTATTAACCCAGTATCTGTAGACGAAGCTTCGGATTGCTAGCCGCGATATTGGGTATAAATAGAAGCCATTGTACTGAGGAGTGCCGTGTGTCTGAGCTTAATAAACCCCCTCGCATCAGCGACAATTCGATCTCAGTGCTGCTCGACAAGCAAGCAATAACAGAGTTGTTAGAGACGTATGTGCGCGCAATCGATACCAGCAACGAGGGCTTGCTACGCGCCGTATTTCATCCCGAGTCACGGCACAAGCATGGCTTTATTGGCCCGTCATCTGACCCGGATGCACCCAAAAATGACGGAGCGCCAGGTGACTTTGTTGGCTTTGCACTGGAATATATAAAAGGCTTCTCCCGTTCACATCACCAACTTGGCAACCCGTTGATTGCAGTGTCTGGCAATACCGCAAGGTCGGAGTGCTATTTCACGGCACATCAAGTTATGCGCGCAAAAGCCGACCCCTTGGCCCCGCGTAATGCGGCCGACACTGAAACGCTGATTGCTATCGGTGGTCGTTACATCGACGAACTCGAAAAACGCGATGGCGTTTGGAAGATCATTCAACGCAGTGGAGACATTGATTGGTCTTCATAGGCAGCTTTCAGTCTATTTTTCTCTCCATTCCATCATATAGGTAGCAAACAACGTGGACTTTCTAGACCCAGCAATCATTGATGATCCATACCCACATTACCAGAACTGGAGGGACAATCACCCCATCTGGTGGGCAGAAGACGTACAAGCCTGGGTGCTTAGCCGCTACGATGATGTACGCGTGATACTGAAAGATGCAGCACTGTTTTCCTCCAACTCCATGGGTGAGATGGACGAACAAGCCATGGCCCTGCCCTTACTCACTGATGATCCGCCTAGGCACACCAAGCTGCGAGCGATTGTGAACAAGGCGTTTACCAGCCGCACACTTGCCGATATGGAAGCTGACGTTGCACAGCTTGTAACGCAAATGCTGGACGATCTCGCGGGCAAGACTGTTCTCGACATTTCAAAGGAGTTCACTACACCGCTGCCCGTATATATCATTGCCAGACTGATGGGCATACCTGAAACACGAGCTGAAGATTTCAAACGCTGGTCAGACGCCCTGACTGGTACCGGGGAAGCAACAAAGCTCGAAGACCGAATGCCAGACATTCTGGAAATGGCCGCTTATTTTCAGTCGCTTATTCCTGATCGCAGAGCAAATCCAGGAGACGACCTGATCAGCAAAGTGGTGCACGCCGAGGTGGATGGCAGTGGCCTCAGCGACGAAGACATAGTTGGTTTCAATATTTTGTTGCTGATTGCCGGCAACGAAACCACCACAAATCTGCTCAGTAATCTATTGAATCATCTGGCCAGACACCCAAATGACTGGAACGAGCTGCGCGACAATCCTGATAAAATTGATGCGGCGATAGAAGAAATTCTCCGCTTTGACGCCCCCGTTCACTGGGTGAATAGAAAAGCCACCAGCGACACCGAGTTTCATGGCCAGCAGGTGAAAGCAGGCGACACGGTTTACGCCGTGATGGGCTCGGCAAACCGCGATGAAGATCACTATGAAGACGCCAGTACGTTCCGGCTGGATAGAGGGCGCAGTAACCATCACAGTTTTGGGCACGGCATCCATTTTTGCATTGGCGCGCCGCTTGGCAGAATGGAAGCACGCTACGCATTGCAAGAGTTGTTTAAGCGCTATAAATCGGTGCAGCATGCCAACAGCGCAGACAACGAGCGAACGCACCCAACCATGCTAAGAGGCTTCCACCATTTATGGCTGGAGTTGGAACCTGCTTAATCGGCACATAATTGGTAAAAGGCTATGATGACACCTGAGACCATTCAACAATTGCGCAGCCTGATGGAGTACGAGGCAGCGCGCACCGAACCGCCAGAAGGTTTTCCGGATCTGCCCGATATTCCGGCAGGACGTTACGTTGATGAACGGTTTTATCAACTTGAGTTACAAAGCATCTGGCGGAAATCCTGGTTGTTGGCGGCTCATATCGACGAAATTCCCGACGCAGGCTGTTGGATGTTATGGGACAACGCAGGGCAGCCAGTCGTTATAGTGCACGCAGAAAACGGCGATATAAATGCGTTCTACAACACCTGCCAACACCGAGGCGCGCCCGTTGTTACCGAACGCGCAGGAAAGAACAATCGGCTTACCTGCAAATACCATGGGTGGAGTTACAACTTACAGGGCGAGTTGAAAGGCATGCGCGACCCTGAAGACTTTCGCGATTTTGATATGTCGTGCAGAGGGCTGAATAAAGTTCGCTGCGAACGTTTGGGCAATCTGATCTTTGTCAACTTCGACACAAATGCGCCAACGCTGCTGGAGTGGTTGGGACCCATTGCCTCAGAGTTGGACGAATTCAGATTTGACCAATGCCGGCTGGCCAGCCGCGCAATATTCGATCTGGACTGCAATTGGAAGGTAGCCATGGAGGCCAACACTGAGGTCTACCATGTGCGTAGCGTTCACCCCACCACAGTGGCGCCCATTCTTGATGATCGACGTAATGTGAATACGCTGTACCGCAATGGGCATGGCCGAATGGTGGCGCCCACCCCAAAGGGTAAGTCCAATATGGACGCAGTTGCTGTGCCAACTGACATTGCACAAATAGATTCAGTCGGTGAAATTGGCCGCACGTGTACACAGTCATACGGTTTGTTTCCAAATCTGGTCGCGCCTCTCAGTCAATTTGCTATTCCACCTCTGGTATTTTGGCCCAACGGCATCAATAAATGCCGAATAGAAACCTGGACTATGGCACCGCAGTGGAAGCAAGGCATGAAGCCTGACATGTGGACCGTTAACGACAGAAAAGAACTCTGTCAGGTGATTTTGGAAGACACTCAATTTGGTGAGAAAATTCAACAGTCAATGCAGTCGAATGGCTTCAAAGGTGTGCCGTTGAGTTATCAGGAAGCCAGAATATATCACTGGAATCAACAAGCCGACCAAATGATTGGCATTGATAACATACCGGTTGAATTGCGTGTTGAGCAGGTTATTGGCGACGACTGGATCTACCCTAACGACCCTCGTCTTAGCTTCATCTGACAGCAGTTACTTGCAGGTTAAGCCTGCATCAACCACGTACTCAGCACCTGTCACGTAATTAGCCTCGTCTGAGGCCAAGAACAATGCCACATTAGCCACGTCTTCAGGTAAGCCGGGCCGGCCTAGAGGTACGTGCATGCGAGGCAACACCAGCTCCGATGGGTCGCTTTTACCGCTGTCTTGGGCTTGCATGTTCGTCCAAATAAACCCGGGGTGAATCGTGTTGCAACGAATGTCGTGTTCACACTCTTCCACTGCAATGGATTTGGACATGGTTCTTACACCACCCTTCGTAGCGCCGTAAGCCACACAGGTTGGCGTACCAATAATTCCAGCCACAGACGACATATTAATAATGCTGCCACCGCCGCATTTGCGCATTTCAAGAGCTGCGTATTTGCTGCCAAGAAAGACGCTTGTTAAATTAATGCCTATATGCCGGTTCCAGTTCTCTAGATCGATGTCGACCATCTTTTTGAGTTCCGCAATGCCGGCATTGTTGACCATCACGTCGAGACGGCCAAAAGCTTCGATGGTTTTCGCCATCACATCTTTCCAGCCTTGCTCCTCAGTAACATCCTGACCCATGGCAATGGCTTCACCCCCGGCGTCTTGAATTTCTTGCGCACACTTCTCAACGCCAGGCAGATCAATATCGGTAACGATCAGCTTTGCGCCTTCGGCGGCAAAACGGTGCGCAATGCTGCGACCGATTCCTGGGTTTGACGCTGCACCGGTAACAAGCGCTATTTTTTCGGCAAGCCTGCCACGGCCGGCTACTTGGTCTGTCATTAATACTCCTCTTACAAAACGGCTGATTTGGCTGTTCGCCAACTTACTGCTTTAGGGATGTTCCTGGTCCAAATGCCAGCAATACGTTGCCAGGCATATGAAAATAAATCCCATACCCTGAATTAACGTACATCATACTATCTTTAAACACTGGTCCGCTGGCCCCGCCGAAAGATCCACCCATGGCCTTGGCACCAGACAAGCTCTCATACTCCCTGACGGCATCATAGTCCCAAATCACCTGACCCGTTTTCTGATCATACGCGCGTAAATGGCCATCCATCGCCCCGCCAACAGCGGCGCCCGGAATCGCACTGGCCGCCGCCGACAAACCCGGTTGGCAGAATTCTCGACCTTCACACACATCGTCTGCTGGTGTGTACCAGTGCACCTCGCCACTCGCAAAATCAAGACCGTACATTCCAGGCTTGGCAATACCTGGCCAACGGGGGCCACCGTCGAAGTCTGACATAGGTACGTATAAAGTATCTCCAGCAACGGTCATACCAAAATGCACGCCGCCTTGAATACCGCCGCGACCCAGCTTTTTCTGCCAGACAATCTTGCCTTTTTCATCCGGGTCCAGCGCAAAGACATCACCTGATTTCTGCCCGGCTAACAAATACTGCTTTCCGTTCGAATGCCGCGCCAATATTGTTGCTGCACCAAAGTCGTAGTCGGGCCCGTTTTCTGGTGGACAATTGCTCTTGTTCTCAGCTTCACAACCCATGTTCCAGGCATCACCTGCTGTCGTCTGTTGTACCCACACAATGCTGCCGTCCACGATGCTCAAAGCAATAATCGCATCACTGGTGTCACCTGCTGGCGACGAGTAATTTTCACCGGTGCCCACATAAATCAAACCCCTGGCCGCATCGATACTTGGCGCTCCCCAAACGGGCGCGCCAGAAGGTGCAATAATTGGCGTACCTACATCGTTTTTGCTCACTTCCACAGGCGTTTCATCTATCGTGTATCCAGTCCATAGCTTTTCACCTGCTTGCGCGTCATACACCGCTACGCCACCGCGAAACGTGCAACAGGCATAGGTGGGGTCAGCGGCTTCCGTAACTTCCAACGCCGACAAGGGTACAATGAGTCGATCGTTATGCAAGACCGGTGATGCCGTGAGCGTAAGACTGGGGTGGTCATCGGGTCGATCACGCCACACCAATTCACCGGTGAAAGTATTCACTGCGTATACATTGCCGATAAGGTCACCAAAGTAGCTAAGGCTGAGGTTGTCTTCGCCCCAAGGCGCCACAATAATGCCAGTGCGCACTTCTGCAATGGTTTTGAATGTCCAGCGAACACATCCGGTCTGTTGGTCCAGGGAGTAGACCGTGCCGTCCTGACTGCCAAGAAACAAGGCACCGGCCGCTGTTGCTGGTTGCGACCGGGCACGTATTGCATCGGGAAACGCAAATGCCCATTTCAGCTCAAGCTCAGCGATATTGCTGGCATTAATATTGGTGATGGAGTCGTCGTAAAACCGACTGTTACCAAGATCAACACCCCAGGTCTCAGCGTCAGGCTGCGCCGAGTAATCGAATGCAAGCGCGTCTCCTTCACACTGTTTGGGCGTCGGATGTTCCGTCTCGCCCGCGTCTCCGGTCAAGTAACTCACGACAGATTGTTTTTCTGCTCTGCTCAAGTGCGCGGACTGCGCTTCCATCACGCCATGCTCAAGCGAATCAAGAATGGAAGATGACGACATGATCTGCAACAGCGTAATTGGTGGTGCTTTTGAAACACGACCGTTGTGGCAACTGGCGCAGTTTTCATCAAACAGCGCTTCGCCACTGCTTGCGGGTGATGTGACAATCGCCACCTCTTTTGCTGGCGCCGCTGACATAGGCTGCTTTTCAGAGTTGCAAGCTGTTCCGAGCAGCATTACCGAAGCAACTAGCAATAATCTAATCAAGTTTGCTGAACCTACCATGACTCACTCCACGCTATTGACTGTGTATCCTATTCTTGGAAAGTGTACGACCAAATCGCCTAACTGTTCTGTACTTCTTCGAACTGATATATTTTCTCTATCCAAGCCAATCAATTCGCCATGGACCGGGTCCCGACCGTAATCAGAGGCTGATATAGACACCAGATCACCATAATGAAGTTTGGGAAATGCAGAAACATCGACCTGCGAGTCAATAGATGGATTGCTTTCTCTGGCAATACGTAGCGCCTCATGCGCTGCAAGCTCTGTGCGAGTGCCGTGCCCAATAGACGCCATGGTTTGCTGCCACAACTGCAATCGCTCATAGGGCTGCAATAACACCTTGGAATTGGTAATATTGGACCGGCACATCCAGACCGGGAAATACGCCAATACATCCAGCCAGCCTGGACTTTCGCCCGACAAAAAATATCCCCTCTCCGACAACATCTGTTCAAGCATATTCAAATGCGCATCAAACTGCGAATAGAGATGCGGCAGTTGATTTGGCAATTCAGCAAAGTCCATGAACTCGAAGAATTCCATTCTGTCATTTAACAGATCTTCCGGTAAGCCTTGGTTAGTGCCCATAGACAGACCAGCACCGGGTTGAAAAAAAGCAGCGTCGCTCCAGCTACTGAACGCAGTGGAAAAGGCCTTGCAGCCATCGGGAAACAATGTGTGCTCAGGAAAGCGTCTTTCAAGTTCAATCGCTATTCGCTGCGTATCGCAGTAGATATCGGCGCCAATCTGCATGACGGGTGTTTTTCGATATCCACCCGTCAGGGCGATGAGGTCAGGCTTTGGCATGATCAGCGGAATTTGCACTGATTGCCACTCGAGATTCTTAATGCCAAAAGCCAGGCGAACTTTCTCCGCGAACGGCGAAATATCGAAATGGTGGAGGATAATCTGTGTCATAAAAAAAGAGGCCGGCTGTTAAGCCGGCCTGTTCATAGAGTCGAGGAACTTTTATGAACTAAAAATCGAAATTTGTGCCTACTTCCAAGCCGTAGTACCGCGGTTCCGCGTAAGAAGACATAATCCAGAAGTTAGCCACGGACAACGAACCTGTACGATAGCGTTCATCGGTCAGGTTGCGCCCGATCACCCGTACCCAGAAGTTCTCGTCGGCAGAGTTCCAGGTGATACCCGCGTCTACTGTAGTTCGTGAGTTCAACGTAGTATCAAACGCAGGATCAACATCTGAGTAGCTGGCAACTGAGTCGTCTTCATAAGCTACTCGGCCGTTGATGTCCAAGCTACCCGCTTCGCCCATATCGATGGTATACACACCGTCAATCGTCGCCATCGTTTCTGGCGCTCGTGTAGGTGGTGCACCACTGAGGTCAATGTCATCCACACCATCGAAATCAGTATCCGCTGCGAACTCATTGAATTCTGCGTCCTGAATCATCGCATTCGCTCGCACAATGAAGGAATCTGTAACCGCCCACATGCCTTCAAGTTCAAGGCCAATTACTTCTAATTCAGCCGCGTTGAAGAACAACGTTTCCTGACCTGTTGGGAAACTCGCATTGAACGTACGTTGCGCGTCCGTGTACCTGACGCCAAACGCAGTAGCACTGAAGTTAGCACCACCATCAAGCAGCGAAGCCTTGAAACCAAACTCTATAGAGTCAGCAATCTCGGGTTCCGTGGGTCTGGCAGCTGCAGCAGGAATTGGATTAAGTACTGTACCCACCTGGTCGTTATAGCCACCGCTCTTGAATCCACGTGAATAGCTCGCATAGCCATACATGTCATCGGTGAACTCATACCCGAACACAACGCGATAAGTTGGTTCGCTCCAGCTTTCATCATCGCGCACAACGCCAGCGGGGAAGCGGTCAAAATCAGCTCCCGCCAGAGGATCAGCTAACTGCTCCCAGGTAAACGTGGGGTCAAACCCTCCGTCTGGCAACGCCTGAATGGGTACTCTAGAACGCCCTGCCCATTTTTTCTTCTCGTTAGTGTAACGAAAGCCAGCCGTGATACTAAATCGATCATTCACGTCATAGGTTCCGTCAACGAACCCTGCGAAAGCAGTCGCCTCCTGAGAGTTACACAGAATGAGCGGATTGTTCGACAGGAAGGTCGGTTCGCCATCAAGCAACAAATCTACGAAACCAACCACTTGCACAACACAGAAATCCACGTCTTCTTCCTGATAGTAGAGACCACCAACAAAGTTGAACGGTCCATCAAGATTGGACACCAGGCGCAGTTCCTGCTGGAACGTTTCCCGTGTGTCGTCTCGCGTGGCGTCAAACAGAGTGCGGAAGGTTTCGCCGGTATACGTGTTTGGCAAGTGCGATTCCTGATCGCGGAAACCCGTTACGGAGTGCAGCGTGAAAGGACCGCTTAAATCCAATTCCATGTTCAGGTAGACACCATCAATATCAACTTGATGACCGTCAGACATATTGAACAAGAAGCGATCATCATTTGTCACAGCGGCCACGTCTAACGGATCACCCTGATCAGCGGAGAAACCCCAAGAGTCAAAGAAGTAGCCAGGCGTTGATTCATTCACAATGGGTGGTGTGTCACCGTCATCGCGAATGTGCTCAAACTGCAACATCGCATTAAAACGGTCGCTGGGCTGCCACAACAACTTGGCGCGGAAAGACAGTACGTCGTCACCGCCAATATCCTCACCAGCACCGCCACCTGATTGACCGTCAATAGCACCACCTGGAGCCGCCACACCTGGACCAACTGTTAATGGCCCATATTGGGCGCCGTTCTTATAGTAGCCGTCTGACTGCAAATGGACACCGGCGAAACGAAAAGCCAATACATCTTCTATTATCGGCACACTAATCGCCGTAGTCAGTTTTTGTGTTCCGAAATCACCCAACTCAACGCGCAAATCAATTTCACCGCCATCCAACTTGGGACGCTTGGTTTTAACGTTGATCGCACCACCCGTGGTGTTCTTACCAAACAGTGTTCCTTGTGGACCCCGCAGTACTTCGATCTGCTCAATGTCGAACATTTCGAGGTTTTGGGTTTGAACGTGGTTAACAACGAAGTCGTCAATCGTCACCCCGACTGGCGATTCTTTATAGACGATAATGGTCGTTTCAGCCACGCCGCGCATGGCAAACGACGCCGAGTTAAACGCAGCAACCGAGCCGGCCGACAGGCTGGGTGCAAGAATCGCAATGTCGTTCAAATCTCTCGGTGAGAAACGCTCGATATCGGAACCGGTGATTGCCGTGACGGCAACCGGTGTGGTCAGAATATCGGTGTCACCACGCCGTGTGGCCGTTACCAATACTTCCTCTAGCACCGCACCCTGGCTTGTCTGCGCAAATGCCGGTGAATTGGCAAGTGCAGGCAATGTGGCAAGCAGCAGAGCCCGCTTGAGTAATTTAGGCGTGAATCGTGCATTTGGCTGAGTGTTTTTCATGGGCTTTCCTCCGCTCATGGCGATTGGCTTTTCGTTTAGTCAGAATGTAGGTCTTGTTCTTGCCAGCTTCTTTTTTTAATCTTATTAAAGAAAGGGCTTAGTGTAACATATACTTGTTAAGATCAAGCAAAAAAAATGCACAGTGTGTTGACGCAGAGTTACTGCTTATTATTTGTTCATCCAACGCTGCAGTTCGACGTGAAAGTGCCGTAATCGTTGCTCTTGCTCGCTCCACAACTGCCCTTTAAACCCCCGTGAGCGCATGCCTTTTTGAACAACTGGAAGCAAATCGGCGTCTTGGGCAAGGACCATGCCTAAATTGGCGTCTTCATCAATTCCGAAGTATTCGCAATTGGGTCGGCGTACACCGCTGTAGTCTGTGCCCTCGGGCAAACCCATCCATGCAGGTGGTGTGTAGTTGGGGTCATCAGCCGGCACAATCAGTGTCATGGTGTCGTAATAAAACCGTTCAGGATCGGTTTCATGCGGCAAAAAGCGCATTACAAACGCCGCTTCCGGGTGACAACCAATTTGAACATTTGGAAAAATTCCGGTCGCCCAACTGTCTGATAGCTGGCCGTCGACAAGCTTGGAATAATCCAGGCCAAGCCGCTCCGCGCGCTCGCGTTTGGCCAGCTGTATATCGCGGCGAACGTCTGCGGCTGTGCCCTTATATTCCACAGGATTTATACCCGCGTCTTGCAGCATCATCTGCAAGCCTTCATTAACGGTTTCCTGGTCCTTCAGGCGCGGGCTGGGCTGCCCCAAAGGCACTATCATTCGGCTTGCACCGTGCGGATACAGATCGTATTGAACGTTTAAATCACCCATCACACCGTTGGTTTCCGGATGAACAGTGTGAAGGTGATAGCTTTCATAAAAGGCTTCAACTCCTACTTTCCAATTTGAACCCCATTCCGACCGTACGTGTCTCACTACTCGCATTTGATCTATGTTGTAGGCTTCCAAATATCCTTGAGGCAGCCCAATAACGTCCGCCAATGGTTCGGGAGAATCTGCCATGCTGACAAACAACAAGCCGCCAAGCTCTTCGCATGCGAGCTCAGTTAGGCCAGGCCTGTGTGCGATCACTTCCGGTTGAAAGGTCTCTTCATCGAAGACCCGTCTCAACTTACCAGTGTTTTCAAAACTCCAGCTATGGAAAGGACAAACAAACACATTTCGGTTGCCTCGCTCATCGTGCACCAGCTTGCAGCCACGGTGGCTACACACGTTATAAAACGCACGAATCCCATCTGCGGTGTGAGTCAGCAAAATGGATTCATCACCAATATCAAACACAAAGTAATCGCCCTGCTTCTCAAGGTCTGAGCGAGCGCCCGCGATGAGCCAACTTTGTGTCCACAACTTGTCCCATTCAGCACGCATATGGTCCTTACTGAAGTAAGGCGCGGTATCATAGCGCTCAGCGCCATTGTCTATATGCGGCTGTTTGGCTTCCAGAGATTCTGGCGGCGCCTCAGGATTGATGACAGCATTTTTGATGAGTTTTGAATTCATACGCTACACCATTATTTTTTGCGATTATACGAACATTTGAATATTATTCAAGAATTACAACATGGATACACTAATGCCAGCAACCCAAGGCACAAGACCCGAACGTCGCCCGGATTCACGGGGCGACAAGCGTAGACGGAAAATATTTCGCTCGCTGCATGACTGCATCATCCAGAAGGGGTACGTTAAAACAACCCTGGCGGATATTGCCAAAGGCGCTGACATGTCTGCCAGCCACCTGCTCTATTACTTCAAAGGTAAAGAGGCCATTCTCGAGCAGTACTTTGACAACATTGCGGTGCAATTCGCGGCAGAGCTTGATCATTTTCGAAGTCAGCCCTTTGAAGAACGTATAGAGCTATTGGCTGATTTCTGGTTTCGCGGTGAAGACATCACCATGTCAGAAATCGGCTTTATGTTCGAGTGCTTTGGTGCGGCTGTAAATGATGACGCACTTCGTATTACCAAGGCGGGTTTCGACGCCCACTGTAAAGAATTTTTGACCGACTTGTTCAATGACGCACCCACCGTGTTTATGGGCAGCCCAAAGGATGCGGGCGAAATAGCGCACTCATTAATGATGGGCTTACGCTCGGCCGTTTATTTTGATGATGATATAGATCTGGATGATGCGCACAGATTGTTTCGTACCAGCCTGCGCAATATGGCTGGGATTGCGTAAGTAGGGGCACCTCTGATGTCACTGTTCACCTGGTCGTGGATTTTTCTCGTTTGCTACATTGTTGCCATGGTCGGTATTGGATTTTACTCCCAACGCCGTATTAAACACGCCGACGATTTCGCGACAGCACGCGGTTCCTACGGGCCAGGATTTCTAGCCTTCGCATTTGCCGCATCAACTGCCAGTGGCGCGACGTTTCTGGGCACGCCGGCCCTCTCCTACCAGTGGGGTTTTGCGGCCAATTGGGGTAATTTTCTGTACCCACTGGGCTTGTATTTCGGGGTATTGATTTGCATGCGGCTCGTTGCCCGCGCCGGTCACGAGTTTGGTAACCGATCTATTCCGGAATATCTAGGCGACCGTTACCAGTCTGACGGTATCCGTGTGCTGGTCTCGGTGATGTCTTTGGTGTTGTTTTTCTATCTGGCGGGTCAACTCGTTAGTGGCCTGGTCATGTTTGAAATATTGCTTGGCTTACCCGCTCACTGGGCACTCATCATCACCGGGGCCGTATTATTACTTTACGTAGTTTTGGGAGGTGCCCACGCCGATATTTTAACAGACGGTATCCAGGGCATGATGATGTTGGCTCTTGCCATGCTAATCATCGTAATGTTCATATTGGGCAGTGGTATCGAAGGCGGTTTTGGGTCAATGGTTGAGAGCCTAGTCCAGCAGGATGAGGCGTTGGTCAGCCCGTTAAACCCGAACACTCCGCTCTATCATTCCTGGTGGTCACTGGTGGCGATTGTGCTTGCCCATATACCATTGGGACTGCTGCCGCATCTGGGCAATAAGTTATGGGCTCTTAAAACCAGCGACAATCAGATGACGTTTGTGCGCCTTGCATTTCTGTTTGGCCTGACCATGGGCATGATGGGGTTTGCCGGACTGATAACACGAGCGCTGGTTGGTGACGCCTTGTTTGCCGATGGAGCGACGCCCAACGCCGCTCTGCCTGTATTGTTGATAGAAGTTTTTCCAACCTGGGTTGCCGCATTAATCTGTGTTGCGGTTCTTTCCGCCATCATGAGTACCGCTGATGGGCTTGTGGTGTCATCTTCGCAAATTGTCGCCAACGATTTGTATCGGCGTACCTGGCTTCCTTACAAACAAGCACGCGGTGCACCGGGGATAGACGAAGAGGTACTAGACAAACAGGTTTTGCTTATTAGCCGTTTATCCACAGCGGCCGTACTGGTGTTATGCATGTTAATGGCATGGGCCATGCTGGACCTGAACATTGCGATTATTATCTGGATAGGTAACGGTGGCATGATGGCTGCTTTTGCAGGTCCGCTGGTATTGGGGGCTTTGTGGAGTGGTGTTACCCGCCAAGGCGCTTACGCGGGTTTGCTGGCCGGATTCGGAACATTTGCGATCTTGTATTTGCAGTTAATCAATCCACAGTGGTTTGCACCGGGTGCGCTTCACTCTGCTGCGCAGTGGTTGCATCAAGAAGGACCTAACCCTTATTCCAGTGCGGCCCTGGGAGAAATAATGTCGGTGCTGACTACTTATGCGGTGTCGAAACTGACAAAGACGTTACCGAAAGCGCATTTAAAGAGAGTATTCAGCTAGCGGGCTCTAGCAATCTCTGCAGGTTTTGAAAACAGGCCTCAAGGCGTCGTCACCCCATCCCATGAAATCCAGTGTCACGGTATCGCCTATCTGCAGTGTGTCTACATCCGCATCAACGACCACCGCCATCATTCTGGGTCCTTCCTGTAAGTCAATCAATGCAACGACGTAGGGCAACAGGTCTTTAAACTTTGGGTCAGTCGCCTGACGTACTTTGGTAAAGCTGGCAATGGTACCGGCACCATTGGCCGTCTTCCAAACCAAATTCTCGTCGCCACACGCCGTGCACATTATTCTGGGATAGAACTGTGTATTTCCGCAGGACGCACAGTGTTGCAGGCGCAGCTCGCGTTGCTCGCAACCTTCCTGAAAATGCTTATCAAGTGCGCTGTTACTCATTGTACATCTCTGGCAAGTATCACAGCAGAATGGCTGGACATGATGCCGCCCTGAGCGTGAACCAGGGCAATGTCCGCCTTGGAGAGCTGACGTTCGCCACAGTTGTGACGCAGCTGTTGAATGGTTTCCGTTAATGCAAACATCGAACCGGGGTTTCCAGGGTGGCAATGAGAGAGCAAACCGCCGTGCGTGTTGACGGGTAAGCTTCCGCCGGGCAACAATGCGCCACTGGCGGCGAATTCACCACCCTCGCCTTTTGCACAAAAACCAAGGTCTTCCAGTTCAATCAGCACGGTTGGCGTAAAACAATCATATAGCTGCGCAAAATCGATATCAGTAACACAACCACCGGCCATCGCAAAAGCGCGTTCACCAGCCTCTACCGCCGCTGAGGTCGTCAGGCTTCTGGCGGCCATTATGTGCTCGTGACTGTGCCCTTCACCTACACCTAACAAATAAACCGGGGTGTGCGGCCTGTCTTTGGCACGCTCGGCTGATGTCATCACCACCGCGGAGCCACCATCTGACATTAGAGAACAATCCAGCAAATGCAAAGGGTCTGCTATCATTCGGGAATCAAGCACGTCGCCAACGCTGATTGGCGTTCTTTTTTGCGCAGCAGGGTTGTTAGCCGCATGCGCTCTTGCAGCAACCGCGATCTCTGCGTATTGCGACTGAGTAGTGCCGTATCGCGCCATATGAGCCTGAGCAATAAAAGCGTAATACGAGGGCACTGTCTGGCCGTAGACTTGCTCGTACAACGGGTGGCCGGTAGATGACTGCGTTTTTGCCGCTTGTTCTCGCGTCATACCAGATCGCAAACTGTCACCCATGCTGATCACAATGGTGTCGGCCATGCCGCTTACGATGGCTGATGCCGCATGATGAACCGCAGCGAATGTTGTGCCACCACCTGTGTTTACGCTGCTGCAATAGCGCGGAAATATCTGCATGTACTCGGCCACTGCTTCGGCGTGATACATGATGGGCAGAGCCATCGAATTGCAAGTGACTAGGCCATCAACATCGTCCTTATCTAGGCCAGCGTCATTGATCGCTGCCAACGCTGCCTGAACGCACAGTTCGGTTGCATTCACGTCTGGCACCACACCGACGGCGGTATCGGCCGCGCCTATAAAAGCAGTTGCACCGCGCAGATCGAAGCTCAAAAGTAGTTATCCATGCAGCTGTACTGTGGCTTTACCAGGTGCTATTACATCACCATTGGCGTTTTCGATTCGTAGATCAACTTCCGCTGTCTTATTCTCAGTATCGATTGCCACCACCGAACCATTGCCGGTAAGAACTTCGTCAACATACGCGGCAAACCGGTTGGAGTACTCCATACTCAACAACCGACCGTGTTCCCCTACCCAGCTATCAATGCATTGGTGCAACCAGTCACCGATTAAAGGCCCTGCTAACACCAAATCGGCATAACCTTCTACTTCAGTTGCGTAACCGTAGTCGTAATGAATTCTATGCGCATTAAACAAAACGGCGTTATAGAGAAATAATTGTCGGTTGTCACAGCTGAATTCTCTGCTTGGCAAGACAACGCCCACTTCTATGTCAGACAGTCTCATAAGCAATCACCGCAATAAACGCGTGGTTTTTTCCCAAACCACGTCGTCGCCGTTACTGTCTTTCACGTTCATGATAACCTCATAAAAAATGATTGGCCCTTTGGAGCCTTGTTTGAGGTATATATCGATCAAGCTGCGTGTTGCGGTTAACTCATCACCGGGGTGTATTGGTTTAAGGTATTTGAGTTCAAGACCGCCGGCCATTGCCTTTTCCAGCGGAAATTTTGGCAACAGAGTATCTACAGATACTCCGTCTGGCATCAGTTCATCCAACTCAACTATGTCCCAAAATAGGGCCAGGTGAAA
Organism: Pseudomonadota bacterium; assembly: GCA_039111475.1. Lineage (GTDB taxonomy): Bacteria > Pseudomonadota > Gammaproteobacteria > Pseudomonadales > JAUIET01 > JAUIET01. The sequence goes on along the minus strand of JBCCIP010000002.1, from coordinate 185,271 downwards.
CATTGCAGGAGCGACATCGCCGTCTAGATATTTCCGCTCTGTTTGACCGGTTGCAATAGAGTACTTTCGTATATCGCGTCTGGTAACTACTTCCGTACGCGGCGCTGCCGTTCGTCCAATAGCCGAGCGTACATCGTCGCCAAGTTCGAGCGTGGGTTCCGCGTTCACAGAGCTTTCCCTTCATCTGCCCAATAAGGGTCACGCAGCTCTCGCTTGAGAATTTTTCCCGTCGGCGCTTTTGGAAGACTGTCAACGAAATCAACAGAACGTGGTTTTTGATAAGATGCCAGGTGCTCACTGGCCGTCGCTATGATGTCATCGGAAGTAGCGGTCTGCCCGGGTTTGAGCACGACAACAGCTTTCACAGACTCGCCCCATTGATCATCAGGTACACCAAACACAGCAGACTCAAGCACAGCCGGGTGTTGGTGAATTGCCGCTTCTACTTGCGTGCTGTAGATGTTTTCGCCGCCGGAGATAATCATGTCTTTGGCGCGATCAACAATAAACAGGTAACCGTCTTCATCCCAATGCGCAATGTCGCCCGTCCACATCCAGCCATCGCGAATAGTGGCTTCTGTCAGATCGGGTCTGCCCCAGTATCCAACCATGTTGGCGTCGGATTGAACAATGATTTCGCCAGGTGATGCACCGTCCTTTGGCACTTCATTACCGTTAGGGTCTACCACTTTTATACTGGTAACATGGCCTTCACGACCACAGGACGCCAGCCTTTCGCTGTGCTTACCATTCACCGCATCAATGTGATCTTCTTGCGAAAGAAAACTCATGGTCATGCCTTCAGTTTGACCATAGCCTTGGATAATGGTGCAAGGAAATGCTTCCAAAGCGGCTTTTACAACACTGCGCGGCATTGGGCCTCCGCCGTACTGAATATTGCGCAAACTGCTTAGGTCATACTGTTCGAAGTTCTCAACTGCCATCATCCAGTTGAGCATGGTGGTAATGCCAAGAAACGCCGACACGCGCTCTCGTTGGATGACTTCAAGCGCTAGTTTGGCGTCAAAGTTAATCAAAACAAGCGGGCAACCATGCGCCATGTAATTCATTGCAAGGCCAACGGGAATGTGAAACATCTGGCCTGTGAGCATATATACGTCGCTCGGCACGATTCGCTCGGCTACGGTTTGATTTAGCATACCCATGTACAAGGATTTATGAGTGTGCAATGCGCCTTTGGATTCGCCTGTGGTTCCACCGGTGTACAGAATCAATACCGGGTCGTCATCACCGATGTTAGTGGACCGCACGGGTTCATGATCGTCAGCATTGTCGAGCAACGATTCATAGGAACCATTGCTGTTATCACCAAACTCCAGCCAATGCGACACCTTAACCAGGCTTTGTAGCTCAGTGCGAATTTCCACGTATTCACTTTGAGTAATGACTGCGCTGGGCTCACCATCATCAATAATTCTCTGCAGTTCTGGTGTGCCCAGGCGCCAATTTAATGGCTGCGCAATAAATCCGCCTCGCGCGCAGGCGTAGTAGATTTCCATGTACTCGATGCTGTTCTTGGACAGAACGGCAACGCGATCACCTTTACTCAGGCCAAATTTATCTGTTAGTGCGTTGGTCAGCCGCCGAATACGGGCATCCAGCTCACCGAAGGTAATACGCCTTCCGCTATCAACATCAATGATAGCTTCTCTAGCCGGATTTAGGCGGGCAATCTTCGCGGGGATGTTTCCTATGTTCACGAGGCAGCTTGGCTCTGGAGCGTTTAGTAAGGCAAGTCCAGATCGAGATGGCGCCTATGCAGCTGCCACTCGCCATCACGTTTGACTACGTCATCGCGATAAACGCCTGCGGAAATCAGGCGAATACTGCCAGCTTCTGTTCCAAACAGCGTAAGGTTGCTAACAACGGTTGCCATTTCTTCATCGCCAGCCTCGAAAAACACGTTTGAGACTACGTGGCGGCGCTGGTCAGTCTGTTCTTCAAAGGAGCCGGTCATAAGTTGCATGATGCCGTCTCGATTAACAAACGGGCCTACCAGGTCTGCGTCTGCGATTTTGAGCGTGAATTGCGCGTCTTCTGCAAAACACTCGGCCAGCATGTCTTTTACACGCATATCCAGCGCATAAGCGGATCGATTCAATAACTCTGTAATTGCTTGCTTGTCGTCAGTACTCAAACTCATTGCGCTGCTCCCATGCCGAGAATATCAAGAGTGCCCCGCCATGCCAGCGATCCACCATCAATTAGCCAAACAACACCGTTGATAAACTGCGATTGCTCGCTAGCCAAAAAGCACACTAACTCGGCAACGTCTTTTGGTGCTCCCATACGTGGAATCAAATGCGTCATCGTCATGGTGTTTAACATGGCCTGAGGGTCGGGTGCTGCTTCCAGAAACTTATCAACCATTTGGGTATGAATTGAGCCAGGGCAATAACAATTGGCCCGAATACCATGCGGCGCGAGGTCAACAGCAAGGTTCTTGGTCAGCTGCATCACCGCACCTTTGGTAGAACCATAGGCCATACAATTGGGGTATCCGGCAATGGAGCTTGTCGAACCGGCGTTAATAATTGACGCTTGATCACTTTCTTTCAAATAAGGCAGAGCGTATTTGGAGCAGAGAAAAACGCCAACCAGATTGATTGACACGACTTTTTCAAAGGTTTCTCTGGTCATGGTTTCCAGCGACAAATCTTCGCTGATCATGCTTTCGTGAATGCCTGCGTTGTTATGCAGAATGTCGATACCACCATAGGTTTCAGCGGCAACAGACATCAGGGTTTGGACTTGCTCTTCATCCGTTACATCACAGTGCTGGTAAATTGCTTCACCGCCAGCATCACGAATGTCGCTGGCAAGCGCTTCACCTAGTTCATCGTTTAGATCTGAAATGACAACTTTAGCGCCATTGCTTGCCGCTAATTTCGCTGTTCCTGCACCGATGCCGGCGCTGGCGCCGGTAATCACAAAACGTAAGCCTTTAACGCTCATGTTCCACCTCTTACTATTATTCTTGGCGGATTATACGATTTTTTGAATATTATTCAAGTTGGTTTGCGAGGCTGATCACATTGCATTGAGGTAAAGCCGTTCATGGCATTGAGGCGATGAAGCAAGTGTCGGCTAGCGGGACTGTGTGAGAAAGGGACTTCGAACACAAGGCCCCATGGATGGGTTCACGCCGTGTCCCGCTAGCCGACACTTGTTTCATCGCCGTACTCAGATAAGGAGCAGAATCGCTCATCTAAGTTCGGTGAATAATGCCGCCCGCTTCTTAATTTGGACCGGCGTTGGAGCGAAGTTAGGATACTTTCTCTGGCGTAAGTTGAGTTTAAATACTTGCCTAAAGAGATAGCATCTAGTTCAGAAGTTGATCTATTTCCAAGCCAGTCAGCCCAAGACCTTCAAGAATCTCCCGACCATTCTCTCCTGGTAACGGAGGCACGCCGGCTTGCGGCTCGCTAATACTGAACTTGGGCGCTGGTGCGGGCTGAACAATGCCATCCATATCCAGATAGGTTCCACGCGCTACGTTGTGTGGGTGTTGTGCGGCTTCTGTCATATTCAACACGGGCGCGAAACACGCGTCGGTGCCCTCTAACAGTTCACACCACTGGTCTCGGGTTTTTGTTTCGAAAAGCGCTTTCATTTGCTTTTTGCCTTCTGGCCACTGGGTTTTGTCCCATTGGTCTGCAAACACAGGGTTGTTCTGCAGCTCTAATCTGGTAATCATTTCTTGATAAAACTGCGGTTCAAGAGCACATATGGTAACGAATCCACCATCGCTGCAGGCGTAGGTGTCGTGCCAAGGCGAACCAAAATCCGCCCAGCCCTGGCCCAGTTCGTCTTTGATCTCGCCGGTGTTATGCATCATCTTCAGCAGCGATGATATGTACGCCGAGCCATCGGTGATCGCTGAATCAACTACCTGCCCCTGCCCCGTGCGTTGCGCGTGTATCAGTGCGCTCTGCACACCAAACAGCAGCATCATGGTGCCACCACCAAGGTCGCCGATAACGGTCAATGGCGCTCGTGGTGGGCTGTCTGCACTGCCTCCATACCATAGCGCCCCTGACAGGCCGATATAGTTAGGGTCGTGGCCTGCTGCAAGTGCTAACGGTCCTGTCTGCCCCCAGCCAGTCATCCGGCCGTAAACAAGTGCGGGGTTAGCTGCGAGGCAAACATCTGGGCCAAGCCCCAGGCGCTCCATCACACCTGGGCGAAAACCTTCAATAAAAATATCAACATCAGCAACCAGCTTTAACAATGCACTGATGGACTCGGGATCTTTCAGATCTAGAGCGATAGACTTTTTGCCACGGTTAAAGAATGCATGCTTAACGCCATCGTTAGCCGCAGCGGCCGATCCCGTTTTGGCGGCATTTGGGTTGGGTGCTTTTCGTTCGACGAGAATCACGTCGGCACCCATATCAGCGAGCATCATGCCTGCACAAGGTGCGGGGCCAATACCGGCTATTTCCAATACTCTAATGCCTGACAAAGGGCCCATAGTGTCTCACTTCAAATGTGGTAGAACGTTCTTGGCAATATACTCAAGTCTTGCGGTGCCAGACGCAGTTGATTCACCTGGAAACTGCGCCCAGAAATGAATATCACTGATCTGCGGATAAGCGCTCATTAGTTTTTTCAACTCAGTCACCGCCTGCTCAGCATCCCAAAGCTCATACAAGCCATTGGTGATGGCGGCATCAGCATCCGGAAACAGGGGCGTTTGCTCGGGCGGTCCAAACGCGCCCCATTTAATGTATTCGTTTGCTTGATACAGAATGTGCTCACCAAGCTTGGCGGCTTCCTTCTCTGGGTCTTCAGCTACGATTGCCCAGCAACCTAAAACAATATTTCCATCAGCGGCCGACTTGCCATGTCGCTCTAGCGCTTCGCAATAATCGTCAAGACCAATGCCGCCTGTTGACAGAAAGCCATCGGCAATTCTGGCGGCCCTGTCGATCGCTGGCGGAGCCATACCGCCTAACAACAGAGCGGGCTTGGTAACAGGCGCTGGAGTGATGGCCAGGTTATTGACCACAAAACGTTTGCCAGAGAAATCAACCGCTTCGCCTGTCCAGGCCTGGCGAATAATCTCTATGCCTTCTTCAACAAGGCTGGGTCTGTGGTTTAGTTTCCGCTGGAATTGGTCAAACTCTAACTGTCTGTAGCCAATACCTACACCAAGATCAAACCGTCCTCGGGTCAGCAGCGACAGTGCCGCGGCGTCTTCGGCCATGCGAACCGGGTCGTGAATTGGCAATAACATCAAATTTGTGCCAATTCGCATGCGCTCTGTCGCATTGCCAATGGCCGAGGCAATCACCAGTGGCGATGGCGTGTAACCATCATCACAGAAATGGTGCTCGGTAAGCCACACTGAATCAAAACCAATACTTTCGGCATGCGCAATTTGAGCAATATTATTGGCGTACAAATCTTCGAAACTCTGTCGCCAAGGCTCAGGGTTTCGAAAGTCGTACCAGGTACCAAAATTAACCGCCATTATTTTCTCCAGCGTAGGTTATTTGTCTAACAAGATACCGTTGGGTACTGCGTCTAGCAGCGACCAAGGAAAGCCAACAACTCATTGTTATATCTCTCGGCTTCATCAATGAAGGGTGCGTGCCCGGATTCTTCAAACTCAACAACGTTGGCCATGGAATTGAAACGGCTCACTGATCTGCAAATTTCAGGGTCTACTACAACATCTTTCGCACCAACGAAAGATACAATCGGTACATTCAAACCAGCCAGGGTGTCACGTTGATCAAGCGGCCCAAGTTCTGCAATAGTCGCCACCGCCAGTGGTGATGCTTCCATGAATATTTCCCACATCCACTGCTCAACAACGGGACCAACTTCGGTTGCGCACACTCCCTGTGACAGACCCATCAGGAAATTGACGCGGTCTGCGTCTAAGCCAGCTACGGTTCCCGCCATTGCTTCTTCGGTGCCACCATGGGGAAAATCGTCTCTTTGCAAATACAGAGGCGTTGCGGCACAGGTCAATGCAACACCTGCACAGCGGTCACCCAGAGTATCCGCTGCCGCTACTGCGACAGCACCGCCTAATGACCAGCCGTTCAGCACAACACTTGCCAATCCAAGTTCTTCGACCAAAGCACACACATCGCCCGCTATGGAGTTGATACTCATGTCGTTAAAGTCTTTATCCGACTTTCCGCAGCCACGATGATCGATCAATACCACTCGATGACCTGCTGCATTCAAAGCAGGAAGCGTGTAGTCCCAGGTTCGAACACCCATGCCCCAACCGTGAATCAGTACAATGGCTTTGTCGCCGGTGCCATAGTCTTCGTAATAAACATTTTGACCTTGTTCACGTGCAAGATAAGCCATGGTGTTCTCCTTTATGTTGTCAGCAATTAATTGAGTTAAACAGCGAGAATGCGTTCCTGGTTGGCTAGGTAATCTGCAAAAACGGCGTTCATGTCCAGCGCTTCAGGACTCACTAGCCACTGATAGACAAGGCCAAACACAAACGCGCAGTATTGAATCGAAAATTGTTCTGCGTTGACAGATTCCCTGATTTCGCCGTTGGCGATGCCTTCTGAAATCCATCGTTGTACGTCTTTTCGATACACTCGATGATGATCACTGAGGCGCGCTCGCGTTTCTGATTCATGGCCCAGTGATTCATACCAAAGCAGATACATGGCACGCATATAGTCCGCTTCGAGTTTGAGGAAGTCTCGCAGCGCATCACCGGCCGCTCGCAAGGCAGCCAGGCCTTTTAAGTCGCCAATGTATTCGCCGAGGTGGGCTTTCCATAAACCGTCAAAGTAAATAAACAACTCGGCCAGCAAGCCGTCTTTTGAACCGAAGCGATAGTTAGCAAGCCCGCGACTGTAACCGGCCAGTTCGCCTATTTCTTTCAAGGTGGTCTTCTGGGTACCGCGTTCATTGATCAGACTAATAGCTGCCGCAAACATGCGCTGATCAGACAAGGCGGTACGTTCCGCCTGCGTAAGGCGCACTTTTTTTGTCATTGGCTTAGTCATGGATTAGGAGCATTATCGAACACGTAGAATTATACAATGAGCAGGCGTACCTATGGTTACCATTCGCCACGTGCCGCCATAGCGGCCTCCTCCAACAAAGCAGGTACGTCGTACTTAAGGCCTTTGGCGTATTCGGTATCCACCCTACCCCGGAAATACAATTCATAGGCACCTTCTACGATGGCGGCCAAACGCCAAAAGGCGAAACACATGTAGAAGTCTAGGTGCTTCAACGATATGCACGTAGCATTCTCCCAGCGATCAGCAAGCTGGCGTCTGCGAAGAATGCCTTCTCGTCTGCTAACGGCCTGAACGTGTGCAAACCCGGGCGGCGAGACTTTCCGCTCTCCCCAAAACATCAACAACAACGCAAGATCAGTCACCGGATCGCCAATAGTTGCTAACTCCCAGTCTATTACCGCAGCCAGTTCCGGCCGTTCTTTCCGGCACAGCGTGTTATCCAGATGATAGTCACCATGCACAATACGGCTCTCGCAGTGGGCCGGTATGTTGGCAAGCAACCATTGCCCTAAACGCTCTATTTCAGGCAAGTCACGCACGCCACCGCTTGCGCGAATTTTTAACCAGCGTTCGATTTGTCGCTGCAGAAAATTGTCCGGGTTTCCAAAAGACTGCAAACCCACCTCTTGCCAAGGTACACAATGCAGTTTTGCCAGCTCGTCCACCAACTGCTCACCCAGAACATTCACCGCAGACGAATCTTGAGAGTAGGCTGCAGGCAAAGCCTCAGTGATGGATACACCATCAATCATCGACACCAGTAGAAACGGTCTACCAATAACAGTTGCATCATCGCACCAGCGAATAACCTCAGGCACTTGCACATGACCTTGCAACGCTGCCATCACAATCGCTTCACGCTCTATACCGCGGTGTGCTTTTGGCGAAATGGTATTCGCCGGCGGTGTGCGCAGCACTAACGACCCGCTATCGCTATTCAGTCGCAGAGTAAGATTAGAATTACCACCTGCTAGCACGGTATCAATTCCGACGTTCTGAATGCCACACTCGGACGCCATCCATTGACTCAGTGAGAGTTCAGGTAACAAGTCGGCGTACGTGTCGCTCATATCAATGCAACTAGACCGGAACGCCAAAGCTGCTCATTAAGCCGCCATCCACCGGTATAAATGCACCGGTCATATAACGCGATTCGCTCACCGAGTGAATCACCTGTGCAATCTCCTCGGCGCCCCCATAACGTCCCAACGGAATAATTTCGCGCATGGACTCTAACGCGCTCTCAGACAAGGCTTCTGTCATATCAGTCAACACCAATCCTGGAATAACGAGATTTACGCAAATGCCTCTGGGTGCAAACTCTATTGCCAACGCTCGTGTGAGCCCGGATAGGCCAGCTTTAGATGCCGCATAAGCAGCATCACCGGCAAAGCCTCGAAAACCAACCACCGCACCAATATTGATAATCGAGGCACCTTCACTCATGTGCGGTTCGACGGCCCGAATACCGTTCAATGCACCGCTCAAATTCGTATCCAGCACAGCTTGCCAGTTTTCTTCTTTTAACTTGCCAACCCGGCCGCCGCGATGCAGGCCGGCATTGTTAACCAGCACATCAATCTGCCCCCATTTGCTCAGTGCTTTTTGTGCAACCGCAAGCATGGCTTTGGAATCACTAACATCCGCTTGCGCGGCGATACAATCATCGCCAAGCTCCTGAGCCAGTTCGAGCACGGAATCGCTGCGTGCTATGATCAAAACCCGGTCACCATGGCTCAGCGCACGCTCGGCAACAGCACGACCGATGCCGCGCGAGGCTCCGGTTATTAGCCAAACTCTGGAATTGGACATACATTTCCTTTTTATTGTTTGCGGACCATTAAATCAGGACTTTGAATCCGCGAGGCGGGGGTGACTTAGGTGTTTTTCCGCTCAAGGGGCCATCCCTGGCCCATCCCGCGTCCGTCCCTGGCGCTAAGGCTGGCCCCGCGAACGGAGCGAGCGCTTTGGGTATTAGCTACAAAACACCTACGTCACCCCCGCCTCGCTCGTTAACGAGTGAGCCGATGCAAAACAGTCTTACGATTGCTTGTTTGCGTCGAGCAAGTTTATACTAGCGCTAACCCAAGTCAACCCACGCCACCAGAGTTACGCGTCCTGCATAGAAGGTAGCTCAGCGAGGGTTGTGCATGTTTTTCATAGCGAAGACCCAAAGCGCTCGCTCCGTTCGCGGGGCCAGCTTTAGCGCCAGGGATGGCCCACTGAGCGGTGAAGCACATGCACAACCCCCGCTGAGCGGCGCCAAAACTCGGGGCTTCACAAGGCCATAGAGGACACAACGTGAGCTGGAATTTTGAAACCGACAGTGATTTCCAGGAACAATTAAACTGGATAGAAGAATTCACCCGAGAAGAAATCGAACCTCTGGACCTGGTGTTCCGCGGGCCAGGCGACCCATTTGACCCGAACTCGCCTGCGGCAAAAGCCATGGCACCTCTAAAAGAGGAGGTGAAATCCAGAAACCTCTGGGCCTGTCATATAGGCCCTGAACTGGGTGGCGGTGGTTATGGCCAGGTAAAACTGGGGCTGATGAATGAAATACTGGGGCGCAGCCGCTTCGGGCCTACCGTATTTGGCTGCCAGGCACCTGATTCCGGCAATGCTGAAATTCTCGCGCATTTTGGCACTGACGAACAGAAAGAAAAATTTCTGCGACCTCTGCTGGATGGCGAAATCGCCTCGTGCTATTCCATGACCGAACCCCAAGCCGGTGCCGACCCCGCTGAATTTACCTGTGTAGCCACCCGCGACGGAGACGACTGGGTTATTAATGGCGAAAAATGGTTTGCCTCACACGCCCGGTTTTCCGAATTCTTGTTGGTAATGGTAGTGACCAATACCGATGTGCCTATTCATCAGGGCGCTTCTATCATGCTGGTCGAGAAAGGTACGCCTGGTATGGAAATCTTGCGCAACTCTGCCGTTGGCCCTTATGTAGAACAAGGCGATGGCGTGCACGCCTATATTCGCTTTACCGATTGCCGGATACCGGCCGACAACTTGTTGGGCGACGAAGGCAAAGGGTTCCTGGTTGCGCAAACACGACTGGGCGGCGGACGCGTACATCATGCGATGCGCAGCGTGGCGGTACTTAAGAAAGCGATGGATATGATGTGCGAACGGGTACTCAGCCGCACCACGAAAGGTGAGTTGCTTGCCAACAAGCAATTAACCCAGGAAAAAATCGCCGACACCTACACGCAGATTTTGCAGTACCGTCTGCATGTGCTTTACACCGCCTGGCTAATCGACAAGCACAAGGAATACAACCGTGAAGTCCGCAAGGAAATTGCGGCGATCAAATCCGCTACGCCAAAAGTTCTGCAGGAAGTGATTTATCGCGCCATGCACTTGCACGGCAGTCTGGGAATGTCAGATGAAGTACCGCTGATGAACATGTGGGCAAATATTCCTGAGCTAGGTGTTGTTGATGGGCCGTCAGAAGTCCATAAGGTCACGGTAGCTCGCACAGTGTTACGTGATTACGATCCTTCACCGGATATGTTCCCAAGCTACCACACGCCAACCAAGCGAGCGGCGGCGATGGCTAAATACGGGCATTTCCTGGACTAAATCGGGCAATTACCCAGCGTACTACCAAGGTAGTGAGCAGCCACATTGCGTAGCGCTTTTTGGCGCTATTCTTACCACCACTAAAAGACCGGCCGCGCTGTTTTTTTGATATAGTGACTGATTAGTGCCACCTCTTATGGCAACACTTCGATTTCACTGGAAGACAAAAACGATGGCTGCGAAAAAGAAGGCAAGTCCCGATTCCGGCAGCAGCCGACAAGCAGAGAAAAGCCTGCAAACTCGCGAGCGCACGCTGAAAGCAACCGTCGATTGCGTGTATGAATTAGGCTATGCCAATACGTCCACCAAGAAAGTAGCTGATCGTGCCAATATTTCGCGCGGTGCGATGATCCATCACTTTCCTTCTAAGCAAGCATTGTTAACAGCAGCGGTTGACTACATTATCGACAAGCGCATCGAAGGGTTTACCGCCGATATTGAGAAAAACCTGAAGGACCCTCAAGCCAGACTGGAGCGTGGTCTGGACATTTACTGGAAGCACCTGCACACGCGTCATTTCGTTGCGTATCATGAGCTGACAGTGGCGGCCAGAACCGACAAAGAATTACAGCCGGTCATGAAGAAGGCCGCACGAAAATTTGAAGACCGATGGCAAGCCACTATTCTGGAAGTGTTCCCGGAATGGAAAGACACTGGCCCACTGATTCAATTGGCCATGGATGTATGCCAATTTTCCTTTGAAGGTATGGCTCTGAATAAACTGACTCACGACGCTCAGGCCAGGCAAAAGCTATTGGTTGAATACATCAAATCACGCGTAAGAGACATGTTCGACGCAGCACAATCAGGCAATCACGACAAAGCGGTTGCGCAGTTCTTGTTGGATTCCAAGTAAAATGATTCGCGTTGTTCTCAACTATTCAAGTACTGATCCAGTACCTGATGAAAATGCCGCACTCGCACTTCCTGATAATTCGCCAAACTAACCGCGCCTTTGCGTGAGGCTTTCATACCCTGTTGAACGTGAGGCAAGTTATTCATGTCCTGATCAAAGATGGGGCCCAGCGCATCCAACTCCTCGGCAGCGGCCCAAGGTTCATCTGCACTCAGGTGATGCGGCGCGCACGGCGCATCTCTCGGTCCGTTCTTAGGGCTACGCTTGAGAATCATCACTTCCATAATCGTGGAATCTACGTCCCAACCATTGGGTCGCCAGCGGTAGATGACATTGGGCGGAAAGCCACCCCAAGGGGAAAAGTTCGGGAATACATTGAATACCATCGCATCGAGCATTTCTGCGTCCGTGGCATGCGAATAGTCGTGGCCATCTTCCTCTGCATACGCCTTGCGGCTCATCTCAGCCATAAAGCTTCTTGCATTTTCGCCCTCGGGCACCAGCAGTTTGTCAGCACCGGTAACTCGACCGGAATCGGACAACAAAGTATCTAACACTTCCTGTTCGCTGGGCAAATTGCCAGCCTCATACAAATGCGGGCTGGGCTCAGCCATTGGCGTAATACTTAAATTGGTATGATCGCCCAGAATATCGTAACGCGCATTGGTATCCGCTGAAAAAGGCAGGATCTGCGCGTGGGTTTGTCGCGCGTGGTAAGACTCCATAAACGCTTCGGATACAATTTTCCAATTTGCGGTGACCTCTTTCACAACGTGCACCACTTTCACGCATTCTTCCAAACGCCAGCGCTGAAACACCTCGGGGTAAGGTGCCAGATACTCGTCCAATGGCTGACAATCATCGTCCATATTGATAAATACAAAACCTGCCCAGGTATCAAGTTGGGCTTCCGGTAGCTGCATATCGGCTTTCACCAAATGCGGTACGTCCCACTCGCAGGGAATGTCACGAATGCTGCCATCAATATTCCAGGAATATCCGTGGAAAGGACAGGTTAAATGGCGACCGCTGCCGTCCGCTGTTTTGAGTTTACGAGCGCGATGTAAACAGGAGTTGTAAAACGCTTTGATCTGATCATCAGCGCTGCGCATGACAATAAAAGACCAGTCGAACAATTCATACACTATGTAGTCACCCACTTTGGGAATGTCTTCTTCTCGGCACACCATCTGCCAAACCCGGCTCCACATTTTGTCGACTTCACGCTGGAAGAATTCTTTTCCAATATAGCGCTCAACCGGCAGATCTTCATCGCCCAAATAACGATAACGATCCGTGGCAATCACATCTGGAATGTCACGAGTTTCACGCGATAGAAGCTCTGCATAGGTGCGGCCGTGACATCTTGCTTCGCCGGGTGCTAGCTGTTCTTTCTTGCCCATTATTTTGCTCTCAGCGTTGGTTGTGCATTGGCCTCAGTTTACTACTGAGCCACAGTCGCTCACAAGCGGTTAAAAACAGGTCATCCTGTTTTATTTGTGCTATCGTCAAATGGCCGGTAAAACAAGTGATAACGAATGGCTCACTACTATCGATACTACGTGCTAGCAATGATCACCATTACCTCGATGCTGAACATTGCTGACCGGCTGATCATGTCTATATTGCTGGAAGACATAAAGGCCGAATTTACCATGACCGACACTCAGCTGGGCCTGCTTGCAGGTCTGGCATTTGCGCTTTTTTACGCAACTATGAGTATTCCTATTGCCCGCTTCGCGGACAAAAACAATCGTAAGAATGTATTGGCGGGCGCTCTGGTTGTGTGGAGTGGTATGACAGCGCTGTGCGGTGCGGCGACGGGCTTCGTAAGTCTGTTTTTCGCACGACTCGGAGTGGGTGTTGGCGAAGCCGGCGGTAGCCCACCGTCCTACTCGATCATCGCAGACTATTTCAAGCCCAGCGAACGCGCCCGTGCCATGGGCGTGTACACAATCGGGGCCGTTTTGGGCACGGGTGGCGGCATGATGGTCGGTGGCTTACTTGCCGAGGCCATTGGCTGGCGAATGACGTTTGTTGCGCTGGGCATTCCTGGAATTATTCTCGGCATTATCTTGTACTTCACAGTCAAAGAACCTCCGCGGGGCCGCTACGACAGTGGCTGCGAGGCTCAGAAACAGGCTGTGGACATCAAGCAAACGCTAAGGTCTCTGGCTGGCAACAAAACGTATGTACGTGTCAGCCTCTCGTTTGCATTGCTCACCATGGTTGGTTACGCAATGGCTGTCTGGCTCGCACCTATCATGCTCAGAAATTTTGACGTATCTGTCGGCAAAGTGGGCTTGTACTTGGGTACTGCGTATTTCATTGGTGGCTTACCCGGGCCGGTGTTGGGTGGTTTTCTTACAGATTACGCGGTTACGTTTAATGCTCGCTGGCGAGCCTGGATTCCGTCCATTTGCATTATAGGTACGGTCATCGCATTTTGGCTGTGCCTTCGCGCTACGGAGCTGTATACCTTCCTCGGCTTCTTCACTCTGGCTTATGCGATGTTCATGCTGCCCCAAGCGCCTTCTTTGTCCTTGTTGCAAACGTCCTTGAATTCCGGTGAGCGAGCATTGGGCGTTTCTTTCGCGCTGCTAGCCAATAGCTTGTTGGGGCTGGCCTTAGGTCCGTTCCTGATTGGCATGATGAGCGATGCATTGACTCCCACCTATGGCGCAATGGCGCTGAATTACTCAGTATTGGGCTTATGTTCGGTTGCGGCAGTAATCGCTTGTATCAGCTATCTATGGACAGCCAATTCAATGAGCAGTGCTCCGGACACCGTGGCGTGAGTCAGTATTCGTTACGCCTTTTTGTCAAACTCCAGCGGTAGCGCGTCCAGCCCCCTAAACATAATGCTCGGCACGTAATGCGGTGTACTTGCGCCTTCCGCGAGGCGAAAATTATCCATTCTGCGCAACACCTGGCGAAACGCGCACACTTGCTCCTTGCGTGACAGCATCATGCCTATGCACGTGTGCACTCCTCGGCTAAACGCCAGATGGGGAACTTGGTATTGTCTGTGAACATCCAGCGCATCGGGGTTCGGAAAGTATTTTGGGTCGCGATTTGCCGCCGAGAACATTAGCAACAGCATTGTGCCTTCAGGAATTGCTACACCATTCAATTCAGTATCTTCACTGGCGCGCCGCCACATGCCTTTGGTTGGGGATTGCAGACGAATAAGCTCTTCAACCAGCGGCGGCAATAGGCTTTCCTCATTACGCACCAGGTCTATTTGCGCCGGATTTTGCATGAGAGTGTGTAAACCACCTGCCAGCATGTGGGTGGTAGTGGCGTTGCCGGCTACCAGAATCTGTTGTGCAACGCAGAGAATTTCGGCATCACTCAGTGGTTCTTCATCGTCTACGGTAGCGTGCACCAGATCAGACAAGATGTCTTCTGTCGGTTTGGTTTTGCGTTCCTGCAGGCGATCCATCATGTAATGCTGAAACTCAACCACCATATGCGCGCGGCTAATCTGCTCCTCGACAGTAAGCTCACTGCCTATAAGCTCAATAAAGGCATCAGACCAGGCTTTAACCAAAGGCACATCAGACTCATCAATACCCAATTGCTGGGCGATAATGCGGCATGGCAAGGGTACGGCAAACTGCGTTACAAACTCACAGTGGCCCTGGTCAATAAATGCGTCCAGTAAGCCATCAACAACGCTGACAATATGGTCTTCCATTTTTTCAACGCGCTGGGCAGTGAATGCTCGATTCACCAGCTTTCGAAAACGTGTATGCGCCGGTGGGTCATTGGTTAACAAGGTTGGTAATTGCGGCCAGCCTTGTTGATAGATCTCGGCGCATTCAGGTACGTGAATGGAAGAACCCAATAAGGCTTCATCATTTTTGCTGGAAAAAAGCTTGGGTTGCATCAAGGCTTCTTTAACCAAGTCATAACCAAGCACGAACACCATATTCTGTCCCGGCACTCTGAAAACGGGCTCTTTATCGCGAACCTTTGCAAACGCCTCAAACGGCTCGCTCAACGTGGCGGCATCAAAAAAGTTCACCTCGTTCGTTTCAGCATTCATACACTGCGCCCAACCTCGGTTTGGAAATCAGCTTAAGAGTATCAATTTAATCTTTTTAAAACAAACAGTTCGGTCTGTTTTTTTAATTGGAATTGACGGCACTCCACTAACAGCTCGCCCCGGCGTCCGGTAGATGCTCAATTCTGCCCAAAACTGCATGTCTGCCTAACTGAATCACAAATACAGTCAGCCTTGACTGTATTCTGGCATGGCGCCATACTCGAGCAGAACTAAAAGAAGGAATCCAGACCGTGACTGCACCTACTGCCGTGGATAACCGCGCCCTCGCTGACATGACCTTGCTCGACACTGATACGCTCAAATGTCCGTATCACTACGACAAAACTCTGCGAACAAACGCACCAGTATACCAAGACCCACAAACCGGTGTGTTTGTGGTCTCGACTTACGAGCTGGTGCGGGAAGCCCACAAGAAGGCGAACGTGTTCTCCAACGAATTCACCTTGGCACTTGGTTCAACCAGGCAAATGGACGGCGACGTTGGTGCCGCCATGAAGAATACCTATGATCTCGGCAAAGGAACCATGCTGACGGTCGATGACCCCGACCACAAAACGTATAGAGATACGGTCAAAGATTTCTTTGTGCAAAACAATGTCGCCAAATATCGACCGTGGATTGAAGATTTTGCTGACAGACTGGTTAGCGAAATACCGGCCGGAGAACCCTACAACTTCATCGATCAGTTTTCGCGGCCGTTACCCTTGTCGGTCATCATGCATGTTTTGGGCATACCGCTAGACATGTTCGACAAAGCGTTCTGGTGGACGGTTGCCAACGTGCAGGTACTCTCGCAAGTTGCCAACAAAGAACAAATGCTGGCGGCAGCCGGTGGGTTGAAAGAAGAGTACGATTGGTTTGCTCAGGCTTTGGAAGAGCGTCGTCAGTCACCTAGAGATGATTTACTTAATGTGGTTGCGCACGCGGAAATCGACGGTCGACCGCTGACGATTGAAGAGCAATTATCACACTGCTCCCAGTTTCTGGTGGCCGGTAACGAAACAACCACCGCAACCTTAGCCGAGGGTATTCGTCAACTGTGCTTGAACCCTGAGCAAGAGGCCTTGGTGCGCGCCGATCGTTCACTGATTCCCAATCTGGTGGATGAGTGTTTACGAGTGGCTTCCCCCACTTCCAACATGTGGCGTGTCGCGAAAGAGGATTACACACTTGGCGATGTGACCATCCCCGAGGGAGGCATGGTGTTGCTGAAATACTTCTCTTCAAATCACGATGAATCAATGTTCGAACAGCCGATGGAGTTTGATATAACGCGCGGCAATCTCAAGCGACACATTGCGTTTGGCTTTGGCACGCACGTGTGCATTGGTCAGCATTTGTCTAAGCTGGAGATGATTATAGCGTGGGAGAAACTGCTGGAAGGCACGACGGGCATGCGCTTAAATTGTGCGCCCGAGGACCTCGAATATATGCCGAATATTTTGCTGCGTGGGCTTGAGGAAATTCCAGTTATTTTTGAGAAGTAAACTGATTGGTTTTTCAGTATGTAAGGTACTGATAGACCGGCGTCAGATCTATTACATCCTCTAGCGACACGCCGTGAACCCATCCATGGGGGCTCGTGTTCGAGGTCCCTCTCTCACACGGTCGCTAGAGGATGTAATAGATCTGACGCCTCCGCACCTAGTTGCAAATTCAATAGCACGATAAAGAGCGCTATTTAGAAACACGCTACAAAGTGATGAGGTTTTGGATTACACACCCACTCACGCGACTGTGTGAGACATGGATGTCGAACACAAGCCCCCAGGGATGGGTTTACGGCGTGTCGCGTGAGTGGGTGTGTGGTCCAAAGCCGGTCTTGCAGTATCTACTGAACCAAAAACTTCAATCCAACAACAAAGACGCCAACCGCTTGCGATGATGATAAGAATCTCCAAACTGTTGCTGCGCCCATTGAGCCCTGCGCATGTAGAGCTGCGCATCGCATTCGTAAGTGAAACCCAAACCGCCATGGAACTGAATTGCGCGATCACCCGCAAACGTTAGAGCATCGCTTGCCAGCGCCTTCGCCATTCGGCAAGCTATTTCAGCGTCTTCCGACATCGGGCCATCGTCTACTACTGTCGCCGCGTGATAAATGTGCGAACGCGCCGAATCCATTGCGACTAGAACATCAACCGTTGGGTGCTTCAAGCCTTGGTATGAGCCAATCAGTTTTCCAAACTGCTTACGAGTTTTTAAATACTCTACAGTAACGTCCAGACAGGATGCTGCGCTTCCCGTGGCCTCGGCAGCTACGAGCAGAGCACCCAATAGTCGGACTTCATGCAATGCAGTACCAAGCTGATCGCCGCGAATGACATTGGCGGCGTCAACGGCCACACCGCTGAAGTCTACCTTTGCAGCGCGCTTGGTTTCATCAATCAAAGCATGCGCTACTGTCGCGGAATCGGACAAGGACTCGCGTGGAACTAATGCCAGTGCAGGTGCGTTGTCTACTTCAGTAAGCACTACGAATAGCGATGAAACGCCCGCATCCGTCACATGCCACTTTTCGCCACTTAAACGATACTGATCACCCTCAGCAACCGCTTTGCAATCAAGATTGTCAGCTCCCCAGTCTTCACCATCTAACCAGGCAAGAGTGGCAACAGTCCCATCCACCAGTTTCGGTAGCCAGGCCTCTTGCTGCTGGGTATTTCCAGCACGCAGAATGGCCTGTGCTGCCAGAGTCGTTGAAAAAAACGGTGTCGCCAGTAATGCGCGCCCCATGCTTTCAGCTAAAGGCACGACAGAACCAAAGCCCATATCGGAGCCACCAAACTGCTCTGGCACGGCAATTCCCAGCCAACCCAGAGCAAGCATTTCTTGCCATACTTCATCGCTGTAACCGGCTTCGCTGGACAGCAACGCACGAACCGCTGGAACAGGCGATTTATCACGGCAGAAGTCCCGCGCACTTTCCAGAATCATGGTTTGTTCGTCAGTGAAACGAATAGAGTTGTTCCTAGTATTCATTTTGAGGGAGCCTCTGAATGAGTATGCAATACCTCTGCGTGACCTCTGAAGCGTGCAGGAGCGAGGCGTTAGCCGAAGGTCGATCTGGTCGCCTAAAGCGCCTACTGTTGGTGTCACCGACGAGGTTAACACCAAAAGTAGGCGCTTTTAGGCGACGGAAGCAGATGCGCGCTTCAGGTCGCGCCCTACGGGGCTTACAAGCGAATCCGTGCTCTTCGTTGCTAGCTCTCGATGTGCAACCAGCAAAGCTGGCCCCGCGAGCATAGCGAGTGCTTTGGGTCTGCCTTCGAGCTGGCGCCTCAATCACGGATTCGCTTATAAGCCAGAGGTATTGGATACTCATTAAGAGACTCCCTAATCCTTAGGCAAACCAAGTACGCGCTCACCAACAATATTGGCTTGGACCTGGCTGGTGCCACCGCCTATGGTTGTTGAGAAATTATTGAAATACGCTCGCTGCCAGAAACCACCGGCAATCGCGTCCTGGTCGCCAACGTACAAGCTGCCGTGAGCACCTTGTATGCCCACGGCAAACTTGCGCATTTCGCGAGAGAATTCAGAGGCACGCAATTTGCCTGACAGCGGCACAGACCAAGGGTAATCAGTGTTGAGTGCCGCATGCGCCTGACGACGTTCACCAAGCGACAGGGATTTTTCTTCCATCAAAAACTGCACAAGGCGATCTCGTACCACAGGGTCATTTAATACTGGCTCGCCATCGCGTTTCACGTTGCGCAATTCTTCAATCAAATCATTGACCACCGTTCGCACGGCCATCAAACCGCCCGCGGCCCCGGCTTCGGCGCCACGCTCATATTGCAGGGTTTGCATGGCTACTTTCCAGCCATTGCCTTCTTTGCCCATTAATGAGCTGGCGGGAATACGAGCATCAGTAAAAAAAGTCTCGCAGAAGCCGTATTCACCGGTCATTTTCTGGATAGGCCTTGGATCTACTCCGTCTATCAACATGGGTGACAGGAAGAACGACAGGCCGTCGTATTTGCGCGGTTCTGCCGGCCCGGTTCGCGCCAGTAATATCATGTATTTAGCGTAGTTTCCCATGGTGGTCCAAATCTTGGTGCCATTCACCACGTACTCGTCACCATCACGGATGGCACGGCATTGCACGCCGCCCAGGTCGGAACCGTGGTCAGGCTCTGAGAAGCCCTGACACCACACGTCTTCAGCGTTCAAAATGCCTTTCAGGTATTTCTTCTTCGCTTCTTCAGTACCAATGTCATTGATCAAAGGGCCGGTCCAGCTAAGACCAATCACATTGAAGCAGATGGGGACGGCATGGCGTTTCATTTCTTGATCGGCGATGCTTTGGAAAATAGGATCTACACCGCCGCCGCCGTATTCTTTAGGCCACGCCATGCCCAGATAGCCGGCACTCCAGATCTTATGTTGCCACTCGCGCAAAAACTCCAGAACCTTTTCATTGCCCACTTCCATAAAGGTTTGCGGCAGAAGAAATCCCGGATCTGCGGGTTTATTGTCTTTCATCCAGCCGGAAACCTGTGCTCGAAAATCATCCAGTTCCTGTTGAGATACCGTAGTCATATACATTCTCTGAGTGGAAATACAAAGGGGCGCGCGATGGTAACACCTTGCGCGATGCGGCACGCCAGATGCGCTAACGCAGCCTAATAAAAACAGTTCAGACTGTTTTTATTAATATCATCGAGGTACACTTATGTCCACCAAATTTAGTGATTATCGATAGGATTCTTATGGCAGATTTAAAGCTTGGATTAGCCCAGGGCTATTGGGGTGCAGCCCCCAGCCCGAACTTTGTGGAAATGGCTCAAGAAGCTGAAAAGCTGGGGTTTGATTCCGTATGGTCAGCCGAGTCGTGGGGCAATGATGCGTTTACACCACTAGCCTGGATTGGCGCACAAACCAAAACTATCAAGCTAGGTACTGCCGTCGCACAATTGTCAGCGCGGCCACCAACAGCATGCGCTATGCATACGCTGTCGATGGACATCTTGTCCAACGGCAGGATGATTCTGGGATTGGGTGTGTCTGGCCCGCAAGTGGTTGAAGGCTGGTATGGGCAACCGTTCCCCAAACCACTGGCACGTACCCGGGAGTATGTCAGCATCCTGCGTAAGGCCTTTGCACGCGATGAAAAAATCACAGCGCCTGGACCGCATTACCCTCTGCCCTACCCAGGTGATGATGGCACAGGCCTGGGTAAGCCGCTGAAGCCAATGGTGCATCCAATACGCGACAATATTCCAATTTTCATGGGCGCAGAAGGGCCAAAAAACATTGCATTGAGTACCGAGATTGCCGATGGTTGGCTGCCGCTGTTCTATAACCCATATGACGAAAGTGTGTATCTAGATTCGTTGAAAAACGCGAAACCGGATTTTCAGATTGCGCAAATGTGCTCAATTGATATTACGGATGACATCGACGCTGGATTGTTGAAAGTGAAGTACTTTCTCAGTCTGTACGTGGGCGGCATGGGTGCGAAAGACACCAACTTCCATAAGAACCTGTTTGAGCGGATGGGCTATGAAAAAGAAGCCGACGAAATTCAACGCTTGTTTTTCGAAGGTAAGCGTGAAGAAGCTGCGCGTGTTATCCCGGATGAGCTTGCCGATTCTCTCGCTTTGGTTGGCCCTAAAGAGCGCATCAAAGAGCGTTTGCAAGCCTGGCGCGATTCGCGTGTAACCACGTTGCTGGTTGCAACTACTGACAAAGAGCACCTTCGACAAGTGGCGGAACTGGTGTTGTGATCGCAGACTATTCTTCGATTGCCGACAACACACCTGTTCTGGTTGGCTCAGGCCAGGTAGTTCAACGCGACGCCACGGCCAGCGCACCGATGGAACTGGCCGCACTTGCAAGCTCTGCCGCGGTAGATGACTGCGGTGCTGCTGATGTTGCCGGCCACATCGACACAATCTGTGTCACCAAGTTATTTTCCGATATGGGCCGGCGCTGGAACTCGCCATGGGGACGCAGCAATAACCCACCGCAATCGGTGGCGACACGCATCGGCGCCCAACCGAAAAGCAGAATATATACGGAGACTGGCGGCAACGGTCCGCAGTCGCGAGTCATCGAGTTCGCGCGAGATATAGCTGCGGGAGCACGCTCGGTGGTTTTGCTCACAGGTGCCGAGGCATTAAAAAACCAACGCCACGCAGAGCGCAATGGTGTCGCGCTGAACTGGAATGAAGAATTCGATGAGCCATTGGAAGACAGAGGCTTCGGCGATAACGTAGCGACCAGTCAGGAGGGTCAAAACGGCCTGCTCAATGTTGCCTATTATTACACCATGATCGATCAGGCAATACGCGCTAAGTACGGCCGCAGCATCGAACAGCACCGGGCAGCCTGCGCACAGCTGATGTCATCGCTCAGTGCTGTTGCCGCCAATAACCCAAATGCTCAGTTCGCTGGTCAGCAATCCGAGCAGGAAATCCTGGCCGCGGCAAACCTGACTCATTTGTACACCAAACGAATGATCGCGCAAGATGGTGTTAATCAGGCAGCTGCTTTGTTGCTTTGTAGCGCCGGCAAAGCGCTCGAGTTGGGTATTGACCCTTCTCGGTGGGTGTTTATGCATGGGATGGCAGAGGGCAAAGAATTTGAGCTAAGTCATCGCGAAGACGCTTCGCTGTCGCCTATGGCCGGGCGCGTGGCAGAACATGCTCTGGCAATGGCTGAGAAGAACATAAACGATATCTCAGCTATCGATATTTACAGTTGCTTTCCGTGCGCAGTAAGCAGTGTTGCCGAGCAATTGGATTTACCTGCCGATGGCAGTCATGCGCTAACTATGACGGGTGGCTTACCTTACTTTGGCGGCCCTGGTAACAACTATGGCATGCACGCCCTGGCAGAGGCTGTTCAGTGGGCCCGGACCAACAAAGACGATTACGCCTTGGTAACCAGCAATGGCGGCGTGTTATCCAAACATGCCAGTGCGGTCTTGTCTCAACAACCCAGTTTTGTTAACTGGGCTACTATACCTTGCGAACTGTCTGCGAATGAACGTGATAAACGCCCTATTGTCAGCAATCCATCTGGTGGGCGAATAGTCACCTATACGGTTAACTTCACAGGCAAAAAGGAACCACAAGCCATCATTCTCGGCGAGACCAGCAATGGTGAACGTTTCGTTTCATGCACTGCGCCCAACGACGGTCACACTGCGGATCAATTGTTAGGTATGGACTGCAACAATAGTTCCGTTAAGGTTACGGCTGCGGAAGGCGAAACCCTGCATTTTAAGTTAGACAATTAGAAAGGTAAGACTATGACATGGAATATCAGCGAAGCTGTCTACCAGCTGGCGAACAGCGAAATGGGCGACCGCCCTGCCCTAATCCATGGCGAAGATATTATTAGCTACCACACTCTTTGCGAACGGGCCACTGGCATTGCGAGCTGGCTGCACTCATTGCAGTTGTCCAAAGGCGCGCACGTAGGCCACTACATGCGCAACTCCAATGCGTATATGGAAACCATGGCGGCGGCAGGTTTGACTGGTATGACCCATGTCAACGTTAACTACCGGTACGTTGAGCAAGAGTTGATTGATCTCTGCGACACCCTGGATATTCAGGTACTGGTATACGACACCGAATTTGCAGACCGCGTTGCAAACATCAAAGATAGACTGACTAAAACCATGGCGTTTATTGAGGCAGGCACTGAATCGCCAGCCAATAGATTCGCGCAAAGCTTGACGCAGTTATACATGTTTGATGCCAGCAACTTCGAACGCAGTTGTTCCAGCGATGACCTGATCATCATTGCAACGGGAGGTACAACAGGGTTACCCAAAGGCGTTATGTGGCGGCATGAAGATATTTGGCGGAAACAAAACCTGTCCACCGCCAATGCCATGATGGCTCTGGATCTTAAAGAGCACCCTGCGACTATTGAAGAGCATGTTGCCAATGTACTGAAATTGCCTCCCGCCAAGCCATTTATGCCGCTCAGCCCACTGATGCATGGTGCAGGTATGTTGATGTCTATCCTGATGATTGCGCAAGGCATTCCGGTGATCACGGTTCCTGGTAGAAAGCTGGAAGCTGACATTACCCTGGACATGATCAAGAAGTATGAAGTGGGTGGTATGGCGCTGGTTGGTGATGCGTTTGCCATGCCGTTGATTGAATGCATGAATCGCAGAGCGGACGAAGATTTAATGTCCGGTGTAGCTATGCTGGTCTCTACCGGCGCCTCTTTAAGCGAAGATTCTACAGCCAGCTTGCGCCAACACGCACCTAACATGTTCCTGATGGATACCCTGGGTTCCTCAGAAGCCTCAGGCTTTGCCGTTTCCACTTCAGATCCCGGCGTATTTAGGCCATTACCCACCACCTGTGTGCTAGACGACGAAATGCAGGAAATTGAGCCGGGTAGCGACACTATTGGCATTGCCTATTCCGGCGGTTACATCCCTATGGGCTATTACAACCAACCAGAGAAATCGGCTGAGACATTCGTTGAGCATAATGGCATTCGCTATGTGATGACAGGTGACCGTTGCACCGTGCGCGAAGACGGTATGCTTGTTCTGCTAGGGCGTGACAGCAATGTGATCAATAGTGGTGGCGAGAAAGTGTATACCGTTGAAGTAGAGCGCGCGTTGCTAACCCACCCTTCAGTCAGTGATGCTTTGGTGGTAGGCCTACCCCACCCAAGGTTTGGCAAAATGGTAGTGGCGGTTGTTGAAGGGCCAATGCTGACGCAAGAGACGCTTGATGTTACCGATATTCAGAAGCACGTCGGTGAGCAACTGGCTGACTACAAAATACCGAGAAGCATCTATGCGATTGATGCTATGAAACGGGCTGACAATGGTAAGGCGGACTATCGGTATGTGACGGAATTTGCTGAGCGGATGGCGGCAGAGGGTTAGATGTTCTCTAGCCCCCGCTGATTTGAAAACCCACTCGCAAAGAACGGCGATAAGCTGACCATTGATTTGCAGGAAGTTAACCTTTAGCTGCCTCATCCGCCGCAAACTGCGCATACGCCTCAGCCGTTCCCTCAGCCATCTTGTCACCATCAAACGGAATCTTCATTTCATGAGTGAATTCCAGCACCACGCGTTCCGGAGTATCCAGAAACCGAACAAACATGTCAGGGTCTAATCCGGCAGTGAATTTATTGTCTGGATCGTGTTCCGTTTTTTTCGCCATTCCGGCCGCCAAAATTTTGTAGAACCACATTTTCGTGTCGTGGTCATCATGAATCACGGTATGGCCTTTATAAGTCACCGTTTTGCCGCCACCCATATGAGTACCCGTGCTGGTGACTACAACCGCGGAGCGCGGGTCGCGCGCAATCGCCTTGATGCGAACTCGCTCTTTAGTTGCCGTCATCCAGATTTTGCCATCCAATGCTGCATAGGCGGTGATTACGCCCAGTGGATGTCCCGCTTTGTTCGCCCAGATAAACACACATTCACCCTGGGAACGCAGCAACTCTTGCTCACGCTCTTCATCAAGTCGATATTGTTTTACGTCATCATAGTTTTTTGATTGAGCGGTCATGGTGATATGTCCTCATTACTGTAAGATGAATTGTTCGCCCGAAAAAGCGCTGTTTTGCTAACAAAGCCTCAGTTCAGCGTTCGCTAGCATAATCCAATTGGCAAATTAAAAACAGTCTGGTCTGTTTTTTAGTGATCA
This sequence comes from Pseudomonadota bacterium, assembly GCA_039111475.1. Classification (GTDB taxonomy): domain Bacteria; phylum Pseudomonadota; class Gammaproteobacteria; order Pseudomonadales; family JAUIET01; genus JAUIET01. Next base: position 160,062 of record JBCCIP010000002.1, on the reverse strand, counting down.
CTTAAACAGTGCGGTGCGCTTCTCCTTGGCCGCATTCAATCCCTCATGGAAATCTTCACTGGATAACAGCAAAGCCTGATTCGGCAGGTTGGCCGTCCACTCCGCGTCCATTGAGCTGTCCAAACCTCTATGCAACGCTTCTTTAACAATGGTGTAGGCCGACGAGGAAAGCGCCGAAAGCTCGCGTGCCATCGCAAGACCTCGTTCAGCCAGTTTGTCCTTGGCCACAACCTCACTGACCAGCCCCGCATTCAGTGCGTCTGCGGCCAACATGGGCTTGCCACGGAGCACCATCTCCTTCGCTCGCCCCAGCCCGATAATTCGCGGCAGTAGAAACGTACCACCCAGGGGCGGCATGATGCCAAACTTAATCCACACTTCCAGGAAGGACGCATCATTCGCTGCAATCCGAAAATCACAGGCCAGCGACAGCTCGCAACCGACAGACACCGCTGCACCTTGTACCAGCGCTATGGTCGGTTTCGGGCAATACCACAATCGTTTTGCCGCGCCCTGAAAATGCTGATACACCTGCTCCTTGATTTGCGCAGGCGTCATCTGCGTTACCTGATCGAGAAACTGGATATCGGCTCCGGCGGAGAAATGTTTGCCGTCGGCCGCAAGGATAATTACACGTACGCTGTCATCTGCGCTGAGCTCGTCCATCGCAATGCAGAGTTCCGCAAGCCCTTGCGGGCGAAACGTATTATTTGATTTAGCCCGAGCGAACATAATCCGAGCAATGCCTGGCTCGGGGTGTTCAACCCGAATGTCGTTGAAATGAGTCACCCGATAATTCCAGCTTCGCGTAAGCCATTCTGGTCGGCGTCAGTAACACCTAGTTCAGCCAGTATTTCTTGAGTGTGTTGGCCAAGACTCGCGCACACTCTTAGCGGTGGTGACGGTGTGCCATCAAAGTTGGCTGGATTGTTGGGTTCTATCATTTTCCCGGCAATTGGGTGATCTAGATGTGCAAACGCATTGTTGACCTGCATTTGCGGGTGATTTGGCAAGTCAGCCAGATCTTGTGCGATGGCGCACGGTACATCGTTGGCCTCTAACGCCGCCATCGCTTCTGCCAGCGTCATTTGAAGCGCCTTTTCTGACACGCGCTTGGTCATTTCTTTTAGCGCTGGCGCATTACTATTGCGCTCGGCCGCAGAGGCGAAAAGCGGGTTGTCGGCGTCTTCATCAAATGCACGACAATAGCCGCGAAACTGCGAATCGGTTACTCCCGCGATGGCCCCATAGCCATCTTTAAATTTAATCAGACGCAAGCCTTTGGACGGGTTCATGCCCTCGTCCGCACCGGGATCAAGAAACGCATTAATGCCCGCAGTATCAGCCCACAAAAAATTGACGACAGAATCCACCATGGAGAGCCGAATGTGTTGGCCGCCGCAGCCTCTCTCACGTGCAAACAAAGCGGCACTGATGGCCTGACTACCAGTCAGTGCCGTCAGCTTATCGGTAAACAGTTGGTAGTATTGAATTGGTTCACCGGTTTTTAGATCCGCCTGACTTTGCGCTACGCCAGCAAAGGCCTGAATAACGTTATCGTAGGCTGCCTTGTGCGACAACGGGCCACTATCGCCAAACCCGCACACCGAAAGGTAGATTAGCTCCGGGTTGTGCTTTTTCAGAGATTTATAGTCGATGCCAAGTCGTTCAGCCACACCGGGTCTGAAGTTGTGCGCAACTACGTCTGCAGTTGCCACCAGTTTATGTACAACATCCACCGCTGCTTTTGCCTTCAGATTCAAGCTCAGCGAACGCTTGCCACGATTGGTAGTGTGGTAAAGACCGCTGACCCCGTTGCGGCTGGAACCGAAGTAGCGCATCACATCACCAATGCCGGGCGGCTCAATCTTTATGACATCTGCACCTTGATCAGAGAGTATGGTCGTGGCCATTGGACCTGTAACCATTGCACCAAGATCAATCACTCGAACGCCGCTCATTGGGCCTGTAGCGTTGCTATTCATTGCTACTGTTCTCCTATAGTTGTTTTATGGGGAGACCGCCCTATTGACGCTATCAGATGCCTATGACAAAAACAATCCGAATTGACTGTTTTATGGCGATTGTTTATCGTAGCGCATGCGTCTCGGTCTTCTCGCAGGCTTTGTTTAAACCATGATCACGCTTTATCACGTGCCAGGCTCGCGCTCAATGCGGTCACTTTGGCTGCTGAACGAACTGGGGATTGAATTCGATTGTGTCGAAATGCCGTTTGATCTAACTTACTTACGCGCCCCCGATTATCTGGCCGTACACCCGCTTGGCCGTGTGCCTGCATTGCGCGACGGCGACGTAACATTGTTTGAATCTGGCGCTATTTGCCAGTATTTGTGTGAACGCTATGACAATGGCGTTTTGGGACGCGCACGTGAGCACGCTGAGCGAAACGCATGGCTGCAATGGGTGCACTTTGCGGAAACGCTGGCGGTACACGGTGCCGCGTTGTTACAACAACAAGTATTCATCAAACCGGAAGAGCGCTCCGACGTTATTCAAAAACTCGAATCAAAAAGGCTTACGAAAGGGTTTGAAGTTTTAGACGCGCATCTGGCCAATTCCGAGTTTTTACTTGCTGACGGTTTTTCCGCAGCAGATATTGGCGTGGGGTACAGCGTGTATCTGGGAAATGGTTTTGTAACGCTAGATGCTCACCCAAACCTGGCCAACTATATGCTTGGCTTAACCCAGAGGCCGGCATTCAAATCATCTGAACCTGGCGTAGAATGGCAAGTAAGCCAGTAAGCCAGCCAATCAAAGGAAACATAATATGCCACACGATCAATTAGGTCTCAGTGCCGACGAGCTACTCAGTACAACTCGCGCGGTTCGCAAGCGTTTGGATTTCGATCGCCCGGTGGCCAGAGAGACCATACGGGAATGTGTTGAGCAGGCGGTGCAGGCGCCCAGCGGTTCAAATTCTCAGGGTTGGCAGTTCGTGTTTGTGACCGATTCTGACAAGAAAGCCAGGCTAGGCGAGCTCTACTCGCAGACGTTTGATATCTACCGAACCATGCCACAGGCGATTCATCATCTGCACAAAGACAGCGGTGACAGCTCGCTCACCGAGAGCCAAACGCGCTCGACCAATTCAGCCGAATACCTTGCACAAAACATAGGGCGTGCACCCGTATTGATGATCCCTTGTATTGAAGGAAGAACCGACGGCGAAGGGGTTGCAGGCTCTATGTCGCATGCATCAATTCTGGGCTCAATTATCCCCGCTACCTGGAGCTTTATGCTGGCTGCTCGAGCAAGAGGAATAGGCACCGCCTGGACTACTCTGCACTTAATGCATGAGCAGGAAGTAGCCGAATTACTCGGCATTCCTTATGAGCAGTACATGCAGGTGGCAATGATTCCCATTGCGTACACCAAAGGTACAAACTTCAAACCAGCTTATCGACCTGACGTGGAGTCCGTGATGCACTTCAATAACTGGTAAATCGCATTTTGCGTAACGGTGGAAGAACCGAGCAGAAAAGCCCCTTATCGGATGAAGGTCAGCTGGCCAAATCGCTTAAATCTCGGTAAAGATCCAACGCGTCGGGATTCGCCAGCGCATCGGTATTTTTGACGGGGCGATTATGGACAACATTGCGAACGGCCAGTTCCACAATTTTGCCGCTGAGCGTTCGCGGTATGTCACTGACAGCTATAATCTTCGCAGGCACATGCCGCGGCGTTGTGTGCTTGCGAATGGTTTTGCGAATGGTGTCTTCCAGTTGTTCGTCTAACAGCACGCCGTCTCGAAGAACCACGAATAAGACCACGCGAACATCATCAGCCCAGTCCTGGCCAATGACGATGCTCTCAACAATTTGCTCCAGCTTCTCAACCTGCCGATAAATCTCTGCCGTACCAATGCGGACACCGCCCGGGTTTAACACCGCATCAGAGCGGCCATGAATGATCACGCCACCGTTTTCGGTTATCTCACCATAATCACCATGGCACCATACGTTCTCATACTGATCAAAGTACGCGGCGTGGTATTTACTACCGTCCTCGTCATTCCAGAATCCGATGGGCATGCAGGGAAACGGTTTAACGCACACCAGTTCGCCTTTACCGCTCGCCAGCGCTTTGCCATCGTCGTTCCAGAATTCGACCGCCATGCCCAGGCCACGACATTGAATTTCGCCAGTGTAAACAGGCAATGTTGGGCAACCTCCTACGAAACAGGAAACAATATCTGTGCCACCTGCGATAGACGATAGACAGACATCTGACTTAAAATCCCTGTAAACGTATTCAAAGCTCTCATGCGACAAAGGAGATCCGGTAGAAAGTATGGTCTTCAAGCTAGCAAGGCTGTGCGATTCTCTTGGCTTAAGCTCTTCCTTCTCTAGCGCCGCAATAAACTTTGCGCTGGTACCAAAAACGGTGATGCCTTCCTTGTCGATCGCATCCAGCAACAACTTTCCTTGCTGGGCGAACGGTGAGCCATCGTATAGAACCAGTGTCGCACCGCTGGCAAGCCCTGATACCAGCCAATTCCACATCATCCATCCGCAGGTTGTGAAATAGAAGAACACATCGTCTTCGCCAACATCACATAACAAACGATGCTCTTTCAGGTGTTGCAGTAATGTCCCACCAGCGCCATGCACAATGCACTTTGGCACCCCGGTTGTGCCTGAGGAATACATTACATACAAAGGATGATCGAAAGGAAGCTGCGCAAACTCTATGTCGTGCACATGTTGGTGCTTGGCCAGCACATCGGTGTATAGAATTGCATTGGCGATGTCTGAGATCGCTAAAGAGTCGTTTAACAGTGATACAACAATAACGGTGCTTACACTGTCGATCTTCTGAGAGATATCACGCAGTTTTTCCAAAGAGTTGTGGGATTTGCCGTTGTAGTAGTAGCCATCAGCCGCAAACAGCACTTTGGGTGCGGCCTGGCCAAACCGGTCCATTACTCCCTGAAAACCGAAATCTGGCGAGCAGGAAGTCCACACGGCACCCAGACTGCTTGTTGCCAACATCGCAACCACAGTTTCTGCGACGTTCGGCATAAAACCCGCAACACGATCACCAGGCTGAACATTAAGCTCTCGCAGATAAGCTGCTAATTGCGCAACCTGCTGGTACAACTGCTCAAACGTTGTGGTTTCTCTGACGCCATTTTCAAGCAATGACACCAGGGCGATTGAATCATCTCGCTTGCACAATAGATTCTCAGCGAAGTTCAGACGCGCATCTGGAAACCAGCGGGCACCTGGCATTTTGTAGCCGTCAACTAATACTCGTTCGCCAACAACCGAGGCATTAACCTCAGAAAAATCCCACACCGCTTGCCAAAACGCCTCAGGATTATCAATGGACCACTGATAAATCGCGTCGTAGTTGTTGAGGTCTAAATCCGGCCAGCGTTCTTTAGCCAAGCGTGCGAACGCAGTAATTTGCGCTGCATCGATGCGGTGTTGGTTTGGTTGCCACAAAACACTCATATCAAGACTACGTCCAGGAATTGTTTACGTGGTAAAGTTTAGCCCGCAGGTTAGATTACCTGGGTGGTAAACCATGCACCATGGTTAAAAACTTAAGCTCGGTACCTGCTCTGCGGAACTCTGACAGGGCTTGATACTCGGGATCGTTATACCAGGCCGTGGCTGCTTCCTCATTAGGAAACTTGAAAATCACCATTCGCCCTTCTCTAGGGTCTGCGCCTTCGAACGTAATCGGGTTGTCATCAAAGGTAAAAAATTCACCCTCGTGACGTTTTAGAATAGGAAAGAAACCTTTCTCATACTTTCGGTACTCATCTTTGTCATGAACAATAAAATTTGCGATTACGTAAGCGGGAGTATCAGCCATTATAAGCGTCCTCAATTTTGACAGGTGATTGTAACCGTCTTGCTGAAGTCCTGCCAACTTCGTAATTGTCTGCGGGAGTAGAGCAGATTACTATCGGTATCTATAAAAGCGTTATCGCGCAATCCGCAGGTTAAATGGCACTTGCTGCGAGACCACATGCAACGTTTGAACAGAAGAGTGGTTGTGATCAACGAAGTGAGCAGCGGCGTGAATTCACCAATCTGATATGGGCAAGGTGTTCCAGGGCACATTAACAGCCCTTACCGGCGAGATAAAGAATCATCAATATGAGCATGCCAACATTATGATTACCGAAAGTACTGTTAGTTCGGACGAAGTCACCATTAAAGCCCCAGTAGAGCTGGTATGGAAGATACTCTTGGATTTCGACAATTACGGCGCGTGGAACGGTTTCTGTCCCAGTGTGAAAAATGAGTCGCTGGAGATTGGTTCCGCAGTAGATATGATGGTTGATCTTGGATCAGGACCATCACAGCAAGTAGAGTACATTTGCAGAATAGAACCGATGAGATGCATCGCCTGGCAAATGGAAAACAAAGAGAATGATCCAGTGCACGCTGTGCGTAGCCAGTTCTTAAAGGCTTTGGATGAAAGCAGCTGCACTTACATCAGTATTGATGAATTCTCAGGACCCGAAAAAGACTCGATGATGCGGCATTTTGCGCCAGCGGTGGAGGCTGGTTTTAATCGTTGTGCGTATGATTTAAAGAAGTTTGCAGAAGAAACGTTTGCACACCAGGCGTAAACACTGCATCAATGTGGGTCGGTGATTTCATCAACCCATTCGATCCAGTGTCTGACCGGAATGCCGGCCCCAGCAGCCAGATGCAGTTGGCAGCCAACATTCGCCGTCACAATTTCATCAGGGTTGTCGGTTGTGAGCGCTTTCACTTTATTGCTGAGCAGCTTACGGCTCATTGCTGGCTGCAGAATTGAGTAAGTGCCTGCCGAGCCACAGCATAAGTGCTTGTCATGTGTTTTTGTTGTGGGTATGCGCAGAGAGCTGAAAATTTCCTCCAACACTCCCGGCAATTGCTGGCCGTGCTGCAAAGAACATGGGCAATGAATAGCAATGCTAGCCTCCGCTTTTGCCAATTGCAAAGATTCAAGATTTTCGTCGAGGATTACCTCGCTTAGATCCCGCGCTATCTTGCTCAACTGCTTTGCCTTTTCGGCGTATTGCGGGTCGTCTCTGAGCAGCTCTCCATAATCCTTCACGATATTGCCACACCCGGATGCTGATACAACCACGTACTCTGCACCCTGCTCTACCAGTGGCCACCAGGCATCAATATTCCTCCGCGCGAAGTCTTTTGCTTGATCTTGCTCGGACAGGTGGTAACTCGCAGCGCCACAACAAACGCTGTTAGAGGGTTCAATCACAGTAATGCCTAGCCGATCCAGTACTCTGGCAGCAGCATTATTTGTATTTGGAGTTGCCACCGATTGTGCGCAACCGCTTAGCATAAGCATCTTGCGCTGATGCGTGCGAGCTGGACGGAGCAACTCAATTTGCTTTGCTGGAATTTCTTTCGCAATAATGCGAGGCAATACCGGCCTGCATAACTGCCCAATTCGTAATAGAAATCCAAAACGCTGCTTGTAAGGCAGAACGCGCAACAAACCCCAGCGCATCAATCTTTGCAACAATGGACGCTTTACCTCTTGTTCGAGAGTGTATCGACTAATATCAGCAAGCCGGCCGTATTCGACGCCAGACGGGCAGGTAGTTTCACATGCCCTGCACGTCAGGCAACGATCCAGATGACTCACCGTTTTCATAGTGGCGCTGCCTTCTTCCAGGAACTGCCCTATAAGGTGTATTCGCCCGCGCGGCCCGTCTCGCTCGTCACCAAGTTCTAAATACGTAGGGCAAGTAGCGGTGCAAAATCCACAATGTACGCAAGCGCGCAGAATATCTTGCGCCTCTTCTATCTCCGGCCTGGTGCTAAACTTTGGATGAATACGAGTGTGCATGCGTGCTCTACATCCAGCTATACAGCCGTCCTGGGTTGAAAATTCCCTGCGGGTCGAACGCCTTTTTTAATCGTTGATGCAATAGTTTTCCGCCCGGCGATAGAGTGGCGAATACCTCATCGTTTCGACGCTCGCCTCGAAACAAGCTAACCTGGCCTTTGGCATCGGACGCTTCGGCTTCCAACGTTGCAAAATCAAACTCGCCACGTAACCAACGTTGGGCGCCACCCCAGTCAATTATCCACGGTGCATCTTGCCGCCACAGCGTGGCACTGGACCTTATTGAAAAGCGCCAAACATTTTCCACACTCGAAAAAAAAGAATGCTGCTGCTCCCTGATTGAACGCCAAAATGAGAGCTCGTCATCCAGTTCATTGCCGCCCCATTCTTTCGCCGCCCCAGCTACCACTGCAGGGCTGCCTGACAGTCGCAAATAAAGAGCCCCATCAACCCAGCATGCGCCAGCCAGAAGTTGAGATTTTCCTGCACGCTCATTCATTGCCTGAATCGCACTTGCGGCATCCAACGTCTGAACCAAGGTTAACGTGGCTTTTGGCTTGGGCAGGACTTTCAAACTTATCTCTGTAATCACACCCAGTGTTCCATAGGCGCCTGCCTGCGCTCGCGACACATCGTATCCCGCCACGTTTTTCATCACCTGGCCACCAAAACGCAGGTGCTCGCCGCGGCCATTGATTAAACGAATACCCAGTACCGCGTCTCGAACAGAGCCTTGCCAGGGTCGTGCCGGTCCCGATTGGTTACAGGCCAGAGTACCGCCAAGGGTTGCTTGCTCCGAAAAGTGCGGTGGATCAAACGCCAATGCCTGGCCTTGCTCTGCTAAAGCGGCCTCTATATCCAGTAATCGAGTCCCAGCACGTGCAGTCAGCACTAGCTCAACGGGCTCATAACTAACTATTCCTGTATGTTTTGATACGTCAAGCGCTGCATCAGCTGTTTGCTCACGACCCAGAAAACGCTTACTGCAGCCGCCAAGAATGTTAAGTGTGCTGTTCGAAGAGCGTGCTGCATTTACTTGCTCCAGCAGCTCTATAGTCTGATCAGTCATGATGTCGATGCTGCCGCATCAATTGCGCGGTACTCTTGGCAGTTTTTCAATACCGGCACCCCTTTCCCTGGATTCAATGTACCTTCAGGATCAAACGCCGCTTTTACGCGGTGAAACTGTTCAATTTCTTCACGGCTAAATTGCACGCTCATCTGGCGCAACTTTTCCACACCTACGCCATGTTCACCGGTGATGCAACCACCTACTTTCACACACAGCTCCAAAATGCGTCCGCCAAACTCCTCGGTTTTTTCAGTTTCACCAGGTTTACTGGCGTCAAACAGAATTAAGGGGTGCAAATTACCATCACCAGCATGAAATACATTCGCTACTCTTAGGCCGTACTCCTCGGATAATCGCTGCATTTCAGTAAGCACATAAGAAAGCTGACCGCGCGGAATAGTGCCGTCCATACAGTAATAGTCTGGCGACAGCCTGCCGACGGCGGGAAACGCCGACTTACGTCCCTTCCAAAGCAACGCACGCTCTTCATCATTGCGCGACATTCGTACCACAGTCGCACCCAGCGAATAAAATAGCTGCTCGACTCGCACACTTTGATCTTGGACTTCGTCAGAGTCACCATCCACTTCGCACAGCAATAAGGCGTCAGCGTCAGTTGGATAACCCGCATTGGCAAACGATTCAGCGGCAATAATTGCATGGCTGTCCATCATTTCCAAGCCAGCGGGAATGATGCCATCGGATATGACAGCACCCACGGCATCACCAGCAGCTTGCACATTATCGAAAGCCGCCATCACCAGGCGCGCCGAACTTGGTATTGGCAACAATCGCACAGTCACCTCCGTGACTATCCCAAGCAAGCCTTCAGAACCCGTAATCAGTGCCATCAAATCAATACCGGCACTGTCCAAGCCTTCCGTACCAAGACTGAGTAAATCACCTTCTACTGTAACTAACTCCACGCTAAGCACATTGTGCACTGTTAATCCGTACTTCAGGCAATGCACACCGCCAGAATTTTCCGCGACATTACCGCCAATGGTGCACGCAATCTGCGACGAAGGGTCCGGTGCATAATACAAGCCGTACTCAGCCGCCGCTTCGCTGATCGCCAGATTCCGAACGCCTGGCTGCAGGCGCGCGGTGCGAGATTGAGGATCAATATCCAGCACATTCTGAAACTTTGCCAATGACAAAACCACAGCGTCTTCGCGCGGCATCGCGCCTGCGCTTAAGCCTGTGCCGGCGCCGCGCGCTATGACCGGCACACCGCGTTTATGGCAGAGGCGCATTACATTTTGAACCTGCTCTACCGTTTCCGGCAACACAACCATTAGCGGCATCGCAGCGTAGATAGCCAAGCCGTCACTTTCATATGGGCGCTGAGTTTCAGCGTCGGAGATCACACAGCCAGCACTCATAAAGCGGTGAAGTTCCTTCGCTAAGTCATTACGAAGAGAGGACGTATGCGAGTTCATAGCCAGGATTCTGCCTCATACAGTACATGCCCATCGCTTTGCGCTAACCACGACAGTAGCGGGTTTGAATGATAAGGCACTGACCCAGGACCGCGCGACATCAAAAGCTGTTGCCGGCTTGGCTGCCTGTAGCCTGCTTCATCCACTGCTCAATTTCGGCGAGATCAACGACACGACCCAAACCAAGTGGCTCAGCATTGGTTCTGTTTGCAGCGCTGAAAGGCAAAGCCAAAACGGTCAAGCAAACAAATAGATACTGTGCGCTCACAGAAAGGTTCCGATGGTATAAAGCAGACTATTCTACCGCGTATACGACAATTAAGCAGACTTGCCGGGTATTGGTAGCGGTTTCGCTCGCTGTCTTACGTGCGGCCACACGTCACGCTCGAATAATTTTAAGCCTTGCCACGCAAAATCTGGAGCTATACCGCCCAACAGTGGCGTTAAAATATAGGTCGTGCAATCGTCCAGGCTATTAATCATTGAGATGGCTTTCTTGGGCGTGCACACCTGATAGGCTCCGCTCTCGCGCAGCTGCGTTGGATTCACTCCTTTCGCGAAGGGTCCTGCAGCCCTACCGTAGGCTTCAACTGTCCATTCCGTATAAGATTCTACACAGTGCACCGCATGCGGCAGAATAGTTTCCCAGGCTTGTTCCACATCATTCGTTACGTGCGTGTAGATTGGCCCCAGAGAGTGAAACTTCTCGCCCGGGTCTGACTTGCCAAGCCTCAGGCGCTCCTCTCTGTATAGATTCCAGTTCTCTCCACCCGGCGGAAAGTAGCCGTCAGCAATATGGGCCGCACGGCGCGCAACCGCTGGGTGTGCACCGCCGAGCAACAACGGTGGCGGCTTACTGGGCTGCGGTGTTATACGAACCTGCCGCCCTTTGTATTCGAATTCAGGCGTGCTCCAGGCTTTATTCAGCAATTCAAACACCTCAAGGTATTTCTCTTTGCGATCTTCACGCCGCGTGCCAAACATCTGGAATTCGTAAGGGCGATATCCCGCACCTATGACCAGCTGCAAGCGCCCTGCGCAGATCAGCTGAACCACGGAAATATCTTCAGCGAGTTTGACCGGTTCATATAAGGGTGCGAGTAACACATTGGGCCTGATCATTAGCTGTTTTGTGCGTGCAGCCACCGCTGCACACATTGGCAAAGGTGAGGGAAGGTAACCATCTTCAGACGCATGGTGTTCGCCAAACGACACAGCATTGAAACCAATATCATCAGCCCATTCAGCCATATCAAGTGCCGCGCTGTACAGCGATTCGACAGGTGCACCAAACGCAGGTGCGCGCATATCAAAGCTGATGACAAATTCCACTACGGCAGTACTTTTTTAAAAGGTTTCACGGTCACACTCTTGTGAATGCCGTTGACCACATAGGGGTCTGCATCGGCCCAGGCTTGAGCTGCTTCCAGCGAATCAAAGTCAAGCACTAACAAGCTGCCTGAAAATCCGGCGTCGCCTGGATCGTCATCGTCTACTTTGGGATGTGGACCTGCAATTAGTAGCCGCCCCGCTTCGTTCATTTCATGTAAACGCGCGAGATGTGCTTCTCTATTGACCTTGCGACCAGGCAAGCTGTCGTCTACATCTTCGCTGATGATGGCATACCACATTTCTATTTCCTGTTTTTCAGATGGTCGTTATCGCTATTTTCTCACAAGTGTAACGCAGAGGTATCAATGCATTCTTTGCTATTCAGTCACTTCTATTTGTAATGTCATACCCTGTACATGCGTGGCAGCGCCACTTAGCATAGGGCAGTTCTGATAAATGAAGAATAATATTAACCATGAGCGATACGCCTTTTGACCGCAGGAGCACCTGGAAGCCCGCACCCAGGCCGGACTGGGTAGCTCGTTTGAACGACGAAGGTGAGCATCTTGATATTCGCAGCATTGTGCCTTTGGATGAACATTCCTTACTTGCACAAGCGCGACGAAATACTGGCCTTAGCGATTTTGGCGATGACGATTGGTTACGTCATTTTCGGGTATTGATTAAGGCCATTGAGGAAGAGGCCAAGCTGAATTTCTGTGGCCGTATTCTCACTCGCTCTGATTTGATCCGCTATTTAGAAGCACGCCTTGCTATCACTGACTGCTATAAACAGCATCCGGAAATTGAAGATGAAGTCATTAACGAACCCGTCTTCATCGTAGGCTCTGGAAGATCGGGCACTAGCATTTTCCACGAGGCGCTATCCAAGGACGAACAGTTTAGAGTAGTGAAACACTGGGAGGCCATGTTCCCCTGCCCTCCACCGGAAGAACACAGTTATTTCAGCGACCCAAGAATTGCAAAAGCCGAAGCATTAATTACCTTGCCTGAACGCATCGCGCCAGAATGGAAAACCATGCATGCGCAATCAGCCGACATGCCTGTTGAGTGCATTGAATTTTTATACCTCACGTTCTTGTCTGAGGTGTATTACTGCGCATTCCAGATACCATCTTATGTGGCGTACTTTCGCAAACAAGACATCAGCCAGACGTTTGCATGGCACAAGCGCATCCTCAAGCTGCTGCAATGGAAGTACAAAAAGCCACACTGGTTGTTGAAAGGCCCCACGCATATGCCCGTACTGCCGCAACTGTTTGCTGCCTACCCGGACGCAAAACTAATTTTCATGCACAGAGATCAAATCACCACTACTGATTCGGTGGTGAGTGTGCAAGGCACTATTTATTGGTGGCGTACCGACGACCCTTGGAGTGGCAATATGCTGGACGACGTACTAATGACCAATAGTCGCGTCAAAATGTGGGACAGAATCATCGGCTGGATGGAAGATGGCACGATTCCTGCCGGCCAGTTTGCCAACGTCGTATACCAGCAATTTTGTGAACATCCGGTCGCGGCGATCAGGAAAGCCTACCGTGACATTGGCCTGACACTTGAACCAAGTGCTGCCAGCAACATTCAAAACCTGCTGGACACTAAGCCAAAAGGTGTTTTTGGCAGACACGACTACAGTAGGAAAGCCGGTGGCTCTGAAGTGGTTACTGAAGAACGCGAGGCGTTTGCCAGGTACCAAAAGTACTTTGATGTGCCCAGTGAGTCTTAAGCGTCTATGACTATGGAAACCAGGAAAACCTACTGTCGTTTTTGCCTGGGTTGCTGCGGCATTGAAGTTGATTTGGAAGACGGTCGCTTGGTGTCGCTCAGAGGCGATACCAGCAACCCCTTAACCGGTGGTTATACGTGTTTGCGTGGTCGCGAGTTGATCACTATGCATACCCACAAAGACCGAATAAGAGGTGCGCTAAAACGCGGCGAAAATGGCTTTACGCCTATTCCGCTGAGGCAGGCGCTGGATGAAATTGCGATTAAAACCGGCGAGTTGATGGTCGAATCTGGCGGGCGCGCCATCGCGTCCTACAATGGCAGCTGGGCATGGTCGAACATGCCCACCCTGCCTGTCTCCAAAGCATTTCATCTGGCCATAGAATCACCGTCGCTGTTTTCACCGATGACGCTGGACCAACCAGCCAAAGCTCTGATGCCTGCGCGCTTTGGCATTTGGTCTGGAGGAATACATTCGTTTAAAGACGCTGATGTAGCCATGTTCATAGGTAACAATACGGTGTTATCGCAGTACTCTCCGCCCGGCGGCTTACCCCCTTATAACGCGTCAAGACGTTTGCAGGACGCATTAGATGATGGTCTTAAACTGATAGTGATAGACCCTAGACAAACCGAGGTGGCACGAAAAGCAACTCTGCATCTGCAGCCCAGGCCCGGAGAAGACCCTACTCTGCTGGCTGGCATTGTGCGCCTTATCATTGATGAGCGATTGCATGATGTAGAGTTCTGCAAGGAATATGTCGACCATCTTTCTGAATTTCGAGAGCTGCTTCAGCCGTTTACTCTTGATTACGTTGCCAGACGCACAGATGTTCTTGCAGATCACATTGTTCAAGCGGCAACATTATTTGCCGGTGGTTCTAAAGGTGCGGCCAGTACTGGAACAGGCCCGGAGATGTCTCCCTTGGGGTCGTTGACCGAGCACATGGTAATGACGTTAAACACCATTTGTGGTCGTTATTACAGAGAAGGCGAAACACCACCGTCGGCGCCGCCACTCTCCCCATCAAGGCCACGCAAAGCTCAAGTGATATTTCCTCCCCAACCCTGGGGTGAACATGTCGTTCAATCGCGGTTTAGAGGCCTAAGCCAGCTGGGTGATGAAATGCCCTGCAATATAATGGCCGATGAGATATTAACGCCAGGTGATGGCCAAATTCGAGCGCTGTTTGTTAATGGCGGCAACCCGGTCGTCGCGTTTCCAAATCAGCAGAAAATCACGCGTGCAATGGAAGCACTAGACTTGTTGGTCGCGATTGATCCGTGGATGTCAGCCACCGCAAAACGTGCTGACTACATACTGGCACCGGTGTTGCAGCTGGAGCGTGAAGACGCAACGCTGTTGGGCGAGATGTACTTCGAAGAGCCTTACGCCCATTACACTGAGAAGCTCGTTGAACCAGATGGTGAGCTGATTGAAGAGTGGGAGCTTTACTGGGAGCTGGCGATTCGATTAGGAATAGATCTGCAAATAAATAATGTAACGATTTCTAACGGTGAGAAGCCCAGCAAATACCAACTCACTGAACTGATCACTCAGGGATCAGCAATCCCGCTGTCGCGCATACGTGAAGAGACGTCAAGATCCGGCGGAAAAATCTACGCGGAAGCTTGTTCACCCGTGGCCGCAAGAAGCCAAGGCAACCAGCATCGCTTTTGCTTGCTGCCCATTGAGGTGGACCAACAGATAAGAAGTGTTGCTAGCGAGCCGCTTGATGACGAAGGTCGCCCCATCAGAACCAGTAGCCAGTACGAATTCTTACTCACCAGCCGGCGCATCAAACATTTTTTTAATTCCACCGGCCACAATTTTGACAAGCTGCGCGAGAAAGGGGCAACCAACTGGGCGTATATGCATTCAAGCGACCTGGCACGCCTCGAGATTAATTCAGAGTCATTAGTAGAGATAATTGCGGAAACTGGGCGCATAGTTGGCGCAGTTAAAGCCAGCGATGACATCAAGCCCGGTGTTGTCTCGATGGCACACGCTTTTGGTGATGCTGATAGCAACAAAGACAATGTGCTCAATCAAGGGGTATCAACTAACGCCCTGGTCAGCGATGAAAAATACTATGACCCTATCACTGGGCAAGCCAGGCAAAGCGCGATACCTGTAAACATTCGACCAATTTAGGCCAGGGCATTTTCTTTTTCGATCAGTTCGATCACGTTTCCAAAAGGGTCTCGACCGTAAGCGAACCGTTGTGATATCGGGCCAAACAACGCCGCATTAAACACGACGCCGTTGTCCGCCAGGTACTTGTAGTCTTTCTCTATGTCGTCGGTAGACAGCGCAACGTGCGTTATACCTGTGCGATTCACCGGCCGCAATTCGTTAACAACTTCAGTGTCAACGAATTCAAACAGTTCAAGATGCGAATGGCCTTTCTTAAGCATGCGTATCTTGAAACCTGAATCTGCAATGCCCATGGCAGTGCCCATTACGTCAATGCCTGAAGGTACTTCGGCTTCCATCTCGATTTCGAAACCAATGACATCGCAATAAAACGCAAGTGCTTTGTTAAGGTCAGGTACGGCAATCGCGGAATGGTGCATTCCCAGAATCATAACGTTCCTTCAATCGTGGTGGCATTAGAATTTTGTTCGGCAAACAATAGGCCAACTTCAGCAAAATAGCGGCTGCCGGCTACAACTATGGCGATACGCAGCTGCATCCGGAGAACGCCAGTATCGGGAAGCTCACCCCGCCACTCATGATCATTGCCAATGGGTGTCAGATCCAGATGGTTCTCATGGTCGTGTTTAGCATCAAGCAGAGCCGCGCGAACAATTGCGGCTGCATGGCTGCTGCTGATCAACAGCGCGTTATCGACGCTGTGTATTTCTACCCTGAGATCACCATTAACCAGGCTGCAACGACCACTCGCGTATCGGCAGTTTGATTTTGCGGCCAGAGGATAGGACGAACCAGCTATCGCCTTCTGCGGTTTTTCAGCAACAATGGAATCCACTGCAAAATACGCAATCAAGGCCAACATCGGTGCGACCAATAATGCGACAACAACATGCTTGTTACGACACATGCTCAACGACCAGTAGCGTCTCCAGCACCAGCTGGCACACGAATACTCTCAACCATCATCCGCACGTCCTCTGGCGGTGGCGCGCTGACTTTACTGACCAGAATTGCAACAGCGAAGTTAACAACCGCACCCACAACGCCGAAGGCATTGGGCTCTATTCCCATAAACCAATTGGCAGGCATATCACCCAAAAACGAAGTGGAAGACACAAACATAATGCCCTTGTGCTGAAACACATAGAGCAAGGTCACACTCAAACCAGCGATCATGCCAGCGATGGCGCCTTCCTTGCTAATGCGGGTTGAGAAAATACCCATCATTAACGCCGGGAAGATAGATGATGCGGCCAGACCAAACGCCAGAGCAACGGTTCCAGCGGCGAAATCGGGCGGATTAAAGCCAAGAAAACCCGCCAGCACAATGGCAAACGCCATCGCTACCCGGCTGGCCAACAATTCTTGCTGTTCAGTGATGTCCGGTTTGAACACTCCTTTTAGCAAGTCATGCGAGATGGCCGACGAGATTGCCAGCAGCAAGCCAGCGGCCGTCGACAAAGCGGCTGCAAGGCCACCGGCGGCTACCAGCGCAATGACCCAGTTCGGCAATTTGGAAATCTCCGGATTGGCCAACACCATAATGTCATTGTCCACCTTAACCATTTCATTGTTTTGCGGATCAGCCGAGTACTGAATCAAACCGTCGCCATTCTTGTCTTCAAATTGCAGCAAGCCAGTCTTTTCCCAGTTCTTAAACCAATCGGGCCGCTCTTCGTACGCCAGGTGTTGGCCTGGAGAGGGTTCGATGGTAGACATTAGGTTCAGTCTCGCCATGCCGGCAACAGCGGGTGCCGTTGTGTAGAGTATTGCAATAAAGACCAAAGCCCATCCAGCCGATGTGCGTGCGTCAGCGACTTTTGGAACGGTGAAAAAGCGAATGATCACATGCGGTAAACCGGCTGTGCCAATCATCAGCGACATGGTGTACGCAAACATATTGGTCATACTAAGCCGCGCTTGAGTTGTGTATTCAGCCCAACCTAACTCCATGACCACCTGGTCCAGCTTGTCCAGCAGATACGTATCGCTGCCCACCAGGGTGCTGCCAAGCCCTAACTGTGGGAATGGATTGCCGGTTAAATTCAAGGAGATAAAGATCGCGGGTATGGTGTACGCGAGAATCAACACGCAGTACTGCGCAATTTGTGTGTAGGTAATGCCTTTCATTCCGCCCAGTACCGCGTAGAAGAACACAATCAACATACCCACGGCCAAGCCAAAATCGTAGGACACCTCAAGGAAGCGCGAGAAGGCAACCCCAATGCCTTTCATCTGCCCAATCACATAGGTGACCGAGGCTACGATCAGACAGACAACGGCCACAATGCGAGCCGTTTTCGAGTAATACCGGTCGCCTATAAATTCTGGCACGGTGAACTTGCCGAACTTGCGCAAATAAGGCGCAAGTAACATGGCCAACAGCACAAACCCGCCGGTCCAACCCATAAGAAACACTGAGCCGCCGTAGCCCATAAACGCGATCATTCCTGCCATGCTGATGAATGATGCGGCAGACATCCAGTCAGCCGCCGTTGCCATACCATTGGCCACGGGGTGTATGCCGCCACCCGCCACGTAGAACTCGCTGGTCGAGCCTGCTCTGGCCCAAATCGCTATACCGATATACAGCGCGAAGGTCATGCCCACCACAATGTAAGTAAGTGTTTGTAAATCCACGGTTTACTTCCTTATTCTTATGATTATTACCAGGCTTATTCTTCTACGCCAAACTCTTGGTCGAGCTTGGCCATTTTCTTTGCATAGACAAAAATCAGCACAACAAACACATAGATTGACCCTTGTTGCGCAAACCAGAAGCCCAGTTTGTAGCCGCCAATCTGGACAGTGTTCAACACGTCGAAGAGTAGAATGCCGCAGCCAAAGGAAACCACGAACCAGACAACCAACAACTTGATCATCAAGCTGATATTGGCCTTCCAATAATCTTTCTTATTTGCCATCGTATAAACCCCACTTAAAAACAGTTTGGACTGTTTTTTTGTTGTAACCAATCCACATCATAAGTACACTCGAATCATAACTAACATGCTCCCGGAAGCAAAAGCATGGATCTCGCACTAAAAGGTAAGAAGGCCATTGTAACAGGCGCGACCCGCGGTATTGGCCTGGCTACCGCCCAACACTTGGCAGCCGACGGCGGAATAACCCAAACGGTTGGCAAATCATGAAGGCAGCGGTATTTAAAAACCCCGGAGAAGCCATGGTCATTGAGACCGTGGAAGATCCAACACCTGGCGAAAATGATGTTGTCATTGAGGTGAAGCGCTGTGGTATATGCGGCACTGATCTTCATCAAACGGAGTCACACGAATCTGGCCTGGTGGCTGGTACTGTCTTGGGGCATGAGTACGTAGGAGAGGTTATTGCGGCGGGTAAACAGGCCGCACAGAACTTCAAGACTGGCGACAAAGTCACCGGTATGCCGTTCTCTACTTGCGGTCGCTGCCTGCCCTGTCAAACTGGTCGACCATTTCAGTGCGCGCAGTTAAGCATTGTTGGTTTAATGCAGCCAGGTGGTTTTGCCGAGTATGTTCGGCTTGACGCAAACAATTCGATCAAAGTGCCAGACAGCGTTAGCTGGCAAGAAGGCGCCCTGATAGAGCCGATGGCGGTTGGCTTGCACGCGGTAAAGATGGCCGCCAATCTTAAGGGTAAGAACGTGTTGGTGCTTGGTGCAGGGCCCGTGGGTTTAGCCGTGGCTTATTGGGTGCGCTTCTTTGGCGCCTACAATATTGTGGTCAGCGAGCCTGAGGCGCTGCGCAACGAAAGCGCTTTGCAGTATGGCGCAACAGGTACCATCAACCCGGCGAACGAGTCTGTGTCTGAAGAATTTGAACGCCAATGCGGCAGCGCACCCCACGTTATTTTCGAGTGCGTAGGCATACCCGGCATGATCAGCCAATGCATAGACTTTGCGCAGCATGGTACAGAACTGATTGTGGTGGGCTATTGCATATACGAAGACCCCATCATTCCTGCCGCAGCAATGGGCAAGGAAATGGTTATGCGTTTCGCCCTTTCCTATCACAAAGAAGACTTCGAGTTTATTGCCGGCCTGATGGCCAGTGACCGAGTGAATGTTGAAGCAATGTGCACAGAAACGGTGACGTTCAACAACTTCAGCGACGTCTTTGAAAGTCTTCGCACACCAAACAATCAATGCAAGGTATTGCTCAACCCTTGGGGATGACAGCCTTGCGTCACTTTGAGTACCTAACAGAATGAACCAACAACGTTCAATAGACACCTTACTTTTTGACTGGCCACACAAAGACCCACACCTACGTGGTAGTCAGTGTGCTGATTGTGGCACCGTCTCATTCCCGGCGGCAGCCAGCTGTCCCAAATGTTCTTCAGTCAATGTGCGTAATGTGGCCCTGGCCAAAGAAGGCACCCTGTGGAGTTGGACAGTGCAGAACTTCCCGCTAGCGAGCCCTCCCTACCCCGCCGAATTAAGCGGCGAACATTTCAAGCCGTTTGCGGTGGGCTATGTTGAACTCGCCGATCAGGTACGAGTTGTCAGCCGCCTTGAAGGAGATGTTAGCCAGGGTTTCGAAATTGGTACACCCATGAGTATCAAATTCGACAAATATTACACCGAGTCGGATGGCACGGAAGTAATCAACTACTCCTTTGCAGCGAAGAGCGCCTAATGAAATCACCAGAATTAGCCATTGTTGGACTAGGAATACACGCGTTTGGCCGCACGCCAGAGCGCACCGGCCTGGAACAAGCCACGATTGCCGTTAACAATGCATTATCAGACGCAGGCGTAAAGTGGTCAGACATTGAGTTTGCCGTAGGTGGCAGCACTGAGGCTGGCAATGCCGATTCACTGGTAAACCAGCTAGGTTTAACAGGGTTGCCTTTTATGAACGTTGCCAACGGATGTGCAACCGGCGGCAGTGCCTTGTCTTCCGCTTACAATACGATATGCGCAGGTGCGGCTGATCTTGGTTTGGTTGTGGGTTTTGATAAACACCCACGCGGGGCGTTTAAAGTTAATCCCGCTGACTGGGGTCTGGGCGAATGGTATGGCGAAGCAGGAATGGCCATTACGACTCAGTTTTTTGCCACCAAAATCCAACGCTACATGCACGACTTCGGCATCAGCGAACAGTCACTTTCTCTAGTAGCCGACAAAGCGTTTCGCAATGGTTCACTGAACCCGAACGCCTGGCGACAAACGCCAGTTCCGCTGGAAGAAATAGCCAACTCGCAGATGATCAATGAACCTCTGCGCAAATTTATGTTCTGCTCACCCTCAGAAGGTGCTGTCGCCCTGATAGTGTGCAAGGCGTCAGAAGCGCACAAGTACACCAAGAAACCTGTCTATCTCGGCGCCAGCGTAATGCGCACCCGCCAATTCGGTACTTTCGAAGTATTCAGTGCCAGCAAAGCCGTAGAAGACGAACGCAGCGCCTCAAGCTACGCCTCAGCCGCCGCTTTCGAAGCCGCCGGTATTGGCCCGGAAGACATTGACGTTGCGCAGTTACAAGACACCGAATCAGGCGCCGAAATTATGCACATGGCCGAAAACGGCTTCTGTGCCGATGGCGACCAGGAACAATGGCTGCGCGAAGGCCGCACCGAAATTGATGGTGTGTTACCAGTGAATACAGACGGCGGCTGTCTGGCCAATGGCGAACCCATAGGTGCATCCGGCCTGCGCCAGGTTCACGAAGTATGCATACAATTGCGCGGTGAAGGCGGCGCCCGCCAAGTCCCCAAAGATCTAAAAACCGGTTACACCCATGTGTATGGCGCACCGGGTGTATCAGGCGTAAATATTCTGCATACATAGGACTGACACTGATTTGCTCCTTCAAAAATGGGGATTTTTTCGAGAGAGCAAGGAAGCGCCGTACGGAGAACCGGAGTTTATGTGCGGATAAATGAGGATTTGAGTACGAAACTGACGCGGCTATCGCGGAATAAGCGCCGTTTTTGGAGGAGCACATATGAGCAAAAGTGATCGCATAGACGTCTATCTGGTTGCGGGCGGCAAGTATCACAATATTGACCACGCGCGTCTGGAGATTCTCAAGCTTCTCGCTGAACAACCCCGCATTAAAGTAAGAGTGGGCGAAGACTACAGCGATATAGACGCCATTTGCGAATCCGACTTTTTGATCACCTACACCTGCGACGTAATCCCCAGCGACGCTGAAACCCAACGCCTGTGCGACTACGTTAACGGCGGTAAAAAATGGTACGCGCTGCACGGCACCAATTCCATTTTACGTTTCCTGGAATCACCCAAGCCCGATGGCGTACTGGTCGATTGCCCCGAAGAAAACGTGCCTTTTGTGGAACTGCTTGGCAGCCAATTCACCTCGCACCCCCCGATTCAAGAGTATGATGTTTTGGTGACCGAGCCAGATCACCCATTGGTGAAAGACATTCCGACCTTTCAGGTGGACGACGAACTTTATCTGTGCAAAATGTTTGGCGAACATCAAACCCTGTTGCACACGCATTGGTCTGACGACGTAGAAGATTTCGTGAGAGACGACTGGCGCAAAGAAACCGATGTACAACCCGTTTTCTACTTGCACCCTTACGGCAAAGGCCAGGTGCTTTATCTGACGCTAGGTCATTGCCGCGGCAAGTATGACATGCAGCCATTGATTGAAGAGTATCCAGAGCCGGAAGAAGGTGCTTGGCGTACACCCGAGTTCTATGAATTGTTGCGTCGTGGCATTAAGTGGGCAATGGACTAAATACTGTTTACGAGAACACATTTTTGAAATGAAACCGGTGTTGAGTCGAATATTGGTCAGCGGGACACGCCGTAAACCCATCCATGGGGGCTTGTGTTCGGGGTCCCTCCCTCACACAGTCCCGCTGACCAATATTCGACTAAACACCTCAGCGCCAATACCAGTACCGCTGTACAAACGACTTAAATTCCCAGAAACGGAATAACAGAGCAACCTTATGAACCTAGAATTCACCAAAGAAGAGCGCGCCTTCCAACTCGAAGTACGCGAGTTCCTAAAAGAAAACCTACCTGAAAACATCATAGAAGCAACCAGAAATTGCAGCGGTGTATTCCTGGACAAAGACATAGCACTCGAATGGCAGGCCATTCTTGTAAAAAAAGGTTGGGCCGTACCCAGCTGGCCAGAAGAACACGGCGGCACCAACTGGACCCCAGAACAAAAATACCTGTTCAGCCGGGAGTGCTACCACGCGGGCGCCCCCATGCTCATCCCACTGGGCATAGCCATGCTAGCCCCGGTTATCCTTGCCTTTGGCACTCCCGAACAAAAAGCAAATTTTCTACCAAAAATGCTCCACGCCGAGCACTACTGGTGCCAGGGTTACTCAGAACCAAGTTCCGGCTCAGACCTCGCCAGCCTTAAGCTACGAGCCGACGCCGATGAATCTGGTGAAAACTTTATCGTCAATGGCTCAAAACTCTGGACCACACACGCCCATTTCGCTGATCACATTTTCTGCCTGGTAAGAACTGACCCCAACGTCAAACCGCAACGCGGCATCAGCTTTCTATTGATTGACATGAGCACGCCAGGTGTCACTGTAGAGCCCATCATCACGATGGCCAAGGAACACGAAGTTAACCAGGTGTTTTTTGACAACGTAGTTGTGCCAAGAAGTAATCTCGTTGGCGAAGAAAACAAAGGCTGGTCTTACGCTAAATACCTATTGGAATTTGAACGTGGCGGCGGCTTCTCCGCCCATATGATTTGGCATCATATCGAAGACGTTCGAGGCTTGATGGATCAGATGCGCGAGCAGAACCCTGACTTTGACAAAAGCGGCAGCTTGAAGCAACGGCTGGCGCGCATCGAAATAGATCTCAAATCTCTTGAGCTAACTGAACTACGGGTACTTGAAACCGTTTCCAGTGGGGGCAATCCCGGGCCCGCCTCATCTGTCAACAAACTGACCACTACCCGCTTGCAACAAGAAACCAACCAGCTCGCGGTAGATGTTATTGGCTATCAGGGTTTGGCCATGAACACACCTGAGAACGGTGAATGCATACGCGAAGACTACCTAAGCTCGGTTGTGCCCCGCTATCTGAACAACCGCGCCTCTTCAATATTTGGTGGTTCACAAGAAGTACAAAAAAATATTCTAGCGAAGATGGTGTTGGGGCTGTAATACTTTCGGCCCCAAACTTGCCTCGGAAAGGAAGATAAAACATGAGACAAAAAACTTCTTATCAAACCGCGGCTGTATCAACACATACGCCCATGGCGCGTAATGTACAAACAATCTGCTGGTCACTACTTTTTCTGCTGTGCATTTCAGCAATGCCAGCGCTAGCAGACAACTCGCCTGAAGCTCCGTACAAGCCAGTGGCCTATCCCACTCAGGTTTTATGGGGAGACACCCACCTGCACACCACCAACTCACTAGACGCGCGAGTGCTTGGCGTTACACTGGATACTGAAGATGCGTATCGTTTTGCCAGAGGCGATGAGGTGGTGTCAACGACTGGGATTCCTGCGCGACTCTCGCGACCGCTGGATTTTCTAGTCGTTACAGACCACTCAGATGCCATGGGTATTGTCGACCAGCTGATTGCCGGGCATCCACAATTAATGAAAGATCCAGAACTCCAGGAATTGCAGAAAAAATTGTCCAACACTGGGCAGATGAGCCTTGAAGTGATTGGAACAATCACTGCCGTGCTGATCGATGACTACGAAGGTCCACTGATCAATGAAGAAGTAACGCGCACTGTGTGGGAGAAATATGTCGCTACAGCTGACCGTTTTAACGAGCCAGGCAAATTCACCGCGATGATTGGCTATGAGTGGACTCCCACAGCAGCCGGCGACAAACTGCACCGCAATGTGTTGTACAGAGGTAGCGCTGATACTGCAAAGCAGTTATTGCCGTTTACTTCTAACCAAAGCCGCAACCCTCAAGATTTATGGAAATGGATGGCGCGCTATGAAAGGCAAACGGGCGATCGTGTGTTGGCCCTGGCGCACAACGGTAACCTGTCAAACGGCCAAATGTTTCCAGTAGAAACCAACCCAAATACCGGCGCGGCAATTGATGCCGAATACGTTCGCAATCGAGCCCGCTGGGAACCACTCTATGAAGTGACGCAAATCAAAGGCGACAGCGAGTCGCATCCTTACCTGTCTCCAACAGATGAGTTTGCGGATTTTGAGACCTGGGACAGAGGCAATGCCAGCATGGCCACTCGAAAAACACCTGACATGTTGCAATATGAGTATGCAAGAGAGGCGCTTAAGAACGGCTTAAAGCTCAATGAGCAACTCGGCGCAAACCCGTACCAGTTTGGCATGGTGGGTTCCACAGACAGTCACACAGCGCTGTCTACGGCTGATGAAGATTACTTCTTTGGCAAGTTTCCCAAAGACGAGCCAAATCCCGGCCGAGCGGACGCGCCCATGGTCCGTATGGGCATCCCAGACAACTGGCAGACCTGGGAGATGAGCAGCTCAGGATATGCGGCTGTGTGGGCTCGTGACAATACCAGAGCCTCAATTTGGGATGCCATGTTACGAAAAGAAGTGTACGCCACCACGGGACCGCGCATAACCGCGCGCTTCTTCGGCGGTTGGGATTTTTCCAAGCGAGATGCGAGCGCCAATAAACTGCCGCACGTAGGCTACGCGAAAGGCGTACCGATGGGCGGAACGATCACTAATGATAGCTCTAACGATAAAACCATGTCACCGGTTTTCCTGGTGGGCGCATCCAAAGACCCAATGAGTGGCAACCTCGATCGCATTCAAATTGTAAAAGGTTGGTTAGACAGTGACGGCAAAACCCACGAGAAGATATTTGACGTGGTATGGGGCGACGCGGACAAACGCCGTTTAGATACGCATGGCAGACTGCCCGCGATAAGCAGCACAGTAGATGTTGCAGATGCCAGCTGGACTAACTCAGTTGGTGACGCCGAATTGGTTGGCTTTTGGCAAGACCCTGATTTTGACGCCACTCAAGCCGCTGTTTATTACGCCCGTATCATCGAGATCCCAACCCCTCGCTGGACGGCATATGATGCGAAACTCTTGGGCGACAAAATGCCTAAAGGCGCAAATTTTGTAATTCAGGAACGAGCCTATACGTCGCCGATTTGGTACACGCCATCGGCGAGGCAGTAACTTTCCGCAGCTAAAGTGTTTTTAAAACGACGCCTTCCGTGATGGTAACCGTATTATCAATCACCATCTCTGCACCATTCACCGATTTCGACTCGTCTGAGGCCAGAAACAGCACCATATTGGCAACGTCGGCGGGCTCGCCTACCCAAAGACCATCCATAGCATCGGCAGCATCAGGGCTGACGCCCCTAACGGTATCTTGAATGCCACGCAGCATGGGTGTGTCGATATTCCCGGGATGAATTGAATTACAACGAATGCCATACCCTTCCTGGGCGCTGAGGCACGCGATGGATTTGGTCATCCCTCTGATCGCACTTTTTGAAGCGGCATAAGCGAAGATGCGTGGCATACCATTAATACTCGCGGTTGAGCACATATTGATGATCGAACCACCGCCAGAGGCTTTCATGGCACGCACTGCATGCTTGGAACCGAAGAAGGTGCCGTCGGTACCAACGGCGTTAACCTTTCGCCACAAGTCTTCCGTGGTCTCTTCAATACTCGCTAGTTGTACGATGCCCGCTGCGTTCATTAGGACATCCAGCCGTCCATGTCGCGCAACCACGTTATCAACCAAGTCGCTCCATTGCTGTTCCACGGTTACGTTAAGCACATGGAATTCGGCACGCGGGATTGCCTCGGCTGATTCTCGCCCTAGCTCTTCGTTGATATCAGCGAGAATTACCGTAGCGCCCTCTTCGGCCAAGCGTTGAGCGGAAGCTAACCCAAGCCCCGAAGCGCCACCGGAAATAACGGCCACTTTGTTATCTACGCGACCCATAATAAATCTCTAATACCTTGGCAGGTGACCCATCTGGCCCCCGCCCGACAGGTCTAGAACCTGGCCGTTAATGAAGCCAGATTTTTTCTCGTCACCTAAGAACAGCACTGCTTCAGCCATATCGTCTACCGTACCCATGCGCCCGGCAGGTGTTTCACGAACGTAAGCATCAACAATCTCCTGCATTGAGAACAAGCCGCCCGTCATATCTGTTTCAATCAAACCGGCGGCAATGGAGTTAAAGCGAACCTTTTGTTCCGCATACTCTGTTGCTGCGATCTTAATCGCATAGTCAATGCCGGCACGCGCACCAGAGTAAGGCGACATTCCCGGGCCAGGTAATCGAGCGGTTAATGACGAAATTGCGATTACCGAACCGCCCCCTGTCATGGCCGCAGCGGCGTGTTTAAAGAACAACAATGTGCCAATGAAACTGACCTCCACGGTCGGTCGAATGGTTTCCGCCGTAAGATCAGCAATCATGCACGGAATAAAACTGCCTGAGGAGTTCACGGCAATATCTACTTTTCCATAGGTTTCGGTCGCCGTCTTGAACAGGTTCTCTATTTTCACCTCGTCGGTTATATCGCTGGTGACGGCAAGACCGCCAATTTCCGCTGCCAATACCTCCAGTGGCTCCTTGCGCCGCGCAGACACAACAACGTTAGCACCTTCAGCCGCAAGGCGACGAGCAATGGCGGTGCCGAAATTTTTCTCGCCCGAAGCACCTACAATAACGGCGGTCTTACCGTCTAGTGAGCCCATGATTTTCTCCAGTTGCCAGGTGAATAAATGAATCAAAGAGTGGTAAGAACATGGCCACCATCAACGGTTAACATAGAGCCCGTCATTAACGAGCCAGCATCAGAGGCCAACAACAGCAGCGGGCCATTCAGTTCGTCAAGGTCGCCCGTACGCCGCTGTGGAATACGGCGGATCATGTCTTGCCCTGGCTCAGTTTTGAACCATTCGTTATTAATGGCGGTGTTAAAATAGCCAGGACACAAGGCGTTCACTCGAATATTGTGTTTAGCAAGCTCCAATGCGGTTGCCTTGGTAAACTGCTTAACCGCTGCCTTGGCCGCCGCATAGCTGCTCACTTCCTTCTGAACGCGTTCGCCGAGAATAGACGCTACATTCACTATACTGCCCGGCTCCTTCGCCGCAACCAATCGTTGCGCAGCTTCGCGTGAGGCATACATTACGCCATTGAGATTGGTGTCGATTACGGTGTGCCAATCGGAATCGCTCATCCCCAATAACGCTTTGGGCAGAGAGATGCCCGCGTTGTTCACCAGAATATTCACCATCCCAAATGCCTGTTGAGCAGCGTCGAACCCAGCTTTCACACTGTCGCTGTCAGTGACGTCCATGGTCACCGCCATGGCGTCAGCGCCCGTTGCTTTCAAACTGTCACAGGCTTCTTCTATCAATTGACTTCTGCGCGCGGCAAGCACTACTTTGGCACCAGCACTGGCTAACACAGACGCAAAGTGGAGACCAAAACCGCTTGATGCCCCCGTAATCAATGCCACTTTATCGCGCACCAGAAACGGCGTTAAAACATCCAGGGGGTCAGCTTGAGTCATGAGTCGAACAAGTACTTATCTAAGGTTTGATGAAAATGACGGATACGCACCTCCTGGTAATTGGCGAGTTGCACCTGTCCTGACTTCAGGTTTTTTAGACCGCGCTGAATGGCTTCCAAATTGGTCAGGTCCTGGTCAAACACTCGGCCCAGCCCGCCTTCCAGCCCTGGCGCTTCAGAAAAAAGTTGATCCTCAGACAGCTTATGAACTTCACAGTCTACAGGTCGTTCGCCATTTTCCGGATATCGCATCAGCACGATAATTTCCATGGTGCATTTGGTGTGGTCATCACCATAGGGCTTCATGCGATACGTTAGATTGGGATGAAACCCGGCCCACGGTGCAAAATTTGGAAACACCGAATACAGAATCGAGTCCATAATTTCGCTGTAGGTGCAGAATTCGGCAAGATCCATCTGATAGTCTTCAGAATGTTGCTCGAAGAAAAACGCGGCCAGCCATTCGCGCGCTGACACACCTTCCGGTACTTCAAGAACTTGATCGTCGCTTTTCAATAGAGCGTGAGAAAGCCAGTCATTCACTGTTTTGTTCGCTGGCACATCGTCTAGATGTGGGCTGACCACACCCATTGGAGAAATAGTGCGGCTTATATTGTCGCCCCATACATCGTATTGCGAGTTTGAATCGCCAAGATAAGGCATGATCTGCGGATGAGTCTGCACCGTGTGATACGACTCAATAAACGCTTCCCATGCAATTTTCCAGTTACAGCCAATTACCTTCTCAATGTGCATAGCCTTGAAAGTGGTTTCAGGCTTCCAGCGTTCGAAGTGCTGAGGAAGAATGCCCATGTAGCTGTGAAGTGGTTCGGCGTTTTCATCCATATTGATAAAAATCCAGCCACCCCAGGTATCCACCTGTACTTCGGGCAGGGAAAACGCTTGCTGGTTAATGTGCGGGAAATCCCATTGGCATGGTGCTCCTTGAAACTCGCCGTTCAGGTTCCAACGGAACCCATGAAAAGGGCATTTAATTTCCCTCGCAGTGCCAGCACCCTGCTTTAACTGCCGGCCACGATGTAAACAGGCATTGGGGTATGCCTTTAACGCCATTGATTCGGTACGCGTGACAAATAGTGAGTAGCTTGCGATGTCATACGTCGTAAACGATCCGGCTTCCGCCAGCTCCGTCTCACGACAAACAGCCTGCCACGTTCGGTTCCACATCTTGGCTACTTCAAGATCGTGGTATTCGCGACTCAGGTAGCGGTCAACCGATAATGGCTCTGAACCTAGGTAAGTATTGGTATTTTCGCGTAAGGCGTCAGGAACCGGATTTGGCTCCTTATCAAGCATTTGCTGATACGATTCGCCGCTGGAGCGGGCGAAGACCTGCGCATCGCTGGAATGTTTGCTTGCCGTCATGATGTGTCTCCGAATAGCAGCAAAATAGCGGTTTATAAAAAAGCAGTCAAGACTGTTTGTTTTTTTAATCGATTCTGTTACTGTCTGATGCATGCAAGCTGAGAATAATAATCGGAGAATTTTATGTCTGTAACCATTGTTGCCGGAACAATAGAAATAGCCGCCAAGGATCGCGATAGAGCTCTGCAAGAAGCGGCTCAGCTAATGAATGATACGCGTGCGCAAGACGGCTGCAATCACTACGTGTGGGCCGCTGACCCAACATCCGATAAACGTATTTATGTTTATGAGAACTGGGCATCAACCGAAACCTTTGCGGCTCATCTGGCAGGCGAATACTATGCAAAAATGTTAGCTCATCTCGGCAGTTTCGGACTGGAAAATGTTGAAGTGAAAAAATTTCAAGTTGCCAGAGAGCAAGCCGTCTACGATCCTCAAGGCGTTCCTAGAGCGGATTTCTTCGACGAATAATCACTTACACGGAGGACACGCCCGTGGCTTTAAGAACTGTTAAAACCTATTGCCGCTTTTGTCATGCCTATTGCCCCATGGAGGCAACGGTTGAAGACAACAAGCTTATTTCAATTGCACCTGATACCAGCAATCCTGTGTACGGGGGCTACACTTGCGAAAAAGGTCGCCAGCTCGTTGAGCAAATTTACCACCCTACGCGTTTGCAGGCTTCGCAAAAGCGCACACGCGATGGTTCTTTTGCGGATGTTAGTTCTGATCAAGCCATGGATGAAATTGCCGAGAAACTGCAGGCAATTATTAAAGAACACGGGCCTCGCAGTGTCGCCAGTTACAACGGCACCTATTCGTTTCAGAATTCAGCGGCACATGATATGGCACGTGCCTGGCATGCAGCCATTGACTCACCATCTTATTACACCAGCATTACCATTGATCAGCCTGCAAAAGTGGCGATAGGTCTTGCTCGTATGGGGTTTTGGAATGGCAGTTGTCACACCTGGAGTAATTCAGACGTTTCACTGATTATCGGCAACAATACTCTGGTCTCGCACTACTCCATGCCAGGCACTATTCCGTCGTTTAGCCCGGCCAATGCCTTTCGCGAAGGCCAGAAGCGCGGCCTGAAAGTGATCTGCGTTGACCCAAGAGAAACGGAAGTGGCGCGCCGCGCTGATCTGCACATACAAATAAAACCCGGTTATGACGCCGCTTTACTGGCAAGCATGATCAACGTAATTCTCAGTGAAAATCTGCATGATCAATCGTTTTGCGACGAGCACACGCAGGGATTGGACCAACTCAAAATCGATATTGCGCCTTTCATTCCCGACGCGGTGGCAGCCAATGCAGGCATCACCAAGGAAGAAATCATTGCGGCCGCCAGACTGTTTGCCGCTGGCCCACGTGGCACCGCAGCATCTGGAACCGGCCCGGAAATGGGTCCACACGCCAATTTGCTGCAGCATCTTATTCAGTCATTGAATGCGATATGCGGTCGCTACAATCGAGCGGGGGAACGCGTGCCCAACCCAGGCAACTTAACCTTGAATACACCGATGTACGCGCAAGCCACACCACCGCAACCCCAGTGGTTGCATGACGGTGTGAAAAGCAGAATTTCTGATGACATTGGTGAGGTTGTGGTGGTGGGCCCTTACGGGCCGGTAAAAGAAATGCCCACAGCTGTGATTGCCGATGAAATGCTTCAGGAAGGCGATGGTCAGATTAAGGCGCTAATTTGTGTGGGTGGTAACCCGCTGTTGGCCTGGCCGGACCAGCAGAAAACACTGCGCGCACTGAAAGGCTTGGATCTGCTAGTCTGTGTTGACATCAAGATGGGTCCAACCTCTGAACTGGCTGATTATGTTCTGGCACCCAAAATATGCCTGGAGCGCGAAGACGTTACTCTGTTGACTGATATCTGGTACGAGCAACCCTACAGTCAATACACCAAAGCCGTAGTAGAAGCCCAAGGCGATAAAATAGAAGAGTGGGAACTGTTTTGGGGCCTAGGTAAACGAATGGGTCTTGATATGGCGTTGGCCAATGGGCCAATAGATATGGAAACCAAGCCGACGAAGTTCGATTTGTTGAAACTGATCACAGACGGCTCGCGCGTGCCCATAGAACAGATAGCTGCGCATGAAGGTGGCAAGATATATGAGGAAAATCAGGTGATTCTAGAGCCGGCTGATCCGGCTACTCAGGGGCGTCTGGAGCTTTATCCGGAAGATCTAGGCAACGAGCTTGAAGCCGCGTTTGCAGACCTGCAGAACACCAATCAACACCCGGATTTTTCGCATCTTCTGATCAGCCGCAGGATGAAAAACACCTATAATTCCACTGGCCAGGAATTTACCCAGCTTCGTAGCCGCGGAACAACCAACCCAGCCTATATCAATTCTCTCGATCTGAATGCGCTTGGCATTGCCGACGGCGATATGATCAGTGTTGAATCGGCGCACGGTCGCATACCGGCCATAGCGGCAGCCAGCGACGATGTGAAACCCGGTGTGATCTCCATGTCACATTGCTGGGGTGGTTCGCCGGAACCAACTGCAGGGTCCGACGAAAAAGTCTTGAAAATAGGCAGCAACACCAATCGTCTGGTAAGCAATATAGCCGAATACAAAAAGTATTCCGGTATGCCAAGACAAAGTTGTGTTCCAGTCAATATTAGCAAACCTGCCGCACACTGATGGCAACTGCGTCTAGCGAAAACAACAAGTCCGAGGGCTGGCAAGCAAGAAAAAGTGCGATGACGCGCCAGCGTGTGCTGGACGCGACTATCGAGTGCTTTGTTAAGCGCGGCTACAGCAATGTCACCACTGGCAATGTGATTGAACAAGCCAATATTTCGCGTGGCACTTTATTGCATCACTTCCCGTCGAAAAAGGAATTGATTCAGGCCGCTGTTGAATACCTGCACGATCAGCTGCTGGAAGATTACACCTCACGCGTAGCCAAAATTCCCAAGTCTCTTGAGGGCCCGGAACGTCGCCGAGCCGGTCTTTATGCAGCCTGGGATTACATGACCAGTGATCTGGCCGTTGCCTATCACGAAATGTGCATCGCGGGTATCAGAGATCCTGAACTTGAAGATGTGTTGCAGCAATCACTAACGCAGTTTGAGCAGCACACCCATGAAAAGAACATGGAATTGTTTTCCGAGTGGGTGGGAACCGGCGAAATGTATTACTTGGCAATGGACATTTCGCAGTTTCTGATGCAAGGAATGGCGTACGGCCAGATCAAGAAAGACCGAGAAAAGCGTGTAAAGCAACTGATTGAATATTTGGCCGATAGACTTGAAGAAATGTTTCAGGAAGACGAATCAACGGCAGCAAACAGACATTCAAGGAAACTCAATGATGTTGAGTAAAGTTGTAGGTCTGTTGGTCAGCAGCGTGCTTCTTCTTGGCTGCACTAACGTTGTTTCTGAAGAAGATACAGATGAATACCGAACCAACTCCAGTGAGTTAAATGAGGCTTTTGAGGTAGGAGAAGCTGTACAATTCAGTGCCGATGACGATATAGGCCTGGTCGGGCGCTACCATTTTGCTACCCACACTCGCGATTTTGATACCGCACGCGAATTCTATCGAATGCTGGGCTGGACAGATGGCGTGGGTGGTTTTCCGCTCACCAACACCCATCAAATGGCACGCGCTCTCGGTATGTTTGATGTATGCCAGTACGAATTGGTTAAAGGCGAAGTGCTGGCGTTACCTGGCAGCTTGAATGCGGCCGGTATCGATTTGCTGCAGTTTAAAATCCCTTTCAACGATGATCCACCTTACGAATTGCCAAACCATATTGGTATGGCGTATGCCGCGCTGCTAACCACAGATCTGGCCGCTGATGTTGCGTTTATGAAAACGCACAACATCGAGTTTTTATCTGAACCTTACGGTATCCCAGGAAATCAGTTTGTTTTCTTCAAAGATCTTGAAGGCGTTTTGTATAAGCTGATGGAAACAGCGCCCCCACATGGCGACCCCGAACGAAATATGCATTTGATCGCCATGCCCTACATAGGCATTAACGTGAGTGACTTTGATAAATCCCTGGCGTTTTATAAAGAGCTTGGTTATAACAATATCAAACCTCTGCCTGAGCATGGTTCGGTCGAAGAAGCGCGTGCGTATGGCCTTAAAGGCCCATTCAAAATAAAGGGCGCCGATATATCCCTGGGCCGCGGCGACAATCATGTGTTGAGGTTGGTGCAATGGATAAAGCCATTCAATCCTGAACCGGCCTACCCACCGCCCATCAATCATATCGGCATCAATCGAATTGCGCTGGTGGTGCCCGATGTTGATAGAGCAGTAGGTATTTTGAAAGCCAAAGGTGTGGAATTCCTCTCTGAAATAGCGCCCTGCTGTTCAGGTACGGGCGACGACGAAACCGGAATAGTTCACATGATGGACCCGGATGGCATATTCCTAGAGCTGATTGGGTCGATCAAAAAACGTCCATTAAAGCCTCAACCCGAGGGTTGTCCTGCGCTTGAAATTAAGATGCCGCCGCCAGGCCGCTGATCATCTCAGCGACCATTGAGAGCGGCAATGGCAAATGCCTCTATGGCAAACCCAAACCTGCGCCTGGCCGCAAAACACTTATTACTCTTTTGAAAAAAAGCAGTATGGTCGGTTTTTTTTGTTGTATATAAATTTTCCTCTGAGTAAACTCTTGGTCAGTGATTTGAAACCAATAGGGTTTCTTGTAGTACCGAAATAAGTAGGGTGCTTAAAAACCCTACTCGCGCCAGAAACGAAGATACGAGGAATACCATGAATGTAAGAACTGAATTGTTTACGCGACGTCGCAGTGCTATCAGTATTGCACTGGCTAGTCTGGCACTTGGATACACTGCACCTATCCTGGCTCAGGGGTCTTCTGGCTCAGCGTCTGGAATCTTGGAAGAGGTCATTGTTACGGCGCGAAAAATTGATGAGTCAATGCAAGACGTACCCGTAGCCGTATCTGCATTCAGCGGCAAAACCATTGACGATCTGATCATGCGCGATATCCGTGAGACGGAAGGCTTCATTCCCAACCTGGTGATTGATGCAGTGAGCGTATCGCCCGCAGGTGCATCTATTTACATACGAGGTGTTGGTACTCAAGAAGTCGAACGAAGCTTCGATCCGGCAGTCGGTGTCACCATTGACGGTGTGCCGCTCTCCTTCGTAAACGGCTCAATGTCCAACACTTTTGACTATGCTGCATTCGAAGTATTGCGTGGGCCGCAAGGTACATTGTTTGGCCGTAATACGACTGGCGGTGCTATCAATATTACCCGAACACGCCCCACCGGCGAACTAGGCCTGAAGTACGAACTGACGGGTGGTTCCAACGATCGTATTGATATCAAAGCGGTGGCCAACTTCCCTATTATTGATGGCGTGCTGGCGGGCAAATTGGGGTATGCATCGCAGGATGATGGAGGGCCACGCACTCACGTTACTACCGGCGAGCGCCTCGGTGATGCAGACAATCAGGAGTTGAACGCAACGTTGTTATGGACGCCCAGCGAGAATTTTGACGCGCTGTTCACGTTCGTAAACTATGAAGACAAAGCCGATGGCATCATTCTTCAAAACATCACCTCATTCAACCCAAACAACCCCGTTAATATGGGTCCGGAAACACCGTGCCTTGTCGGCTTCTGTGGAGACGATGTCACCGATATCGAATCAATTTCGCAGGACTATATAAGGCCCATTGACTTTGACTGGACAAGTTACACCTTGAATATGAATTGGGACATTGGGCCAGGCACAATTACGGCCATTTTTGGCCGGCAGGAAACCGAAGAAGAAGTCAGAACGGACTTTGATGCAACGCCACTGAATTTCTTTCACGTCAATCGTATTCAAGATTCTGAGCAGACCAGCGTGGAGTTACGCTTTGCATCCAACAGCGATTTCAGCGACCGCTGGAATTTTGTGGAAGGCCTGTTTTGGCTGGAAGACGAGTATCAGCTTGAACAACGCACTTCAATAGCCGCTTTTGCAGGCCCGGCTGGTGCAGTTTTTCAAAACCCGTTTGCGGATCACGAGCGTGATGCCATGGCGGCATTTGGCGAAGCGAATATATCGCTGACCGACAATTTGAACGTGACCATTGGCGGTCGACTAACAAAAGAAGAAAAACGGCTTGATGGCCGCAATTTCATTGGTGGTGGTGGTATTGCGGGTTACTTACCTGGCGCACCTAGTGACGAATTGTACGTATTTGGCACGCCAATATTTGTCCCTCTCAGCGCCGCCATCGGTGAGGAAGAATGGACTGAGTTCTCGCCAAAAATTGGCCTGGATTATCGTGTCAGTGATGAGGTGCTGACCTATATAAGCTACTCGGAAGGCTTTCGTTCCGGTGGCTTTAATGGGCGCAACAGTGATGCTGCCAACATCGGCCCATTTGAGCCAGAGTTTGTTGAGAATATTGAAATTGGTATGAAAGGCGACTTTCTGGACAATACCTTGCGGCTTAACATAGCAGCCTTCTTGTCTGACTACAGTGACAAGCAGGAAGAAGTGATTGAACCGGATGGTTTTGGCGGTTCAAACACGGTTGTCAGAAATGCGGCAACGGTTGATATATACGGCCTGGAAGGCGAAATGACCTGGGTGGCTTCGAGCAACTTCACTCTCAATGCGAATTTCGGTTTTCTGGAAGCGGAGTACGACGAGTACCTGGCTGACCTGAACGGTGATGGCGTTGCAACTGACAATAGCAATCTGGAACTGCGTCGTGTACCAAGCCTCACCGGTGGTATCAATGGCGTGTTCAGCACCGAGATTGGAGCGGGCACACTAACTGCGTTCCTAGGCTATAGATACACTGACGAATACTGGGTAGAAGTGTCTAACGACCCTCGCGGCTTACTCCCGAGTCGCGGTGTGGTGGATGCCAATGTTTCGTACGAGTTTGAGTGGTCTGAGAACAGAACACTTAAGATTACGGCCTTCGGTCGCGACCTGAACGATAAAGTTGAGTTCAACTCCGCCGTCACCATTCCAGGCACAATCGCATTTGCGGGTGTGGCTGGTGGACGGGAAGTTGGCCTGCAGATATCGGGAACGTTCTAGGACATTTGTAGCTTAAGTCAATTCCTGGGCGCCCTGTATAGAGTTGCCCAGGAGCTCAGTCTATCGAAGCATACTTTTCAATATAGTAGTCTTCATCACCAAACATTAGCGCAAGTACTTGCAAACGCTTAAAGTAATGACTGACGCTTAACTCATCAGTCATACCAATTCCGCCATGTAACTGAAGCGCTTGTTGAGACACAAATCGACCCGCTTCGCACAGTTTCACTTTGAGCGCAGCGCAAGCTTTTGCGGCGCCGTGGCTTTTATTGTCTACCTGGATTGCCGCGTCAAACAGCAGTGAGCGCGTTTCTTCCAGCCTTAAATACATGTCCA
The DNA here is from genome assembly GCA_039111475.1 of Pseudomonadota bacterium. Lineage (GTDB taxonomy): Bacteria > Pseudomonadota > Gammaproteobacteria > Pseudomonadales > JAUIET01 > JAUIET01. The sequence goes on along the minus strand of JBCCIP010000002.1, from coordinate 123,194 downwards.
CCATACGGTGCTGCAATACCTGGAAATTGCTGATCGCTTGGCCAAACTGCTCTCTGGTTTTGGTGTATTCCACTGTGGCATCAAGTAGCATTTGCATGGTGCCAACTGCTTCACCACCCATCGCAACGATTGTTTCATCTATTTGTGCTTCAACAATCTGGTACGCGTTATCACGCTCGCCGAGCAAGCAGTCTGCATTCACCTCTACATTATCAAAACGCACCGTGGCGGCGCGGCGGCCGTCAACGGTTGTGTAACACTCTCGACTTACACCGGCCAAACTAGCATCAACAACAAACAAGCTAATCCCATTAGTGTCAGTGCTCCTGCCCAAGGTGCGGGCAGTAACAACAAAATAATCCGCTGCCTCGCCGTTCACTACCGCAATTTTTTCTCCGTTTAGCCGGACATTCCCTTCGCCCTCCGCCGTTACGCCAACGGCTGCAAGGTTATAGCCGCTACTGAGTTCAGCAAATGCAAACGCCCATTGTTTGGAGCCGTCGGTGATGCCTGGAATGTACTTCGATTGTTGTTCTTCAGTACCTGAGTTTCGTAGAAATCCTCCACAACACACAACAGTACCGAGAAATGGTTCGCTCAGTAGACCTTTACCTAGCGCTTCAGTGATCACCATCAAATCAGCGCTGCCCGCTTCAAGCCCACCGTATTGTTCAGCAAATGGTGCGGCTAGCCAACCCAGCTCAGCGAACTGTTGCCAAACGCTATCATCAAACGCGTGTTTGTCGACATCCAGAGCGCGATGGGCTTCCACACCCCCATTGTCAGTAACAAATTTGCTCACGCTGTCGTGAAGAAGTTGTTGTATCTCGCTGTGTGAGAAATCCAATCCTAAGTGCTCCTGTCTTTTTTAATCGGCGCCACGGCCGGCGTCAATGCGTAAAATCGATCCGGTGACATACCGCGACTCGTCAGATGCCAAATACACCACACCATTGGTGACGTCGCTTGAGTCGCCCAGAAATTTCAGAGGCTGGTCATTGCGGTAGTATTCCTTCATCGCTTCCAGGTCCTGGCCAGCATGTTCACGCTCCAAAAGTTCATTCCATACCGGGCCTGGCGCCAGTGCATTCACTCGCACATGCGGTGCGGCTTCCATGGCCGCCACTTTGGTCATCATGATGGATGCGGCTTTAGTGGTGCAATAGGCCATAACGTCGGCATGCCCTACCAAGCCCGATAATGAACTGATATTAACGATTGCACCTTTGTTCGGATTCTTGCGCATTATTTCCAGGCCGTACTTCAAGCCCAGAAATACACCTTCGGAATTTACTTTCCACATCCAGTCAAAGTCGTCCGCTGATGTTTCTTCTATTGGGCCGTATGTGAAGATGCCTGCGTTGTTCACCAGTATGTCCAGTCGACCAAAGCAATCGTCGGCCTTTTCAATGACTCGCTTCCAATCATCTTCACTGGTTACATCGTGGGGCTCAAACCAGGCCACGCCACCTGCAGCTTCCACTGCGGCGACAGTCTCCAGACCGCGCTCTTTACCACGACCGGTTAATAACACCCTGGCCCCTTCACGCGCAAAACGAACGCAGGTGTCGCGACCTATGCCGCTGGTTCCACCTGTTACTATTGCGGTTTTACCTTCTAAACGTGCCATTAGAATTCGCCTCCAATGCCGCTAGTCAGGCCGCCATCCACTGTAAGCTCGCTGCCAGTTACCATTCTTGACTGATCCGAAGCCAGGTAAACCACGGCGTTACCAATGTCTTCAGGCACGCCGTAATCTTGAACCGGGATAAACGCGAAGTTGTCTTTGTTATTGAAATATTCCTCGCCGTACATTGTGGTGGTCATTTCTGATTTGACCGTTCCAGGGTGTACGGAATTTATTCGTATAAATTCGCCCTTCTCGCCGCACTCTACTGCCAAGGCCTTGCTCATATTGGCCACTGCGGCTTTACCGGCACCATAGGCAATGGCGCCGCGCAAACCAGTTTGGCCCATAATGCTTGAGATGTTCACGATTGATCCACTGGCGGGCTGGTCACCGGCACATTCGCGCATGGTCATAATCGCGCTACGCGTACCCAGGAATACGCCCTTCATGTTGACATCATTAACTCTGCGAAAATCTTCCAGACTCATGTCAGATATGGGTTTTAGAACGCAAACGCCTGCATTGTTGACTAACACGTCAACACTTCCGCACTTGTCCACTACTTCTTTCATTACTGATTGCCACTGCGACTCTTCACGAACATCAAGCTTGTGGTAACCAGCGTTGAAACCATCAGCTTGCAGTTGCACCGCCAGCTTCTGCCCCTGCTCTTCATTAACATCTGCAAGCGCTACGTAGGCTGCACCCTGTTCCAGCAAACAACGCGCGCATGCAGCGCCAATACCGCTGGCAGCGCCACTGACTATGACATTCTTACCTTCAACCATTCACTTTCACCTCACGCAGCACCCATGCCGCCGTCTACAAAATATTGTTGGCCGGTACAGTAGGCCGCGGCGTCACTTAGCAAGAAACTTACCATTCCAACTATGTCTTCAGGCTGCGCGTAACGCCCCAGTGGAGTACCGGCCTTAACCTGCTCTTCGAATACCTCAACCCCTATACCAGTGTTTTCTGCAATTCTGGCCGCCATGCCTGTATCAACCATTCCCGGATGTATGGTGTTAACGCGAATATTGTCCGCGGCGCACTCCAATGCAGCTGTGCGCATAATGCCAATCACGGCATGCTTGCTGGTGACATAGGCTGACAAACCGGGGCTACCCATAACACCACCGACTGACGAGGTGATCACAATGCTTCCACCGCCAGACTCTTTCATCAGTGGCACAACATACTTCATGCCTAGCCAAACGCCGGTTACGTTCACAGCCATTACTTGCTCAAAGGTTTCTTGCGGATAATCCGTAATAGCCGCCGCCGTACCTTCAATACCGGCGTTGTTTAAAAAGCCATTAACGCCGCCAAACGCCTGTTTGGTTTGCGACACAAACTCTCGCACTTGTTCAGCCTGACTGACATCCGCCACACAAGTTTGCAACGCACTTTCCTTGACGTCGCCCCCCGCCAGCACGCTCTCTTTTAACGCACCTAAAGCTGACTCGGATAAATCGACCAGCATCAGATTAGCGTGCTGTTGCGCAAAGTGATGCGCAAATGCCGTGCCTATTCCACCCGCCGCACCGGTAATGATGATTGTGTTTTGTTGCTCCCTCATCTTTATTCCAGCTATTCAGTCAGCTAATTTAACCAATAAGCGACCATTATTGGCGCCTGTAAACAAACCACCGAATGCGTCAATCGCATTGTCCAGGCCATCTACAATCTGTTCTTTGTAATGAAGCTCACCGCGTTTAACCATTTGCGCAAGCGCTGCGGTGCCTTCACCCCAGCGCTCAGCAAAAAACGCCACAGTAAAACCTTCGATACGCGCGTTCTTGACCAATAGTTGCCACATGTTTGCGGGGCCTGCCCTGTCGTTCAGGTCGTTGTTGTAATTGGAGATTGTGCCGCACATTAATACGCGCGCCCTAAAATTCAGATTTAGTAACGCGCCCTCCAGAATATCGCCACCCACGTTATCGAAGAAAAGATCAATGCCATCAGGACAATGCTCAGCAAGTGCCGCTCGCATATCGCCAAACAAGTGGTAATTGATTACCGCGTCAAAACCCAGCTTATCCTTAAGCCATGCGCATTTTTCATCGCTACCTGCGGTGCCAACCAGCCTGCAATTTGCAGTGCGCTTTGCCAATTGACCAGCTACCGAACCAACCGCACCTGCAGCGCCACTGATCAAAACCGTTTCGCCATCTTTTGGCTGACCAACGTCCAACATGCCGAAGTACGAGGTAAGCCCTGTGGTGCCGCAAATACTCAGGTAATTTGAAAGAGGTAAGTCCGGATCCACACTTAATACTTCAAGCCCTGGCACTTGCCGCGAGCCTTCACCACCCACCGTGCTATACAACTCCCAGGCACCCAGCCCTCGTGTGATGCTGCCTTCCGGGTAATCAGGGTTTTTGCTTTGAATAACACGTGAGATGCAACTGGCTGACATCACCGCACCAAGCTCAATAGGCGGTATGTAACTGTCATGAAAGTCATCCATCCAGCCGCGCAGCGCAGGGTCTAGCGCAAAGTAGAGGTTTTGCAGCAAGACCTGATTGTCACCCAACGCCACGACCGGTTCTTCGGTGGTTTGAAACAGCTTTTCATGTATTGGGCCGTCTGGCCTGGCGATCAGGCGAATTTGGCGGTTGGTTATATTGCTCATACAAAATCCAGGCAAACAGGCATGATGGGAGTCTCTGAGAATTATCTCACGTTAGAAAGCCGAACAACACAAAAAAACCGACCGACCTGATTGTTACTGATCGCTTAGCTTGACGACGGTCTTGCCGAAATTACGGCCGGCAAATAAATCGCAGAATGCCACTCCGGCGTTCTCTATACCCTCCAGACAGTATTCAATGTTTTTTAGCTGGCCGGCCGCTATCCATGCCTGTAATTGCTCTCGCACTGCTTGATAACGCTCAGGCTGTGTATGGGTCATAAAGCCCTGCATAGTGACTTCTTTCGTTACCAGCTCAAACATGTTGTTTGGGCCAGGCAGCGGATCTTCTGCGTTGTACGTGGTGATCGAGCCACACAAGGGAATGCGCGCGCCTACGTTGAGATTGGCAATAGCGGCTTGCAAGGTGTCACCGCCCACATTGTCGAAGTACACATCAACACCTTTCGGGCACACGACGCGAATTTCTTCCTCAATACCGTGTGGCGCTGTTCTATCGACTGCGGCGTCATAACGCAATTCATCCACCAAACGCTGGCATTTATCCGCGCCACTGGAAATACCGACTGTTCGCGCCCCATAAATTTTCGCAATTTGCCCGGCAACCGAGCCCACTGCACCGCCGGCCGCGCTGACCAGCACTGTCTCACCTTGTTTGGGCTTGCCAATATCCGTCATGCCAAAATAGGCTGACATGCCGGTGTCACCAAGAATGCCAAGGTAGTAGCTGTACGGAAAATCCAGTTCAGCCGGCAACTTGATAATGAAGTCATCAGCGGCACACACGGTGTATTCTTCCCAGGCAAATCGTGCCATCAACATATCACCCGCCAGATAGTCCGGGTGCTTTGATTCAATGACGCGAGACAAAGCTAAACCCATTACGGGCTCACCTAATGGCATTGCAGGTAACACATTGTCACCGCTGGATTCATTCATCCAGTTTCGAAACCCTGCGTCCAGCGAGAGATACAGGTTTTTGCAGCTGATTTCCCCGTCAGACGGGCTTTTGAGCTCTGATTCAGTGAGTTCGAAGTCATCGTACTGCGGATAATTATCCGGCCGTTTCGCCAATACAATGTGTCGGTTACGAATTGCCACAACATGTCCTCTACGCGCCGTAAACAGGCCAAACGTTAACATAAAAAAAACCGAACAGTCTGCTTTTTTTGATATGCTATGATCGCTGATGTAAAGAACAACTGGTCAAGAAAGCGGCGACCCAACAAAAAGCCAGAGCAAATAACAAGCCACGCAGTGCTATGAATGAAAACCACACCAAAACCGCTTTAGTCACTGGCGGCGCCAGCGGCATTGGCGCCGGGGTTGCGTCCTTGTTGCACAAGCGCGGTTATCAGGTCGTCATCGCAGATATTAGCGATGAGGTAGGCGAGGCGCACGCAAAAGGACTGGGCGACAGAGCACGTTACCTGCACCTTGATGTCAGCTCAGAAGCTTCCTGGCAGGCATTGGGCGAGCATCTAAAAGACAGTGTTACAGTGCTGGTCAATAACGCTGGCACAGGAATAAGCGCTTCCGTTGAAGAAACATCCTTGGACGACTGGCAACGTATTCAGGACTTGAATGCGCGCGGCGTGTTTTTGGGTTGTCGCTTTGCCGTTAATGGCATGAAGCAAGCTGGTGGCAGCATTATCAACATTGCCTCCGCCCTGGGCAAAAAAGCGCTTAGCACAACCTGCGCTTACTCAGCGAGTAAAGCCGCGGTGATTAGCCTGACTGAAAGCACGGCCTTGCATTGCGCGGAGCAGTCTTACCCGATACGCTGCAATGCGGTATTGCCAGGGTTTATCGACACGCCCTTGCTGCGTAACAATCTGCAACTGAGTGATGACCCAGAAGGCATGCTGGCTGGATTTGTCGGCTTACACCCGGTGAATCGATTGGGAACGATTGAAGAAGTAGCGGAAGCGGTCGCCTTTTTAGCCAGTGATCAATGCACATTTATGACCGGCGCCTCCATAAGTGTTGACGGCGCAATGACTCTCTAGGTACCTTAAAAATGATCTTTTTCCGCGATAGCCGCGTCAGCAACATACTCAAATCCTCGTTTACTTTAAGTAAACTCCGGTTCTCCGTGTGCTGCTTCCTAGCTCTCACGAAAAAATCTTCATTTTTAAGGCACCTAAACAACAGTATTTAGATTGATAGCGAGTGGAGAAAAAAACATGGCTAGACTAGAAGGTAAATCCGCATTTGTATTGGGTGCGGCTGGTGAAGGCAATATGGGTCAGGTCATTGCCCGTCGCTTTGCGGCTGAAGGTGCGAAAGTGGCCGTTGGGGGTCGCAATATGGATAATCTCGGCGCGCTGGCTGACGAGATTGGCGGTATGGCCGTTCAGTGCGACATCACCTCAAAAGCCGACATCGAAAAATCGGTGGCAGACATCATCCAGGCATACGGCCCACTGGATATTGCTGTGAATTCCACGGGCTGGGGGTTGCTGACACCTTTTGAGGAAACCAGCGAAGAAGACCTGGTCGCCATGATGAACCTGCAATTTAAAGGGCCTTACCAGTGGATGCAAGTGCTGGTTGGCAATATGAGTGACTCGGCTTCAATTATCCAGATTTCATCTGCAACAGCGAAGATACTGGTGGGCAATCATCATGCCTACATTGGTACCAAAGCAGGCATTGACCATGTGATTCGCGGCGTCGCTGATGAATTCGGAGCACGGGGCATCCGTGCCAATACTATCTCACCAGGCTTAACCGAATCGCCTATGGTTGCAGACAGTCTTGCAATACCAGGGTTCAAAGCGGCTTTTGAGAAAGAGTATCCTATGGGTCGCTTAAACACCTCCGAAGATATTGCAGCAGCCGCGGTATTTGTTGCCAGCGATGAGTGCTTTATGACAGGACAAAATTTACAGGTTAACGGAGGCCTTACGTTGCGACGAAATCCAAACGGCGACGAAATCAATGAATACGTTGCAAAAGCCATGGCTGAGCAGTCTTAGCAGCGTTAGCCCGCATTACCCAACAGGGGAGACATAATATGTCACAAGCAGTTGCCGACGAACTGGCTATTCATCAACTCAACGCGCGTTACGCTGACGCAGTGCACCGAAGAGACGCAGACCATTGGTCGTCGCTTTGGGCTGAAGACGCCAGCTGGGATTTCCTGGGCCAAACCATTACCGGTAGAGACAATATACTGGCCATGTGGCTTGGCGCAATGGAAGGCTTTCCCGTTGTCTACCACCAAAGTCACGCGGGCATCATCGAAGTAGATGGCGACAGCGCCAAGTGTCGCTGGTCCATCAACGAAGAGATTATTGATGCTCAGCAGCAAGCCTTGCGCTTTGTTGGTGTGTATAACGATGTATGTTCACGCGTTGGTGACCGTTGGCTTTATCAACATCGTCGCTTCGACGTGTTGTACCAGGGCCCGGGGGCATTCAACCCGGAGGGTGCACTGCCTTATCCGGACGATATTAAAGGCTCTGTCTAACACCTGGCAGCGGAAGTTGTGAGCGAAGACTACGATTACATAATTGTCGGCGCGGGCTCGGCAGGCTGTGTGCTTGCCAATCGCTTGTCATCCGATGAGCGCAATACCGTTTTGATACTGGAATCAGGCGACCATGATCGCAACTGGTCCACCACTATTCCATTAGCCTACCCAGCCTCGCTGGGTAACAAAGACATTCTTTGGCCTTATCAAACCGCGAAAGTGCCGGGTGCGGCCAATCGACGTTTCTTCTACCCTCGCGGCAAGCTAGTCGGTGGTACTGGTGCTCTGAACGGCATGCTGTACGTACGAGGCCAGGTGGCCGACTACGATGGCTGGGCGGCCGATGGCAACACGGGTTGGGATTGGAATTCTGTACTGCCCTACTTCAAGAGATCCGAGCATCATGCACGCGGCGCTGATGAATGGCACGGCGAAGGCGGACCTTTGCATGTGCAGCAATTGCAGGACATGCCAGTAAAAAACCCGGTAAGCGAAGGGTTTTTGCAAGCGGGTCAGTCAGCTGGTTTGCCTTTTAACGAAGATGTGAACAGTGGATCACAGGAAGGCATTTCGTACTTCCAGATAAACACCAGACGCGGCATACGCTGCAACACCGCGCGTGCTTTTTTAAAACCTGCGCTGAAGCGCAACAATCTTACCTTGCAAACCGGCGCCACGGTAGAACGCATCGAGTTGATGGGTGGACGCGCCCGGGCTGTTCAATTTTGGGTATCTGGGGAAACGCAAAGCGTTAGCGCCAAAAAAGGCATTATTCTCTGTGCCGGTGCACTCAATAGCGCTCAGCTGCTGGAGTTATCAGGTGTTGGTCAGGCCGATGTTATTGCCGCACAAGGCATAAACCTTGAGCTGGCATTGCCTGGTGTTGGCGAAAATTTTCGCGAGCATTACATGACCTCGTTCATGTGCCGGGTTAATCAGCCAGTCACAATGAATGAACAACAGTCCGGGCTACCGCTGCTGAAGGAGTTGTTCAGGTATGTCACGCGTCGGCAGGGAAATTTCAGCAATAGCGGCGTACACATTCAAGCCTATTTTAAGTCGCGCTCCGAAGTGCAGAGGCCGGACACACAAATTCACTTCTTTCCGTTCAGTCCAGATACCGACCCCGAAAAAACGGTGCAGAACAAAATGGAAACCGAGCCGGGCTTTATGTTTACGCTCACGCAGATGCGTCCAGAGAGCAAAGGTAGCGTTCACATTCAGAGCTCACGAGCACATGACATGCCGCTGATTCAGCCCAATTTTTTGGCCGATGTTGAAGACCAACGTGTCACCATCGACAGTCTGAAGTTTGCTCGCGACATTTTGCAGCAGCCTTCTATTGATCAGTTTATCGAAGCCGAACTTGCGCCGGGTCCGCAGGTTCAGACAGACGAGCAATTGCTGGCCTACGCGCAGCAGGCCGGTGCCACTATGTATCATGGCAGCGGCACTTGCCGTATGGGTACAGACAGCGATGCAGTGGTTAACCCGGATCTGAGTGTCCGTGGTTTGAAAGGCTTATACGTTGCCGATGCCTCTGTAATGCCCAGCATGTGCTCTGGCAACACCAACGCACCCACCATTATGATTGCGGAGAAAGCCGCTGACCTCATTCAGACCGCTGGATGACGTGTATGAAACGAACTCTGAATAGGCAGCTACACCATGGTTGAAACAGTCACTGGACACGACCGTTCTGACGGTATTACTTACATCGATCTGCTGAATACGGACGAGGTAGCACCGCCCTCCGTGTATTTGGAAGAATCACCCTACCCAGCAGGTGTGACCAAGGTGCCCGTTGAACGCTATTTCAGTCAGGAAGAGCACAAACGCGAAGTGGATCGGCTGTGGAAGCGCGTTTGGCAAATGGCCTGCCATCAATCCGACATTCCCAATGTGGGCGATACTTATGTGTATGACATAGCGGAGCTGTCGTACATTGTAGTGCGCGTTTCGGAAAATGAAGTAAAAGCCTTCCCGAATGCCTGTTTGCACCGCGGCCGTTCTTTGTGCGACGCACACAAAAAAGAACTTAAAGCCATTCGCTGCCCCTTCCACGGCTGGTCCTGGCATCTTGATGGGCGACTGAAAGAAGTACCCGCGCAATGGGATTTCCCATCGGTAAGCGACGATGAATACTCGCTCACCGAAGTAAACGTAGGTTACTGGGGTGGTTTCTATTTCATAAACCCCGACCCGGAATGCGAACCTCTGGAAGATTTTCTGGGTGATATTGACCGCCACTTTGCCATTCCGTTTGAACGTCGCTATAAAGCCGCGCATTTGATCAAGCGTTTGCCATGCAATTGGAAAGTGGCTCAAGAAGCTTTTATGGAGGCTTATCATGTGGTCGCAACGCATCCGGAGCTGCTCTCATACTTTGGTGATACAAACTCCAAATACGATGTGTGGACGAACATGTCGCGAGCGATGTCGGCAATGGGAACACCCAGTCCACACACTGGGCTGGAAAACCCCGATATGTCCGCGTTTCCCGATGAAAAAGAGTTTCAGAGTTTCAAGCATCCACTGACCGGCCATCTGTATCAGAGGCTTGAGGAGAACAGGGTTGAAGTTACCCTGCCCAACGGTAAAAAAGGCGTGTTTACCGCGGCAGCCGACTACATTTCCGGCGATGTAAAATCCGCGGATCTGCAAACCTGCGAATGGGTTGGTGGCAAAATATGCCCGGGTGATGAAGATACGCCCAAGGTATACGCCAGCGAATCACCGCAGGCCTACCGCCGCACCGAGTCCCATGCAAAACGCGAGGAAATGCGCGAAGCGTATGGTGATGCAGTGGACAACATCTCGGATGCGGATTTGTGTGATGCGATTTTCTATTCCGTGTTTCCAAACATCAGCCCTTGGGCAGACTACAACCCGATTTTTTATCGATTCCGACCCGACGGCAACAATCCCGAACAATCACTGCACGAGGTGATGTTTATGGTGCCTTTGCCCGAGGGCGCAGACATGCCACCGCCCGCCGAATGTACTTTCCTGGACCTCGATGACGATTACACGCTGGCGCCGGAATTTGGCAGCAGCCTGACCAAAATCTTTAATCAGGATGCGGTCAACCACGGCGCAATCCAGAAAGGTCTGCATTCGCAACCCAAGGGTGAAACCATTTTTGCCAGTTACCAGGAATCCAAGATTCGGCACTTTCATGACACATTGAACAAGTGGCTGGACAGCGAAAAAGCGCCCAAAACCAGCAGTAACTAGCTTGCTGCTGGCCCAGCCTACCGAGCACTTGCACGAAATTTGAGCGGTTATCGGCCGCAAATGAATCGATTTCCTCCGAGCTTGGCGACCTAGCACGCTTAATCATCAAAAAAAAACAGTTTGGTCTGTTTTTTTAAATTTGAAGAGGGTAAACTCATCCTTGCCACAAACAAGCAAGTTGCCCGCCGGCTATCAAAAAAAAACAGTTTAGACTGTTTTTAAGCGAGCAAAGCGGGTATATTCAGTTCGCAACGCCTATAAAACTATTAACGAGGGTTTTGATCAATGACACACTCCACAAGAACAATTGCGGCTGACAAAGCCAAACCACGATTTCGAAAGCAAGCAATGGCGATGGCAGTCGGTCTGGCATCTGGCGCCCTGCTGACAAGCACGCATGCGATGGCGCAAGGCTTCATGCTTGAAGAGGTAATAGTAACGGCCACCAAGCGAAGTGAATCCATTCAAGACGTTTCCGTTTCTGTGTCGGCCCTTGGTGCGGAGCTTGATCAAGCTAACCTGCGCAGACTGGAGGATATGCAAACGTATGCGCCTAACCTGTTTATTCGGCGCGCACCAGGTATTGCCAGTGGCGCCAACATCACCATACGCGGTGTTGGCACCCTGGATACGGACAAGAGTCTCGATCCACCCATCGGTGTGATGATGGATGGCATGTTTTTAGGCACCGCTAGCGGCGTGCTGATGCAGAACTTCGATATTCAACGCGTGGAGATATTACGAGGACCACAAGGCACTCTGTTTGGCAAAAACACAACAGGTGGATTAATTAATATCATTCGTGGCGAAGTCACGCAGGAATGGGGTGGCGACTTCAGTGTGACATTGGACGAGCACGGCAGAGAAGACGTTAAAGGTGTGGTGAACGTTCCCATCGTTGAAGATCAACTTGGCGTGAAATTGTTCGCGGCGCAAGTTAAGAGCGATGGTTTCGTCAGAAATACGACCCTTAACCAGGATGTGGGTGGAGACGATATCCAAAACTACGGATTTGCTGCAAAGTGGACGCCAACTGATACCTTCGACCTCAAGTTCCATTATGAGCGAACCAATGACGAGAGCGATCAAGGGGCGTACGTTAACGAAAACCTGCCTGGTGACCTCACCTGTGTGCTGCCTTTTACCGGCAGTTGCCAATCAACAACAACAGATGGTCCAGATCAAAACTCAGCGAACGGCACCAACTTCAGCGACAATGAGTACAACACATTCATTCTTACAGCAAATTGGGAATTCGAAAATTTCTTATTGACTTATATTGGCACTAGCCGAGATATGGATGAGGCGAATAATCAGCACTTCGACGCTGCGCCAGCCAACTTGTTGAGCATGAATTTCTTCAACGACTGGGATCAGTCCAGTCATGAACTTAGGTTTACCAGTGATTTTGATGGTCCGGTTCAGATGGTTGGCGGCATCTACAGCTTCAATGTTGATTATGAACAACGATGGGATGTGGCACACCTTCACTATGCGTTATCGCTGATTGGTGCGGTACCGATACCACTCACGCCCACCACCCTAAGTGCCAATGGGCAAATGCAAGAAACTGACTCTTTGGCTGCCTATGTGTCCGTTGACTGGGATATCAATGAACAATGGTCAATGACGGTCGGCGGCCGCTACACCAAAGAAGAGAAGGACTTCCTCGGTGGCAATGGCGGTGTGTTCTGGGATCCTGCGGCAGGAGACACTATTCCGGGCTTACTGAACCCATTTGTAGCAACCGGAGACTGGAATGAATTCACGCCAAGCTTCTCGGTTCGTTACCAACCAAATGATGACATTATGGTGTGGGCCTCTTATACCGAAGGGTTCAAAAGCGGTGGATTCTTCGGCAGGCAAGCGAACTTCGATCTGGATGCTAGCTTTGAGCCAGAGTATGTTGAGAACTACGAGCTGGGCTTAAAGAGTACCTTCCTGGACGGCCGTATGACCTTTAACCCCACCATTTTCTTCAGTGATTATGTGGACAAGCAGGAGTCAATTTTGATCCCTGTTGACCTTTCTAACGTGGCCACAGTGGTTCGAAACGCATCAACCCAGGAGATCTTCGGCATAGAGCTTGAGCTGCAGTGGCAGATCACAGAAGCCTTTAATCTACGCGCAAACTATGGCTATATCGACGCGAGCTATGGTGAATACTTTGCTGATCTTAACGGAGACCAGGTGGTTACAGACAACTCTGGCCTCGTCCCAAGAAACACACCGGAGAACACATTCGGTCTAAATGCAATTTATTCTACCGATGTTGGCATAGGCAATCTGACGGGCATTTTGTCCTATCGCTACCGTGATGAGGTTCACGGCGAAGCGGATAACAACCCTCTTGGCTTCAAGGACGATATTGATGATCTAAGTGCCCTGGTTAGCTTCTCGTGGGGTGAAGAGCGGTACAGCGTGTCGGTGTACGGTAAGAACCTGACCGACGAGCGAGAGCTGAGCCGAGCGCTGATTGCACCTCTGGCCACGCGTGGATGGTGGAGCGAACCAAGAACCTTTGGCGCTGAGTTTTCGGTTTCGTTCTAAGAATTAGGCCGATCAAAACCAAGTCCGGTGGGGGGATCACTCTTCCCCAGTGGATTACAGAGAAATCTGAACGATCTAGTTCCTCGTTTGCCAGTGGCTGAATAGGTCACTGGTTTTTTTGTTTGTGCCCACCCAAACCTTGCCGTCGCTGAGAAAGCCGACGCTGAAACAATGCTGCGCGAATTCGTCGCTGACGAAACTCTAGCAACAGAAATTTCTCACCTAGATAGAAGCCGCCAATTCGGTTGCTTGCTGAATCGCGCGTTTTGCATCGAGTTCAGCCGCCACATCGGCGCCGCCAATGAGGTGTGGTGTTTTGCCTTGACCTTTCAAGGCGTCATACAGGTCACGTAATGGTTCCTGCCCAGCGCAGATGATCACGCTATCAACCTCCAGCAGCCTGGGCTGATGGTTAAGCATAATATGCAATCCCTGGTCATCAATTTTTTCGTAACCAACACCCGGTATCATTTCCACACCTTTTCGCGTCAGTTCTATTCGGTGCGTCCAACCCGTGGTGCGGCCCAGCGTTTTACCTACATGGCCTTCTTTTCGCTGCAGCAAATAGACCTTGCGTGCCGATTCTTCAAGCACTGGCTCAACCCCGGTGACACCGCCGCGGGGGTGATTTTCAAAATCAATTCCCCAGGTCTCTGCAAATTTATCGATACTTAAGGACGAGTGCGTTCCAACATGAGTAATCGCTTCAGCGATGTCGAAACCAATTCCACCCGCACCAATAACGGCCACGGTATCACCAGGCACACTGCGGCCCACTATGACATCCTTGTAACGCAATACCTTCGGGTGATCGATACCTTCCAGTTCAATTTCCCTGGGCGATACGCCGGTGGCAATGACAATGTCATCAAACCCTTCACTAATATCGTCAGCACGAACGTCATGATTGAGTCGGACATCAACATGATTCAATTCAAGCTGTCGTTGGTAATATCGAATGGTCTCATTGAATTCGTGTTTGCCAGGAATACGCCTGGCCAAGTTCATCTGCCCACCGATAACATCGCTTTTATCAAACAGGGTCACCTTGTGCCCGCGCTGTGCGGCAGTCACTGAGAATGACAAGCCGGCTGGACCAGCACCAACAACCGCAATTGATCGCGCTGTTTCCACAGGACTGAAATTAAGCAGTGTTTCATGACACGCTCTAGGGTTCACAAGACAGGAGACTGTCTTGCCAAGAAAACCGTGATCAAGACACGCTTGATTGCAGGCAATGCAGGTATTGATTTCGTCTTCCCTGCCTTCCCAGGCTTTTTGAACTAGCTCCGCGTCAGCCAACATAGGTCTGGCCATGGAAACTATGTCGGCGTGCCCATCGGCGAGCACCTGTTCAGCAACATCCGGCATATTGATTCGGTTGCTGGTGATCATCGGAATGCTCAGATGCTTTTTAATGCTGCCGGTCACTCCAGCAAACGCGGCACGCGGTACCATATTGGCGATGGTTGGTATCTGCGCTTCGTGCCAGCAAAAATGCGTGCTCATGATGCTCGCGCCCGCAGCTTCTGCGGCTTTCGCTAGTGTTACAATTTCATCAAATGAACTGCCGTTTTCCAACAACTCCATTGCAGCAATGCGATACACAACGATAAAGTCGTCGCCTACACGTTCACGAACTCGTTTGATGATTTCAACCGGAAACCGTATTCGGTTTTGGTAACTCCCACCCCATTCGTCTTGGCGCAAATTACTCTTTTCCAGCAAAAATGAGCTGATTAAATAGCCTGCCGAACCAATAATCTCTACGCCGTCGTAACCCGCTTTTCTGGCCATTCGGGCGCACTCAGCAAACGCTTCTATAGTTTGCTCTATATCATCGTGCGTCATTTCACGCGGAGTGTAGGGACTTATCCGCGATCGTACAGCTGAGGGTGCAATAATATCTTCATGCATTGCACAACTTCCGGCATGTAAAATCTGGAAGCAGATCTTACAGTCCGAGGCGGCAGAATGCACAGCATCAGTAATTGTGGAATGGGCCAGCACCTCTTCCTCATTGTTCAGCTTGGACTCACCCTTACCCATGGCGCCCAGCGCATCCGGGGCATGCCCCCCGGTGATAATCATGCCCACACCAGCACTGGCGCGTTCTGCATAGAACGCCGCCATGCGTTCCGGTCCGTTCTTATGCCCTTCCAGACCCGTATGCATGGAGCCCATCAAGGCACGGTTTTTTAACTGAGTAAAACCGAGATTCAAGGGCGTAAACAAATTGGGGTAGTCGGGGTGCTCTTGACCGGCACAATTGCTTGGGTTGGCGTTTAGCGTGCTGATATCAGTCATTATATAGCTTGTCAGGAGAGAAACTTGACCGGTAATTATAACCGGAATAAAACAGAGCGCACTGTGCGAGAATACGTGAGTATGCTTTGAAGCAACTAGGGTTGTGCGCATAGTGCTGTAGACGAAACAGTACACTCTGCCATTAATATGAGTAAAAAATCGATGAAACCAGTAGTACTTCTGTGCTGTGCCATTTTCCTGTTGTCATGCCAGTTAAGTACGCCACCGGCCAAGGTGGATTCGGCTGTGGAAAAATCGACGGCCAACGAGCAAAGCCGAATGCAAAACATGCACGACCCTTCAGCCGTTGGTGCTGGCTTATACAAACAACACTGCGCGCATTGTCACGATGGTACAGTGTCCAAAGCACCACATTTAGTCTGGCTGTCTATGATGGGACCGCAAAAAATTTACCGTGCGTTGAACAGTGGTGTCATGCGCCAACAAGCGGCGTCACTCAGCGATGAGCAACATCGAGAAATCGCTGAGTATCTTACCAATCAAAGTCTCGAGAATTCTGAGCAACTTTCTTATGCGCCCTCTTGTGATGCGAACAGCGTGTCGCTGAATCCAGAAGCTGCCCTTCATCAAACTGGCTGGGGACATGACAATTCACGTTTTATTGCCGCCGACGCTGCGGGACTCAGTGCGGACGATGTACCGAAGCTCAAACTGAAATGGGCCTACGCGTTTCCTGGTGTCACACGTGCGAGGTCGCAGCCTGCTGTTGGCTTTGGTGCGGTCTACATGGGCAGCGAAGACGGCAGCGTATACGCTCTTGATGTTGAAACAGGCTGTGCGCATTGGCGCTTTGAAGCCAGCGCAGAAGTTCGAACGGGCGCGGTGCTTTCTGCCGCAACGGAAGGTCAACCAGCCTTAGCCGTTTTTGGTGATGTGATTGCCAATTTATACGCAGTGAATGCACTCACCGGCGAACTAATATGGCGCCTTCGTGCCGACGAACACCCAAGTGCTACGCTGACAGGAACACCGGCCATCTTTAACAATACCGTATACGCACCACTCTCATCCCTGGAAGTTGTGGCCGCTGCAAACCCGGAATACGATTGCTGCAAATTTCGCGGCAATGTATTGGCGGTGGATTTACCCAGTGGTGAAATTCGCTGGCGCCATTACAGCATTCCACAACCACCGGCATTAGTTAAAAAAACACGCATCGGAACTAGAGTGCTTGGTCCATCCGGCGCGCCGATTTGGGGCTCACCTACGGTGGATGAAAAACGCGGTTTACTCTATGTCGGCACTGGCGAAAATTATTCGTCGCCGGCCGATGGGAATAGCGACGCTATCATTGCAATCACACTGGATACCGGAGAACGAGCCTGGGCGTTTCAATCAATAAAAAACGATGCCTGGAATACAGCGTGTCAGTTCGAAGACAACCCGAACTGCCCGGAAGAGAAAGGGCCTGATTACGATTATGGCGCGAGCATACTATTGGTCGACCTGCCGAATGGGAAGCAAGTACTGGTTGCAGGAAATAAAAACGGCGCCGTTAGTGCACACGACCCGGATAACAAAGGCCAATTATTATGGCGCGAAAAGGTAGGCCGCGGCAGCATCCAGGGTGGCGTGCACTTCGGTATGGCCGCCGAAGGAGCAACAGTGTACGTGCCAATCAATGACATGAATCACAGCAATGATGGAAGCATCTTGGACGAATCCGCAGCGCGACCTGGCGTAAACGCGCTTAATGCCGCGGATGGGATACGCTTATGGAGCCACGTGCAAAAAAATATTTGTCCTGATTCCTTGGAGTTTTGCGACCCAGGAGTTTCTTCCGCGGTGACCGCAATTCCCGGCGTGCTGTTTGCTGGTCACCTTGATGGATTTCTGCGCGCTTACCGCAAAGAAGACGGGCGCGTGCTGTGGGAATACGACACCAAGCAAGCCGTACTGGCGATAAATGGTGTGATGGCCAAGGGCGGTGGCATGAGCGGTCCTGGCGCTACAATAGCAAACGGGTCTGTTTTCCTTAACTCTGGTTATGGATTCTCAGCGCACATGCCTGGCAATATGTTTGCTGTATTCGGTGTTTCAAACAGTGATTAGCAACCGCAACATGGTATCAGCGTACTGCAAATAGATGCTTCCCGGTATTTTCACAGAGTCATCCAAAAGAGTAGCAAAAACGCTCGTGAATCCTGACCAGCGGTAAAATACCACGCTGATAACCGACTATTATTTGACCAGACGTAAGCAATTGCCTGGACCGGTTATGAGTAAACTCGCGAAACTTCTTTCCGTATGGTTTGTATGCAGTGTGCTTGTCGCCTGTAACAGCGGCAATGAGTCTGAGCCAGTTGCGCTTCCTAACACCGAAGGTGTTAATAACAACCCGCCGGTGGAACCTGAACCTGAACCTGAGCCTGAACCTGAGCCTGAGCCTGAGCCTGAGCCTGAACCTGAACCTGAGCCGGAGCCAGAACCTGAACCTGAACCTGAACCTGAACCTGAACCGGAGCCAGAACCTGAACCAGAACCAGAACCAGAACCTGAACCAGAACCAGAACCAGAACCAGAACCAGTACAGATAACGGGTAGCAATAGCCTCTTTATTGGGCACAGCTTTTTTAGACCAGCGGCCACAAATTTAGGCACTTTTGCCGCCACAGCAGGACTAAATGATCACTCTCAAGAAATCTACTTCTCCGGCGGCGCTAGCGGAACGCCAGCCCGATTATGGGCAGATGCCGGCAAGCGCGCTGACATACAGGCGCTATTGGATGAAGGTGGCATCGAAACCTTCGGCATGACCTATCACGGTGACGAACCGGATGTAGATGGTTACGTTCTTTGGACAGAGTATGCTTTGCGGGAAAACCCGGAAGTAGAGATATTCATTGCACTGCCTTGGGCCACGCAACCGGCAAGCATTACTGGAGCACAACATGAAAGCCTCTGGGAGGACTTTCACAACAACCAGTTTCACGCGTTAATCGACGAATTGCGCACGCAATTCCCAGACACTAAATTCTACTGTGTGCCCTATGGTGCTACCGCTCACGACCTACAAAAACTCTGGGACTCGGGTAACCTGACTGATATAACCGCTCTCAGCGGCCCTGATGCTACATCACTTTACACCGACACCTTAGGTCACCCTGGCCATATTCTTGAAGTCGCAGGTGGCTTGGTGTGGTTAAATGCGATATACAATTATGATCTAACAGATTTCGATGATGGCGAAAACTATCAAGTCGACTTAAATACCATGGCCATGGACATTATGGCAGCGCACGATACTGCCTACAGCGCGTTCTGATCCGGGCGTCAACTGCATTCACTCAATGCGCGGTTGTTATGTCCAGAGCGCTCTGCAGTTCTTTCTTAACAAATTTGCCACTGGCGTTGCGTGGCAACGGTTCTTGCACAACCCAGATGTAGCGCGGCACTTTGAACGCGGCGAGGTGTTCCTTGCAAAATGCCCGCAGCACATCTACATCCAGTGACGGATTCTGTGGCGCATAAATCGCAACGCCTACTTCCTCACCTAAGCGATCATCGGGTACCGCAAACACGGCACACTCCGCCACATCATCATAACGGTAGACGATCATCTCTACCTCAGAACTGTATACGTTTTCTCCACCACGCAACACCATGTCTTTGGCGCGGTCAACCAGATAAATAAAATTATCTTCATCCACATAACCAATATCACCAGTGTGCAACCAACCATTGACAATGGTCTCAGCCGTGGCATCAGGGCGATTTAAGTAACCTTTGAATACCTGCACGCCGCGCAGGCAAAGCTCACCGGTCTCACCGGCGGGCAAATCATTGCCTTGCTCATCGACGCATTTCACGTCAAACACAGGCATAACCATGCCAGCACTGGTGGGCTTGTCGAGTTGGTATATACCGTAGGCCGCACTGGCCATGGTTGAGGTTTCAGTCATGCCGTAACCTTGCGCCATCATCGCAGAACCACCCAATGCACCGACCTTCTCAATCAGGTCGGCCTGTACGGGAGCGCCACCACCGCCAAAGGAATCAACCGATGACGTATCTGTGTTCGCAAAATTCGGGTGATCAAATATCTCACGCGTCATTATCGGTACGCCTGAAAAATTGGTGATCTTCTCCGCCTCTATCAAACTCAGTGCTTCACCTGCATCCCATTTGTAGGTATGCACAATTTTTCCGCCACCGGCGGTTAAGGTTTGCGCCATGCCATTCGCCGTTACATGAAACAACGGCGTTACCGCTATTGTGGCCGTTTGCGGCAATCCCTCTCTGGCCATAGTCGGCAACGCAGTGTTTTGATACTTGGCTTGGGCCATTTTCAGCGCAAACGATGCAAAGGTTTGAGTGACTACGTTATTAGCACAACCGCGGTGGGTTAGACGCGCCCCTTTAGGGTGCCCAGTGGTGCCCGATGTATAAAAAATGGCAACGTCATCATCAGGTTCTATATTGGCGTCGGGCAGCACAGACTCTGTCTCAAGTACTGCTGACCAGGGTGTCGCCCAATTCGGAACGTCATCCACTCTTACGGTTACCACCGCTAACTCAGGAAATGACGACTTGATGCTCTCAAACCTTTGCAAACGCTCGCGATCGCAAATCAATAACTTGGTGTCGCTGTCGTTGAGGCCGTACTCCAGTTCTTCAGCAACCCACCAGGCATTTACACCAACCGGCACGGCTCCAATACAGACTATGGCCCAGAACGAGAGCAACCATTCTGGATAGTTGCGCATGGCAATTGCCACTTTATCGTCTTTGCCTATGCCGTTAGTGACCAGGTAATTGGCAATGCTTGCCACTTGCTCATGCGCTCTGGCGTATGTCCACCGCTCATCCTGGTATACAAGATAGTCAGCGTCGCCATGCGCCGCCGACATAAGCCACAAATCCCTCAAGGTTGGCGGTGCGATAGCCCAAGCGGGAAGCGTTTGGCCGTTAACCTCTACATCGGTGAGCGCAAAGAGTTGGCCCTCAGATGTCAGTTCTTGCACCGTGTCTCGTAGTTCTTTATACATTATTGTTCCCTTAGATTGATTGCAGTCAATCGATGTTCAGCGACTGGAAAAGTTACAAATAATCTTTTACCGCAATTCGATAATATTCCAGCACGCGGGTTATGCAAATTATCCAAACGCTTGGCGTCTTCGATACACCAAATCTTGCTCACCACGGTGACCCGCAAGCTCTGCTGGAATGCCCGCAAATCCTTGAGTTGCCGGCGGTTCTGTTCTCATCCAGTCCGTTAAACCGCTGCGATGACTTATTTTCCAAACACCGTGGCGCTTTTGGAAACGATCCAGGTATCTTCCAGCCACTAGAAAATCCATTTCAGTATCGTGGGCGTTTTCCGAGGCCATTGGGTCGCCTAGCGCTCGCATTCTATGGTATGCCGTAAAATACGTTTCCGCGTAAGCGTTGTCTCCTTCAAGTTCGATGAATATATTGCCAAGCTGATGATGGGTTCGCGTGTGTGTGTTCAGCACATCGAAGGCATACGCCACAAAGTCCTTTGGTTTACCCGGTTTCGAGTCCAGAGAAGGATCAGAAGATGGCCCGACGAAACCATGCGCGTGCTTGGAATCCGAGTGAAAAACCGAACGCAACATTGCCTCGTCCAGACGATCAATCGCTCGAGCATAGGTCATGATCACCTCTGAAATCGCTTGTTTGTCCAGCAGCTCAGTGAGTTGTTGTTCGCTCATTGTAATCCTTTGGGGTTGTAGACACACGCCCTATGTTACATAGGGCGTTTGGTCTTTGCACTAGAAGATAAACTCGCTGGTCACAAAACGGTACGCAAGCTGCAAGCCAAAGGCACAGGCTGCATGAGGTGATGTATGGGTCCATAGGTGAAGTTGGTATCGCGCGATTGTTACAGCATCCCCCCCGGTATTTAGCGCAATATTCTAGCTAGTTCCTGTCCACAATTAGAGTATTTTCGACGGGAGCTAGCTCAGACGCAGGGATGCACCTGCATTTTACACAGTAAAACGAGAGCTTTTTGAAAAAGGCTTGCCCCATGAGCATAGCGAGTGCAGTGGCTATCGCATTTTCGAAAAGCGGGCCCACAAACTAATGAACGTCGAAAAGCTCATTGTTGGAATACACAGTCTCGCCATTTACAATGGTGGCAACGATACGTGTCTCTGAAATATCCACCGGGTCGATTTGCGTGATATCCCGCTCCAGTATCACCAGATCAGCCTTTTTTCCAGGCTCAAGGCTTCCAATTAAATCGTCCATAAACATTTGCCGTGCGCCGTTTATGGTGTACATCTCCAACATTTCCGCAACAGACAGCGACTGAGACTGACCGCGAAAAAAACGTGGGTCATTTTGCTCGCCCACGTAAGGCGAACCTCGCGTGACTCCGGTTTCAATGCCAAACAATGGCCGGTCGTCAGGTGTAACGGGTTGATCAGCCGAACCGGTCATGCGAATGCCTGCCTGGGCCATATCCCTAAGAGCGTACTCCTGGTCAAATCGTTTTTTTCCCAGCATTTGCAGCTCGAGAGCGCTGAACACCGGTTCGCCATAGGACCATATGGGCGACATGGCGGCGTAGATATCCATCTTGGCCATGCGCTCAATGTCCGCAGGATCAATCAAATTGGCGTGAATAACAGTATGTCGTGCATCTCTGGCCGAATTCCTCATGTATGCGTTTTCTACCGCGTCAACAAACATGCGCACCGACGCATCGCCCATACTGTGTGTCTGAACCTGGAAACCAGCGGCATCAAGATCAGCAATGTATTCATTGAACGACTCTTTTTCCCACATTGGCGTGCCACGATCATTGGCGGGCAACTCGGCAGAAGGTGCGTAAGGCTGCAGTAGGTATGCACTCTTCCCTTCCGGCACACCGTCCAACACTATTTTTACCCCCCGCACCATTTGCCAATCGGAGACGAACTGCTGACCATTACGGAGTTCCTTAATGGTCGCTTCGGACGAATGATTTGCATTGGTCTTGCTCAGCACATTAACCCGCATTCTGGCGTTTCCTGACTTTATGTGTTCGTCCAGCAACTGCCACACTACAGGCGAAGGCAGAGCTTGCGGCAGCGCATTGGTGACCGCGGTGATTCCTTTGGCCAGAGAAACATCTTCGTACTGCCGCCACGCCCGCAGGTACATCTCATGGCTAACCTCTGGCCCCCGTTGCAGATCAGGGTGCAACAAGGTGCCGGCATCCGATAAATAGCCGGTAGGTTCCCCATACTCATCCCTATAGATTTTGCCACCGGGTGGGTCTGACGTTTCTTTAGTAATGCCCGACATTTCCAAAGCAATACTGTTTACAAGCTCACCATGAAACGAACTGTCTTTAATCAACACCGGTCTATCACTAACGATATTGTCTAGAAATTTTTTGCTCAAAGTATCATCGGTGAAGGCGTTCAACTGCAAGCCGCTACCAAAAAGTATTGGCATATCCGGTCTGCTATTGGAATAATCCTTGATTGCTTTTCGATACACGCTCAAATTGGGCTCCAGCGCGTTCAAAACCAATGTATTCAACGCCGCTAACTCACGTCCGGGAGGGTGTGCGTGACCATCAATAAACCCAGGCAAAACCATCTTGCCGTCAAGCTCTAGTATTTTGGTCTGGTCACCTATGTAGGCGGCTGCCTGATCATCGCTGCCTACATAGAGAATGCGATCGGCCCTAAGCGCGATCGCTGTTGCCTTATTGCCGTGCCCATCCATTGCGTAAACAGCACCGCCTCTTAATACCACTGATGCAGTGTCGGGTGCCATGTGTGTAACACAACCCGTTAATAGCGAAATAACAATAACGGACAACAAAAACAATCGGCCGGAAAGGTATCTCATTGTGTTTCTCATCAAATAGCGACTAAGTCGAGTGTATCAGTTTCGGGGCATAAGTTATTGCTGGTCAAAATTCGTCAAGCGCCACGCCTACGTGCAGCCCATTCCAGCTTGATACTCTTCCAAACAAACTTTGGCAAGCCCAGGGGGTTTTGTTTCGCCTTTCGCCAGATTAGGCGTCGCAATGCCGGCGTGCTGTCGTACTGACTTTCACGTTGCCCATGGCCTAAGTGCATTTTGAGTTTAGGCACATCAATAACGTCAGTATTAAGTGTCAAGTGCAGCGTTTCGGTGCGTGGTAACAAGCATTCTGTGCTGGTACAGGCTTGATAGCGGATACTTAATTCAATGTTGATTTCCTCAACATCAAGTGGTCGCGTTTCGCTAACAAGATCACCATCGGCGTAGAAAGGTATAACGATGTCCGTTGTACCACTCCACACGTACAGATCTTTATCGGTAAATTCAGTGTCCAACAGCTGAGGTTTCGGCCAAACTATTTCCTGCGCAATGAAACCAACTGGTCCAGATACTTTTAGTTCAGTTGCTACCATGCCATCCGGCACGGGCCTGGAATAAATGTGTAGGCCATCAGCCAAATCAAAGCGAACAACCAGTTTTCGAATAATACCTTGCCGAATGCTGCCACTGCCGCCGTGCACGAAAGCGGTGATTTTTAGCTCAGGCTGACCGCCTTCTGCACTCGGGGCGTCTGCGTGCTGGTGTATGTTCCCTACTGCTGCATCAATAAACGTTTCCGCGCTGTCGCGCTTCTTATATGTATCATGAAAAAATTTGGCAACTACTACACCATTTGCGTCTGTAACATAGGCTCCGGGAAAAGGTATGCCATGCAAGAATGCGTCGTCTTTGGATACCTCAGTATTTAATATTCCGTAATTCTCGATAACCTCAGAATCAATATCCGAAAGCAGTGGGTATGGAATGCTCTGCGCGTCAGCAAATTCCCTCAGTGTTTTCTCGTCGTCATACGAAATGGCATACAGCTTGATGCCATGCGCTTCAAACTTGGAATAAGAGTCTCGCAACTCACCGAGCTGCGTCCAGCAAGGAGGTCACCAAACCGCTGAGCGATAAAACAACAGGACGGTTTTGCAATCAGCACGGTCTTCATGAAAACGCACGGTTCTGCCATTTGCATCAGGCAGTTCGAAATCAGGCAATCGTTCGCCAACGTTCGGCCCGGTAGTATGCCCAGCTGGCAATCCTGCCCGGCCGGGATGCCCCAGCGGCGCTGGCGCGTCAAAACCGAACTCATCTCGCTCTACTGTCATGCGGGGTTAATCACCGTGTTTTGGAACAAATTGGCTTTACTGTTGCAATACCATTATGCAGCACATGTTATGAATTAAAAACAAAATACTTAGAAGCTGACAATCTTGGCTTAACTGACTTAAAATCCCCGTGGCAGATAGAATAGACAAGGATAAGAACAAAATGTCTGAGAACGAAAAGCAAACCAACTATTTCGAATTCGAGAACAGACGCATGCAGATGATCATGAGCTGGATGATCAGTATTGTGCTTTTTTCGGCTGGTGCATTCTTGTTGTTTGCATTGATTCATCTTGATGAAAAAGAGGCACTGTACTGGGACAGACTTTTATGCGCCCAATTTCCAGTGATTGTTGGCGTACCGCTAGCCGGACTAGGCGCGCTGTTTGTAACGTTAATTCTGAAGATCGCCGTAGGCCCACTCGAATTTGAAATCGCAGGTCTAAAGTTTCAAGGAGGTGCTGCACCCATCGTGTTTTGGATACTGTGCTTTCTTAGTATTGTGCTGGCAATAAGTATGTTGTGGCAGACAGGCATCGATCCGGTCTGTGTGCTGCAAGAAGATCAAGCAGTGTTAAGTAGCAGCTCGCTCACTCATCCTCGCTAAGAAAAAAGTACAACCATCCGCCAACACAAACCAGACCAATAGAAAACACCAGTACCTTATGGTTGTTAAACCATTTTTCCGCATCTACCGCACTAGCGGCAAGTGGTTCAAAATAGAAAGTTATGATCCCAAGAATCGCGACCAGCATAGCCGCGAAAGTAAAGCGGGTTTTTATTACACCACGTAAGCCATACATTTCGCATACGCCCATTATTCCCAGTAAGGTTAATGGTACGTAGACAAACATCATGGCACTCCATAAACCGAAAAATAACGTGCTCCACGCCACCAGGCTAAGGGTTTGTGAATTCTCCAGCGCCCACGCTTTCAGCACGGACTTCGGCGCTGAGTACAACGATGAGCCAACAGCGCCAGGCTGGGAATCGCTTTGCGCCTGAGATCGCCTGCCTGCAGGCACGTCAGGGGACGAATCATCAACTGCTCTACTGGGCCTAAACACGAACTCACCGCCTTTATCGCCAACGTGCCGCAGCGGCGAGCCTACAGGCGTTTGCTCCGCGTTGTTTGCAGTAACGGTCTTAACATACTGAACCAGTTCGGAGACACAGAACACAGTGTCGGTTTGGTTGCGCAGGAAATAAATCAGGCTTTCACTGAACGGGCTGTTCTTGCCAGGCTCACCGTCAGCCACAACTTCGTTACGGCCTGATGCGAGGCCCCAGCGAGAAGGAATCTGACCAACACGTTGTTGGTAACTGGAACCTGACTTGGCGGTTCCAACTGATCTTGACTGACCAAACAAGCTGCCAGAAAAGCAGGCGTCAGCTATCATAAACGTATGCAGCGAACGTATGGCACGAATGGTATTGGATATTTCTGAATTTGGAATATAGTCGCCTATATTGCCTTCTTTAGCATCAACAGGAATCCAGTAACCTTGTTGGAAGTCGTCATCAAAATGACCGTGACCGCTGAAAAAAATCAGCACACTGTCTTCTGGCTGAACACATTGTACTAGCCGGCGAAACTCAAGAAAGATTCGCTCTTCGGTGGCATCGTCGTCCGTAAGCAGGCAAACATTGTCGGGTTGAAAATCATACTCTGCCTGAAGCACTGCGGTAATATCTGCCGCATCGCGAACAGCGTTGTGCAAAGGTGTGCAATCCTCATAGGCATCTATGCCTATCGCTAGCAAGTAATGTTGCCCAGGCGCAGTTTCAGTGACACTATCTTCCGATTCTTCTTCTGCGTCCCATGCAGGTGCGCGAGTGTTTGTCATCTAATTCAACCGGCCCACTTAGAGTTTTCGTTGTCAGGCAGAAATGGCGATGCGACTACGCAACGACACAGATAGCGTCTGCACTCGGCAAATAGTAGCATTGAGACCACCACCTTGCCCATTATTTATCCGCGCATAAGCCCCGTAGAAAAATCTGCTAATGGATGACTCTTGGCAAAGGCCAAAAGATCTAAACAAATACACAAAGCCCTGAAATACCAAACAGTCATTGGGAATTGATAAGCAATCGCTTAGAATACGCCATCCTAATAGACAGAGTAACGCAGCATGTCAGACGCAGCGAAAGACACGACAGAACAAGCCAAATTCAGGGCGCATTGTCGCGAATGGCTGGAAGCGAACCATCCCGGCCAACCGTCGGTTCATATTCCGCAGGGCGCACTGGAATTGAGCGACCCCGAGGCATTGGCCTGGCTGCAAAAGTGGCAGAAGTCAGCCTATGACGCCGGCCTGGTTGGCGCGGATTACAGTGAAGATTGCGGCGGTGGCGGCAGAAACAACTGCCAGCGAATTGCCAACCAGGAAATGCAGCGCGCCAAAACGCCGTTCTTTCCGAATATTATTGGTCTTGGGATGGCGGCACCCACTGTGTATTTCCATGGCCAGGAAGGGGTGAAGCAGGAGTTGATCCCCAAATTGCTATCAGGTGAAGAAATGTGGTGCCAGGGCTTCAGCGAACCTGGTGCCGGGTCGGACCTGGCCAATCAACAAACCTTTGCCAAAAAAGACGGCGACAACTGGCTTATCAATGGGCACAAGGTATGGACATCGTTAGCGCACTTCGCGGATTGGATGATATTACTGTGCCGTACTTCAAAGGAAGACAAATACAACGGCCTTTCTTATTTTGTTGTTCCCATCAAGTCAGCCCTCGGTAAGGGAGTGACCATTCGCCCCTTGATAAAACTGACTGGCGAAACCGGATTTAACGAAGTCATTTTCGAAGACTTGTTGGTGGAAGACAAGTACCGTCTTGATGAAGTAGGTGCGGGCTGGAAAGTGGCAATGACCACTTTGGCACACGAACGCGGAGCCGGTCCTCTCACTACTCCCATTGCCGGTGGCCAGGTACGTGCGCAGAAAAAAGGCTCGGCGATTGGAAATGCAGCCGCCTTGATTGATCTGGCAAAACAATCGCATCGAAATGCCGCGTCTTCGGCGGAAGACCCCATTATTCGTGACCAAATAATGCAATTGATGATACGACAAGAAGGGTTCCGCCAAAATCAGCGCCGAGTTTCGGTCAAAGCGCTTAACGAGCACCCAATGCGCATTCCTCTGCAACACAAATTGGTGGGTACCGAGTTAAATCAGGACATTGCGCAACTGGCCTATGAAATAGAAGGCGCGGTAAGCAGCCTATATGTTAACGATGCGAACGCTGCAGCAGGCGGTCAGTGGCAATTGGCGTATATGAACAGCTTTGGCGTCACCATTGCGGCCGGTGCCAATGAAGTACAACGCAATATTTTAGGCGAACGAGTGTTGGGCCTACCCAAATCGAAGTAAGCAGTCTATCCCCAAATACGTAGCTAACGGAAAGAACATGACACAATCTCAAAATTTTGGCTTTGGCGATGAAGAAGCCATGCTTAAAGAAGCGGCCGCAAAATTTTTTGCAGACAATTGCCCAGCGAATGCAACTCACTCATTAGTGGCCGATAATTCCGATATTCACCGCCCTATTGAAAGCAAATGGGACAAAAACCTTTGGCAACAAATTGTTGAGCTGGGTTGGACCTCAGTGTGTGTGCCAGAATCCGCCGGCGGGATAGGCATGCCTGTCGTTGCCGCGGTTGCAATTGCCGAAGAGGCCGGTAAAGCGGCCTTCCCTTCGCCGCTGCTGTCCACATTCAACGCAACGTTTGCGGTACGCGCCTGTGAGTCAGACGCAGCAAGCAAATTGCTAGAGGAAATTGCGATGGGCACCTCAGCGACACTCGCTATCACCAATGAAAAAGGCTCATGGGAAGCACGCGACAGCGATGTGACTGCGCAAGACGGTAAGCTCACAGGAACGGCCTACTTTGTACAAGACGCTCAAAAAGCCGATGTGTTGGTTGTGTCAGCGAATACCGACAACGGTATCGCATTGTATCGAGTTGATTCAAATGCCGAGGGTGTACAGCTACAAGCGGACGGGATAATTGATTTAACTCGTGATCAGGCGCGCATCCATTTTGATACTGTGGCGGCTGAGTTACTGACGGAAAATGGCACGCAGGCATTGCAAGAAGCGTACCCGGCCATTCTCTTTATCACGGCGGCCGATATGGTGGGCAGCGGAGAGTGGTTGCTTCAAACAACCGCAGAGTATGCGCAAACCAGGGTGCAGTTCGACAGAGCGCTAGGATTTTTCCAGGCCGTAAAGCATCCGCTGGTTAACGTTATGCTGGAAATAGATGCGGCGAAGTCGCTCACTTACAACGCCGCCTGCGCCGTAGATGAAGAACCCGAAAACGCGCTGCGATTAGCGCGAATGGCGAAATCTGCTGCCAGCGATATGGCAGTATTCTCTTCCAGCCGAGCCGTGCAATTCCACGGTGGCATTGGCTTCACCTGGGAATGCTATGTACACCTGTTTTTCAAACGCCAGATGCACAACCATATTCTGTATGGCGACGGCAAGTACCAGCGCACAAAACTGGCTGAAATGCTGATTGATGCAGCGGCTTAAACCCTTTAACGATTGCAGGTTAAAACCATGAATAACGACGCATTTGCAAGCGGTAATGTGGCCGTTATAACCGGTGCAGCAGATGGGATTGGCCGCGCCGCCGCTCAACGTTTCGCCTCCATGGGGATGCGCGTCTGTCTGGTTGATCTCAATGCTGATGCTCTTCAGACAGCGGGCGACGAAGTGGGTTCGGCCATGACAGTGACCGCTGACGTATCAGACATTGATGCCATGAGGGCTTTGAAAGACAAGGTGTATGCGCAGCTTGGTCAGGTTGATGTGCTGATGAACAATGCAGGCACAGGTGGCGGGAATAGTTGCTGGACAGATTTTGCTGTGTGGCAGAAAACACTGGGTACTAACCTGTGGGGCGTTATTAATGGCGTGCAGGCGTTTACCGAGGCCATGCTTGCGCAAGAAACACCTGGGGTAATCATCAATACCGGGTCTAAACAAGGCATTACCACCCCACCAGGAAATCCCGCCTACAACGTTAGCAAAGCCGGAGTAAAATCGTTCACTGAGGCATTAGCGCACAGCTTCCGCACTCAGGAGAACTGCAAACTCTCGGCACATTTGCTGGTGCCGGGGTTCACGTACACTGGAATGATTCGACGTTTTGTTCCAGAGCAGCCACCTGCAGCCTGGTCGGCGGAACAAGTGGTTGAATTTATGCTGGAGAAAATTGCACAAGAGGATTTCTATATTCTTTGCCCGGACAATGATGTAGATCGTGAGCTGGACAATAAGCGTATGGAATGGGCAATGGGTGACTTGATTCATAACCGCCCTGCGTTATCGCGCTGGCACCCGGACTATGAAGAGGAATACGCCGCATTCGAACAAAACTAACTAATTTATGTAAGATTCTCTTCCTGCGGCTGAATCCATCAGCACAATTTTCTGAGCGTTGATTTTTGGTGCTTTTGCTAGGTCACTGAACACAGCGCCTATTTAGACAATAAGAACTGAATGCCCTTCGCAATAGCGTGCGTGGCAACAGACGTGTGATCTTCACCCGGGAAAATCTCGTTTGTTATCTCGAGATTCTTTGGCGGATTTGAGTTCAGATTTTTGGTCAGGAAGGCCACACTGCTCTCGATAGTCGGAAATGCCGTATGCTCGGCAGTTCCTAAGCTGTAAAAAAGCCTGACCGGATTCTGGAAATCCTCCAGTCCAACAAGCAACCCCTCCAGTTTCGTCCCCGTGATCAACGGGCTGCTGGCCACATATCCGCTGAACGGTGAAGCTTCTCTGAGCATATTGAACAGCGCGAACGAGCCTCCCCAGGAATGACCGGCAAGGTAACAATTCCGCACCGTCAGTTGCAGCTCACGCTCAACCCAGCTCAACGCCAATCCAACAACAAACTGGGAAAAGGCCTCTACGTTACCAGGCCGGGCAGTGAGCGCCATGTCCTGATTACGTCGCTCCATTATGGCTGCATCATCGTCCGTTGGGTAACCGACACCGATCACAATCGGATCCATGCCGACTGGTCTAAACAGAGACAACAAACGAATGTGTTCTGTCACCATGGGAAATAGCCAGTTCCCATCCACAACAAAAACAACGTCGTGAGGATTAAGATGTTGCCTTTCCGGTTCATAGCCCCCAATAAATAAGCGGTAGTCGCGACGCCGTTCCGGCGACGCCAAGTCTACAAAATAGCTGTTGGGAAGCGCGTAACGCTCAAACACAGTTGGCATACCTGTCAGGCCCGCGCATCCAGTTCGGCTTGTATCTCCTTAAGGATGGCTGGGTCGTCGATGGTGGCTGGCATGTTGTAGGCCTCCCCGTCGGCTATTTTTTGCAGGGTTGCTCGAAGAATTTTCCCAGAACGCGTTTTCGGTAATCGACTTACAGCATAGGCGCGCTTGAGTGCAGCGACGGGTCCGATAATCTCACGCACTGAGGAAATCACCTCGGCTTCAACCTGTCCGATGCCTTTGGTCGTGCCCTGGTTAAGAATGAGCAGTGCCAGGGGCACTTGGCCTTTAAGTTCATCGCTTATGCCAAATACGGCGCACTCTGCTACGTCTGGGTGGTCAGCAATGACTTCTTCCATCTGCCCCGTGGATAGGCGATGACCGGCTACATTGATGACGTCGTCCGTCCGGCTCATGATGTGGACGTATTCCTCCGAGTCGATAAAGCCGGCGTCCCCAGTACTGTAATAACCCGGAAACTCCGTCAGGTACTTTTCGATAAACCCTTCGTCATTGTTCCATAGAGTGGTTAGCGCCCCCGGCGGTAAAGGCAGTTTCAGGGCAAGGGCACCCAGGGTGTCGTGGGGTAGCGACTGGCCAGCTTCGTCCAGGGCCTCGATTTCAAACCCGGGAACGGCCTTTCCAGAAGAACCGTATTTGACCGGGAACAGGCCTATACCAGCACAATTGGCCACTGCCGGCCAGCCTAGTTCCGTCTGCCACCAGTGGTCTATCACCGGGCGCTGCAGATGGTTCTCTGCCCACTGAATCGTATCCGGGTCTGCCCGTTCACCGGCCAGGAACAGGGTCTCCAGGCTCGACAGGTCGAACTTCTTAAGCAGTTTGCCCTGGGAATCTTCCCGCTTGATGGCTCGGATGGCCGTGGGCGCAGTGAACATCACCTTGACCCCGTGGCGCTCGATGGTGCGCCAGTAAGTTGCAGCGTCTGGCGTGCCGACCGGCTTGCCTTCAAACAGGATGGTGGTCGCGCCACGGATCAGAGGGCCGTAGACTATGTAGGAATGTCCAACCACCCAACCAATATCTGACGCGGCCCAGAACACGTCCCCAGGATCTATATCATAGATGTTTACCATGCTCCAGTTGAGGGCAACCAGGTGACTGCCGTTGTCCCTGACCACGCCCTTGGGTTGGCCCGTTGTGCCCGATGTGTAGATGATATACAACGGGTCTGTCGATCCGACGTGCACAGCTAAGACGGGCTCGCCGGAGGCCTCAACATCTACCCAGTCCAGATCCCGCCCCGGCAAAAGCTCGGCAGCCAGTTGTTCACGCTGCAAGATGATCGTGGATTCGGGCTTGTGGGCGCAAACTTGCAGCGCCTGGTCCAGCAGCGGCTTGTAGGGGACCAGGCCGCTAGGCTCGATACCGCAAGAAGCGGAAATAATTAGTTTTGGTGTGCAATCGTCTATGCGAGAAGCTAGCTCATTGGCCGCAAAACCACCGAACACAACCGAATGCACTGCACCAATTCGTGCACAGGCCTGCATGGCGATCACCGCCTCAGGTACCATGGGCATATAGATGATGACCCGATCACCTTTTTCGATCCCTAATTTGTTCAAGGCACCGGCCATACGTGAGACGCGATTTAATAGATCGTTGTAACTAATATGTTGGGTAATGCCTGCGACAGGGCTGTCGTAGATTATCGCTGTCTGATTTCCCCGGCCATCTCTAACATGTCGGTCGAGGCAGTTGTACGAAGTATTGCAAGTGGCACCCGGAAACCAGCGATACAAAGGTTTCCTCGCTTCATCCAGAATATCTATGTAGGGAGAAAACCAGTCTATACAGGTGGCAGCGCCTGCCCAGAGTTCCAGCTGTGCTGCTGTATCAGCCATCGTTAAAAATACTCCGGTGGGTGTTATGAAGATACTGCTTGAACTGCAACCTCACTTCTCAATGAGTACCTAGTGTACGCGTCGGTTCGCCCGCGGCTCTAAAACTTCATGGTTTCCAATACTGCGTGATCGGCTCGGACATCCATCTCATACTGTCCTTGTTCGTCAGGCACCGCGTCGAAATAGCTCAATCCAACGGCCGGCACACCATGGGCAAACACCACCCATGCCAAGCAATCTGGCGTCAGGTTCATCCATTCACCGGCAGTGGTGTAAATAACGCACTGAGTAGCATCTGGAAGCTGCACTCCCTTTACGAACGCATTCACAAGGCCGAAGTGCAGGTTATTATTTCTCAAGATGTGCGGCGTCAGATAGGCGGCACTATCAGCGTCCTTCATTTCCATGGACATCGCAGCTTGGCCTTCGTAAGCCATGGTGAAAAGGGTTCCATCAGCAATCGGTACACCTGCACCAGCGCGCTTGGAGGCGGCATTAAAGGCCAGTCGTTCAACTTCGCTGGCAACGGCATGCGCCACCTCGCCGAACAATAAGTCAAGGGAGCTCGCGGGAAGTTCCATATCCATGGCCTCCACTTTCTCTTTCAATGAATCCTTATAATCGAAGCTTCCAACCGTCATCCCTGCGGGAGCAAGTATTTGATTAATCTCTTGGTAGGTTGAGTAGACTTTTCCAGTGGACACTCTAAGAATCGCCATCGCAATTTTCCTTCTTGTTAATAATATTGTGTACTGTATACATTAGTTTGAAAGTTATTGAAACCCCGGTGACATAAATAGTCAGTCATTTGAGCTTGCATTAGTGACAACCTCGTCGACCCCATCTATGCATGCGCGTAGGTCGCTTTTGTGGCGATACACCACTCACCATCGACTTCATGAAGATTGAAATACGTTGTGAAGTCGGCCCCTTCCAGTCCGTTCTCTGATACCGCTACGCGGGCCATGGTGCCGGCCACCTCAATGGAATCTATGCTGGATGTCAGATTTGGGCTGCTTTCAGAAATTGGAGGAGAATTGTCCATAAAGTCAGCGATAAATTGCCCCGCGTTGGGTACCACAAGATACTCTCCGTTGAAGTGACCGGTCATAACGGCACCTGAATGAAAAGCCGAACACACCAACTCGCCGTCATCGCGCGCAACTCCGTCCAGATATTTCTGCACAACGGCTGCAATTCTATTTTCAACAGTCATCTTTAGTATCTCCTGTATCTACCAGATGTAATTAAACCAATAAGTGATTTCGTTAGTTCAGTCTTTTTTGCATATCCAAAGCAAGGTCTTCAATCATATCTTCCTGTCCGCCTACAGTGCCGCGACGCCCAAGCTCAATGAGAATCTCGCGACTGGACACGCCATACTTCTCAGCACTGCGCTTGGCAAAGAGCAAGAAACTTGAATAGACGCCCGCGTAACCGAGCGTCAGCGCATCACGATCAATACGTATCGGGTGATCCATCATTGGCACTATTAAGTCCTCCGCCACGTCCATCACTCGAAACAGATCAACACCCGTCTCAATGCCCATGCGCTGACACACGGCGATAAGCACCTCTAGGGGCGTGTTGCCTGCGCCTGCGCCGAGCCCCGCGACAGAGCCATCAATTCGGTCAGCACCTGCCGCAATTGCTGCGATGCTGTTGGCAATGCCCATCCCAAGGTTGTGATGACCGTGAAAACCGATTTCTGTCTGGGGCATCAGTGCTTCCCTTGCAAGGCTAATTCTTGCAGTGACGTCTTCGGGCAGCATATAACCCGCCGAATCGGTGATGTAAACGCAGTTTGCACCGTAGCTTTCCATGAGGATCAATTGCTCTACCAACGCGTCGGGTTCCAACATATGTGCCATCATCAGAAAGCCAACGGCATCAAGGTCATCGATACCGCTCGCCAGATTCAGATGCTGCTCGGCTACATCGGCCTCGGAACAGTGGGTAGCTACCCGAATGCACGAAACCCCACAATCCACAGCCATCTTCAGGTGGTCGACGGTCCCAATACCAGGCAGCAGTAGCGCAGAGACTTTAGCGCGCTTCATCACTTTGCTTACGGCCGTTAGATACTCTTCATCGGAAGCGGCAGGAAATCCATAGTTAACTGACGCACCACCAAGGCCATCGCCATGTGTCACCTCGATCAGCGGTACACCGGCGTCATCCATCGCAGAAGCAACCCGAACCATGCAGTCAACACTGATCTGGTGCTGCTTAGGGTGCATGCCATCACGTAAACACATGTCATGAACAATTACTTTTCTTCCCGATACTTCCATGCCAGTCCCCTTGTTATAAAGCCAGAGGCTTGAATTTACCGGCAAGCATTCTCTCACTGTACAGTTCAGCGGTGCGTAGGCTCGCGGCGGTCATAATATCGAGGTTACCCGCGTACTTAGGTAGGAAATCGCCCAGACCTTCGACTTCTACATAGATAGATACGCGCTTGCCATCAAACACAGGCCCGTTCTTAAGCGTGTATCCAGGGACGTACTTTTGAACTTCGACGATCATGTCTTGTATCGACTGGGTTATCGCACCTCTATCAGGATCCCGCTGAGTCAGGCAATGTACGGTGTCGCGCATATACATTGGCGGTTCCGCAGGGTTAATAATGATAATGGCCTTACCTTGATGCGCCCCACCGCACACCTCTATCCCGTTAGCGGTGGTGCGTGTGAATTCATCTATGTTCTTGCGCGTACCAGGTCCCGCGGACTTCGAGCTGACGGTTGCAATAATTTCGCCATAGCTTACCTCCTGTACACGGCTAACGGCCGCCACCAACGGAATGGTTGCCTGGCCACCACAGGTGACCATGTTTACGTTCATGGCTTTGCGTGAAACTGCTTCGTCGAGATTCACCGGCGGCACACAAAAAGGGCCGATGGCTGCGGGCGTCAGATCAATCATTACCGCACCCTGCCCATTGACCTTGCGACTGTTGTCTGCATGAACATAGGCAGACGTAGCGTCGAAAACAATCTGCACTTCGTCTTCTTTCATGGCGGGAACCAAACCATCCACACCCTCTGAGGTGGTTTTCAGGCCTAGCGCATTGGCGCGAGCCAGCCCCGGTGATTCAGGATCCACTCCCACCATCCACACGGGCTCGATAACATTGCTTCTAGCGGCCTTCATCAGCAGATCGGTGCCTATGTTTCCCGGACCAATGATGGCAGCCTTGATTTTTCTACCCATGGTTCATGCCTCGTACCGGAAGGAGCACCGGCCAATTCCACCAACGATGGCCTTAAAATGATCGCCAGGTTGGAGGGCCACCATTGGACCTAGAGCCCCCGTCAGAATTATGTCACCCGACCGTAGGGGTTGACCGAATTGTACTGATGTACGCGCTAGCCAGGCTGTAGCGTTCAGGGGATGACCCAGACAAGCGGCACCTGCACCCAGCGACACAATCTCACCGTTCCTTTCCATGACCATCCCGCAGCTGTACAAATCGAGATCGTTGAGCGGCACGTGATCACTTCCAAGTACGAACATCCCGGATGAGCCATTGTCAGCGACAGTGTCAGCGAAGCTTATCCTCCAATCGCTGATACGACTGTCTACGATTTCGATGGCACAAATCGCGTATTCCACGGCGTTCGCAACCTCATCAGCTGTACACCGCTCCGACAGCAAATCACGCCCAAGTACCAAGGCGATCTCGGCTTCAGCCTTGGGTTGTGCGAGCCGACCAGCAAGGATCGTCCCACCATCTTCAATCCGCATATCCTCAAATAGCACTCCAAAATCTGGCTGCTCCACACCCAGTTGTTTTTGCACGGCGGTAGAAGTGAGACCAATTTTGCGACCAATCGCAGTACGGCCATTCTCCACCCAATACCGCGTGTTGATCTCTTGCACAGCGTAGGCACCGTCTATATCGTCGGATGCCAAGCCCTGACGCAAAGGTTCGATCGTGGCACCACCGTAGGCGGTTCGCAGCTGCACTGCCATTTCTTCATACGACAACATGAGCAATTATCGCGGTTACGAACCGCTGTTTTCCGTGAGGAATGCAATCGCTAAGGGATTGTAGAGATCGGCGCGTTCGTGCTGCGGCCAGTGTCCGCACTCTTCGAACAGCTCAAGGCGCGAGCCAGGAATATCATCATGCATCTTCTGTGCCTCGGGCACCTCGCCGAAAGGGTTATTGCGCCCCCACACCACAAGTGTTGGCACTTTGATGCTATTCAATTGCTCCGGCCGCATGAGGTTTCGCTGGCGCGTTTCCATATTCTGCAAAGTTAACAGGTTGTGGATATTCCGTTGAAACTCCGGCTGGTGATAGATGCGGTGTCGGGTCTCCACCAGCTCCTCTGAAACATCGCGATCGGGGTTGTGCATCAGCAGATGTAAGCGCTTTCGCGTCAGATCAATATCGTCTTCCATCACTGCTTTGGTTGTACTCTTCTGGATGCGCTCCATAATCTCAGGATTTGCTACGGTGCCGCCGGCCGCAATCAACTGCAATGAACGCACTCGCTCAGGATGATTGACGGTCAGAATGGCGGCCGTCCAGCCGCCCAAAGATTCTCCAGCCAGGTGCGCCTTGTCAATGCCCATAGCGTCCATATAGTTGATCACGTGTTCTACATAGCGGGGAACTTCGTACGGATAGTCCGGCTTGTCCGTCAAGCCATGGCCAAGCGCGTCAATCGCATGGCAGCGAAAGCCAGCGTTCACATGCGATTCGAAATTGCGAGAGAAGGCCTCAAGATGGCCGCTGGTGCCATGCAAAAAAAGCACGTCGTCGCCGTCTCCAGCGACAAGTGCTCGGGTCTTCACGCCCTTGGCATCGACCATTTTCACCGAGAATTCGAGGCCGAGTAGATCCGTCCAGATTGACATAATTAACTCCAGTTATTGAGGGTTGCATGTAAAGACGCCCATCCCTGTCAACCAGTTTGGAATCGGGGAGTAGGCAAGTATTTTTCCGGGTGCAAAATTAAGCGCAGCGTGCATCACAAGCCAATTGCGGATTTCGTTGGCGCCATTGCCAGCCAGCTGAGGAAGATCGCTGTCTGAGATACCTGAAATCCATTCTTCGGTTTTACCACGGCTAAACGCGTCAAGGAGTTCCTTATCAAACGCTTGATTAAGCTGAGGTGGCGCATTGACGATGATTGCTCGCCGTCGCTTTTCGTAGCGTTCCCAGTCACCCCTCCCATTCTTCCAAGAATCCACTAAGAAGGCATCGTTGTCGCTCTCCGGTTTACGCCAGTCAGGGAATGGAAGCTGGTGTGATAACCCTCCGCTGGCAACAACAGCAATGGACATTTCGTCCGGCATCGACTCTACGGCATACTTAATCGCCCCCCCTAAATCGAGGCAACGGCTAAGCCTTGGTAATGGCGGCGCAAAGCAGTTGATCATTACAGGAATGAGCGGTAGGCCGTTTTCACGTGTGAGGTATTGAATCGCGTGGCTGATACCGTGATCGATACTCAGGCGTGTTGAAAAGGCGATGTCGAACTTTGCCTCTACGAGGCGATTTGCAAGATCCAGCGCGATGTCAGGCGCACCTAATTGTTGGCCGGAGGGCGTACCGTGCTCTCCGCTGGAAACTATTTCATCCAGGCCAATAGTAAATGCCGGCATGAGGTCAAGCCAATGGCCACGAAAGTGATTTGATCCAACAACAACCACCGCGTCAGGTTGCATGGCATGCAGCTCTTCGGAGGCTGTATATAATGCCTTCCGAAAGGTATGCGCCTCTTCCATATGGTCAACTTTGTCCCATTGGGTGTTCATCAGCGTGGTGTGGGAGGCACCTATACCCATAACAATATTAGCCACGATCAGCTTGTCCACAATAAGAGACGGCGCTCATCACCAACATTGCTGTAAGATCGCGAAGATCACTCACGGCCACGCAATTCATACCCATTTGAAAGTCCAGATCGGGTAAGTCTGCCTTTGGTAGCCCCATACGCGCCGTCGGAATGCCATATGACCGAACGATGTTTGCATCGGTACTGCCCGACATTTCTCTGAAAGGCCTATGCGGCTTGCCTTTCACCAATTCCCAGGTTCTGATTGCGGTCTGAATGATGTCCGATTCGAAGTCGGTTTGACTTGCTGGTATCTCTTGCACCAGTTCCACATCGGCGCTAATTTTCAACTCATCGCAAAGCACTCTAACAACTTGTCTAATGTCGGCTTCTGTTTCGGCGGCTGTCTGATTCGGACCAAAGCGAACATCGATACGGAAACGACATTCTGCCGGGGTGAAAGCTGGCATACGCTCCCAGCCCGCTTCTATAAATGACACAACCGCCTGTGGTTTAACGCACTCCGTGGCGAGTGCTTCCGCCCGATCAGCAAAATAGACTTCAAGGCGTTCGATAAGCTTGCCCGCATTTGAGATTGCACCTCGGTAGGGCAACAAATGAATGCTGCCTACGTAGGTGTGGGTTCCTTTTACAACAACGTCCATCCAGACGAATCCGACCTCTTCCCAAGTCACGGCGAAACCTGATTTCGCTACTATCGCTGCATCAATGCCGGTCTGGGATGCCAACAGATGGTTGCAGCCAGCACCATGGCCCGGACGATCAGACATTCCGGGACGACCCGCGGTCGGCATACCACTCGCGCCGAAGGCTAGGTAAACATCTCCCGCCAGCGCTATGCCGTGCTCTTTCAACACGCAGGCTGCCTCAATGATGCAGGCTGCGTGCCCCTTTGGGTTATGTGCGCCCAGCCCCACGATGTGACCAGGTGTATGTCGCGCTTCAGCGCGCATATCAGGGCGCAATTTCGGCCCAATCCAGGGCAGATCTTCGAAATCCTGTCCGGTGGTCACCGTGTCCAGCGGGGCATAGAGCAGCAAATTCTTTGCCTGTTCGCCACCCTTACCTTCTATGCTACCGATGGCATTCACCTGACCGTTGTTCAGGTGCTGCGTTTCGGCGTTTATTCCAAAGCCTGACAAATGACGCACTATGTGCTTTGCCAGCGCTGCCTCTTCACCGGTTGGTGATGCTATATCAACGATACTTGACAGCGTCTCCACAAGACGAGCTTCATTGATCGCGGCGGGAATAGACTGCATCTCAACCATGCGCTTCGGGCTCTTCCTCTCCGGCATGATCTTGGGGAGCACCAACGAATGTGCCAGTGAATTTCAATAAGAAATCAACAAAAAGATTCTTGAGAATGCGAAAAGGGTTGTAAGTTTCCATTGCGAACTCCTAGTCCATCGGTTGCTGGAGGAAACCGTGCACAATGTGGAAATAGTGCTCGGGGCGTTCTTCCTGCAAATGATGTGAGGAAGCATCGAGCACGTGTAACTGACCGCGCTGAACCATCCTTGACAGCATCATTGGGTAATCAGGTGTCAGAAAAGCATCCTGCAAGCCCCAGCAAAATAGTGTCGGGCAGGCGACGTTAGCTAGCTCATTCGTCAGGTCCTGCCAGTCCCCGCGCGGATTATCCGAATTCGCAGCCAACGCCATTTCCTCAGGATTAAGGCTTTGTTCATAGCGCAGTCGGACGGTTTCCTCAG
Source organism: Pseudomonadota bacterium (assembly GCA_039111475.1). Taxonomy (GTDB): domain Bacteria; phylum Pseudomonadota; class Gammaproteobacteria; order Pseudomonadales; family JAUIET01; genus JAUIET01. The sequence continues at coordinate 82,561 of JBCCIP010000002.1, read as the reverse complement.
GAATTTTGGTACTGTCGTACCATTCCAGTCTAGCGATGAGTTCGCGCATCTTGCCTTGAGTAGGACCTTCGCCGCCGTAGTAGACGTCGCGCGCATTCCGTCCCCGGCGACCACCCTCTGGCAGCGGACAGAGCGGACCATAGAATACTGGCATCGACCCAGTGATCGTGTTAGACCGAACTCGTTCTGGGTAAAGTGATGCAAGTCGTAAAGCGATGTGACCGCCCCACGAATTACATATAAAGTCGGCGACCTGAATATCGAGGCTGTCCATCAGGCGGACCATCGATTCGCTGTGGTAATCCCACATGGGTCCGGTAATCGTCTGCTTGCTGGACTTCCCGTATTGGAGCAGGTCCGGCATTACACAGTGATAGTGCTGAGCAAACAGGTCCGATACAACAGCAAAATCAGACCACGCGGTGCAGCCCGGACCGCCGCCGTGAAGAAATATTACTGTGCGCTCACCCTCGCCTTTCTCGATAAGGTGGTATTCATCATTTCCCGCCAGGACCCTACGGCCCTGTGGTGGCTCCTTAGGTGTTAAATCCATCGCTATGTTTCCTCTTCATCGTTAACTTCGTGAAACGGATTTGGACCCGCAAAGAGCTTGCGCCACTCAAGGAGTGAGACGTCCGGTCTATAGAGTCGCTCAGGGGGTGCATTGGTCTCTTCCACCATCCAATGGTCCTGACCGGAAAAATTGCCGTGGAACATCCAGCGAATCTGCAGCAGATATCTCAGGTAAAAAAGCCATTTCTTCAGTCCGGACTTATAATGGACCATAAGGCCCACATATTTAGTCTCACCCTCATCGATGGGCACATAGAATTCGTAGTGCATGAAATACGGATAGCAAATGCGCAGAACGCCAGGCAGAGAAAGTGATGCAAAGCCTGGAAGACCTAGGGACTCAATGTAAGCGTTCATCTTGCCGCCGCCTACATTGCCCATAAAGGTGCCCTGACGTTGCTTAGGCTTAAACTTAAACCAGCGCTCATTGGTCCATTTGCCAAGGCCTGGGTAATGGGCCTCCCAATGTCGAGTGTCCTCCACGCGGAACAACCAACGGCCGTGTTTTTCAATGTGAATTTCGTTCCACGTAGGCATTACTTGCATGATTCGCCAGATCGATGTGCGATGCAGGTATTTTGCATGACCCTCATCGAATCCGTTTTCTGCATATAAGCGCCAATCACCACCACGATCCTGGATTCGCCCACCCACGGCGTACTTGGGGGGATTTACAAGCTCCTCCGGAAGCTGATCATCAAGTGGGTGCGGCTCTTGATCGCCGACATACACCCATATCAAACCAATTCGCTCAGCAGCAGGAAAGGTTCTAACCGCTGCTTTGCCGCACATACGACTCTCTGGGCCATCAGTGATCACTGCAACCAGATCGCCCGTATCAACATCGAAGGTCCAACCATGATATGGACAGCTCACAGTACCAGGCCACCACTCCTTCCCTTGCGAGAGTCTTACCCCTCGGTGTGGACAGCGGTCTTGCAAGGCACGAGGTTTGCCGTCCTTACCTCGATGCAGCACTATCTTTTCGCCGCAGAGTTTTATGCCTTTTGGTTTTTTCTTAAGCTCGCGTGACCAGAGCACGGGGTACCAGTAGTTTCGAAGCCCTTTGGCCGCCTTCTCATACTCGGGAAACGCGCTCCAGTCTCTCCCAAGGTCATACTTGCGTGCCTTCAATCTGTCTGAGGCCAGAACATCACCGCTCATGACTGAATCTCCTCCGTATCAACCCAGTAGTGCTTTCGGTTCTATCGTCTCGTCTGTCAGTCGATCCGAGCTGACTTGGATACGTCTCGCCAGAATTTGCTTTGCTGCGACGAATTCTCTGGGGCGGTTTACACAGTCAGCGGCAATCAACTGACCTTCTCGCAGATAATAGGCAACAAAGCTGCGACCCTCTGTATGATCGCCCCTCACCACCACCTGGTCATAACCTTGATTGAATCCCGCGATCTGTAATTTGATGTCGTATTGGTCAGACCAAAACCAGGGATGTGCAGCATAGGGTTTTTCTTTTCCGCATATCGAGGCGGCCACGGTCTTTGCCTGTTCAACGGCATTCGGCACAGACTCAAGCCTGAGACGCTTGCCCAGTAGCGCGTTGGGGTGATTCGTACAGTCGCCCGCCGCAAAAACGCTCGCATCGGACGTGCGCCCAAATTCGTCAACAACAATGCCGTTCTCAACCAGCAGACCAGCGGCCTCAGCGAGTTCAACATTAGGCAAAATACCGGCACCAATAATCACAAGGTCTGCGGCAATGCTTGAGCCATCAGATCCGAGCACTGCCTCGACTTTCTTTGCGCCCTCAAAAGACGTAGCGGATACATTTGTTCTAACGTTTACACCTTCTTCGGTATGCACGCGGGTGAAGAACTCAGACATCTCCTCGCAAGTGACCCTCTGAAGGACACGATCCATCACCTCCAACACCGTAACTTGCATACCAAGCTTCGTCAGAACGGCCGCTGTTTCCAGTCCGATGTAACCACCACCCACAATGACCGCCGACCCACCTGGCGATACGTACCGTTTGATCCGTTGGACATCGTTAATGGTACGGAGGTAGCAGACGCCCGCGAGATCAATTCCAGGAAGAGAAATTTCTCGCGGTCGAGATCCTGTGCTGATGACCAGTCTGTCATACCCGTGGCTTGTTCCATCGATCAACTCGAGTTGTTTCAATGCCGGATCAATAGACGCGACGCTGGCATTCAGCTTAAATTCCACGTCCATCTTTTCGAACGTGGATGCTGGGCGAATCAGAAGTTCATCGGTCGATGATTCTCCCTTTAGAAACGCCTTGGAAAGCGGTGGTCGATGATAGGGAAGATATGCCTCGTCGGTGATGACCGTAATAGTGCCACTCCAACCTTCATTGCGGAGACTTTGGCCCACTTGTGCGCCGGCATGCCCTCCACCAATTACCACACAACGTTGAGACATTAGCGATCACCTTCGGCGGAGAAACCAATCACTTCAAATTGGCAGTAATCGTTACCTTGTGACGAACAGGACACCTCTTGAATCGCTGGAGAACCGCCAAAAAACACTTCGATGAACGCTCTTAAAATGCCAGCGATAGGTGCACAGACCGGGGTCTCGGAAGGTCCAAAGCCCAATGAAAAAGGGCTGTTGCTTACTTTGAAAGTGGGAGCGCCTGAGGCCCCGAACTCATAAGAAAAACTACCCCAGCCAAGGCGCGCGGCAGACTCACAGAAGAAATCAAGCATTTCCTTAGGTCCCGAAAACTGCTGTTTTTGGTATTCGCGCATCGATGCCTGCCCGTTTTGGTAGGCGGATGTCTCCAGTGAATCCAAGGCCTTCTGTCTGTCGCCGGGCTCTAAATTGGAAAACAGACCCATCAGCACGTCTGGGCGCATCAAAACGTAACGGATAGCACCGCAATGAACATCACCGGCCGCTAGATCCAACTCAAATGGAGTGTCCAGGCGAACGGAACATTCATCCAGCTCACGCATATCAGTGCCTCAGAACTGGCTTTCGGGCACATGAACAATCAGGCCAGCCATCGATTCTGTGACCTTGACCTGACACGAAAGGCGGCTGTTCGGTCTGGGATCGACAGCGGCTTCCAGCATGGCCTCTTCAATGGCGTCAACCTGGCCAACAGCCTCAACCCACTCTGAATCGATGTAACAGTGGCAGGTAGCGCAGGCACAGGAGCCGCCACATTCGGCCACAATGCCGTCAATTCCCGCCATCGTCGCGCCCTCCATAAGGGTACGACCGACATCAATCTCCACCTGATGTTGCGTAGAGTCACTTTCAATAAATGTAATTGCTGGCATGATTATCTTTTGCCCATTCAGTGTTATTAACTGCATACTGTATACAGTAATTAGTTCGATTGCAAGATATGAATACTGGCTTTAGTGGCCTTGGCTCAGCAAACCAGTGAAACTAAGTGCCGGGAGAGTATTTGGGTCAAGTCGAGAAAAATTCGACGAGTTAGAGTTTACTGCTGGGTACAGATACTCACTGTGAACGCGCTGCGATCAGCGCGCGAGTTTTAGTGGCAGCTTTGCAGGACGAAGGCACCGCAGAGAGGAACCCATTAATTAGTGGCGGTTGTCCATCGCCTCTAACAGGCAGACTTCGGCAAAAGACAAGTATTCCACCCACAGGTCCGATGCCAGATCGCCATCGGACTTAACCAGTGCATCTCGAATTTTCTTTTGTCTGCTGACAATTCCCTTGCGCACCGCGCTATTCTTCAGCGTTAGCATTCTTATGAACTGCAAGTGATTGCCAAACTGGTGAATAACTCCGATCAGCGTTTTATTAGAAATGCCATCAAAAAGAGCCGTGCGAAAGGCCTCGTTTCCCGCCGCAAACTTATCTGGCTTCGCAATAGTAATGGCCCTCTCTTCCTGCACTATTGATTTTTCGATCGCTTCGATCTCTCTCTCACCATATTCTGCGGCGGCAAGATACACTGCGTGTGGCTCGACCAGTTTGCGAACCACAAAAATCTCCGCTACCTCCGATACAGACAGCGAGGGCACTACGTATCCACCCCCTTTTCTAGCCGTTAGCACGCCATTGCGGCGCAACTGGCTTATCGCCTCCCTGACCGGTGTTCTGGACACATCAAGGTCCTCGGCTACCCTCTCTTCCGTTACTCGCTCTCCCGGAGCGTACACACCGTTTCGTAACTGCGTGAGTATCGCGTCGTACACTTGATCTCGAAGTGGAATCGCTTTACGAATTTCGGTCGACATATTAGTTTTCTGCCTTGTGTTCAAAGTCTCTCGACGCACATTAAGGCACGCCGGCTCACTCTGCGTATTGTATACAAAAAACAGTGCATAAATAAGTCCTATCGCCGAGGATTCGGCCGGAAACTGAAGTATCTACCTCTCGGACCGACTCACTATCCAAAACGCCAATGAACCAGAAACCAGAAAGCCTGAAACAACGGGTAAAACGGTACCGTCGTAAGCCTGACCAACCAATGTGCCGAAGCCGACGTAGATAAACGTGGACAGCGCACCTACCACCGCGGCTCCGGCGCCTGCCAAGTGACCCAATGGTTTCATGGCTATTGTATTCAGATTGCCAAACAATGCCCCGGAGCACAGAAACGTGAGCGCCGACCACATAAGGAACATGCTGCTTGAAAGCGAACCACCAAAGAGATGCGATGCGCTGAGACCCACCAGTGACATGGCACTGATTGTCAGCATAAGTGACTGGCATAGGCGGTTAAGGCTGACCAGTGTTACCAACCACGCATTGATCAGTGAGCCAAATGCGAGCGCGAGGCAGAGCATCCCAAAATACAAGGGGAAAAGAGTCGTAATCCCGTAGACATCAGCAAAGATCTGCGGGCTACTGATAATAAAACCGATAACACTGCCCATCGAAAGACCCAAGGCCACGGCATGCCATGCACTTTCGCTGTTACTGAATACCTCCAGGCAATCCTTGCCCAACTTACGCCATGAAAACACCCGGCGAAGGTCCGCTGGAAGCGTCTCAGGCATTCGTATCCCAAACCACAGGCCGCAAATCCCCGCCAATGCAATCAAGAAAAGAAATATCGCGGCCCAACCGAACTCGATGGCCAGGTATTGCCCAAGCGCGGGTGCGAAGACCGGCGTCATCATCTGAATGCTCATGATGTAAGACACGATCTGCGCCATCGCCCTACCCTCATACAAATCTCTCGCTATAGAAATAGACAGCACGCGCGGCGATGCGGCACCAAGTCCCTGCAGCACACGCCCCGCAAGTAGCACCCCAAAACTATCTGTACAGGCGCATATTACGGACCCCAAGACGTAAATACCTAACCCTAAGAAGAGAGTGCGTCGACGCCCCCAACTGTCCGACACTGGGCCGTAGAACAGTTGCCCAACACCGAGACCAAGCAGTGAAGCGGTAATCACGTACTGCGCGTTGTTCACTCCACCGGCGCCAAGATCTTGATTCATCAGTGCAAGTGCAGGCAGCATGATGTCCTGTGTCAGGGCACCGAGTGAAATCAAACTGCCGAGCAGAACAATCAGTTCCGGCGTAGTTATTCGTCCTTGATAAGCAAGCCACATGGGGGGAGAGTGTGAGTTCCGATTGAATATTATTTACGTATACAGTATTCTGGATACGATAAGCAAAACATACTTGAATTTTCTTAAGTGCCAATGATGTGCAATGCGAGAAACGTTAGGCAGCATGGCGGCGGCCTGGACGCCACAAGTGATGTAGCTTGAGGCTGCGCACGCTATCTCTCCTAAGCGGGCCACCACGTTTAATGCGCTCTTCACATTATCAAAGCCTAAAGTGGCGCGTGAATGCGATAATCTACTGGCTTACAACGAACAACCAATAACTAATGATTAGAAGAATCGCAGAATTCCTTGCCGCAGTGATTAGCCGCTGGATGCCGGATGCATTCGTATACACGATTGTTCTAACCTTCATCGCGCTAGGCGCAAGCCTAATGTTTTCACCGGCTGAACCATTCGAAGTGCTCCAATACTGGGGCGATGGAGTATCATCGCTGCTATCGTTTGCAATGCAGATGGTGTTGGTCATAGTGGCTGGGCATGCCATCGCCAACTCCTCGCCAGCAATTCAGTTCTTTACGGATGTTGCGCGCCAGATCCATTCGACACGTCAAGCAGCGGTCGTAGTGACCCTTTTCGCGTTGACTTGTAACTGGCTCAATCCTGGTTTTGGCTTGGTGGCGAGCGCCTTCTTTGCCACCGCGATCGCCAAAAGACTGCCTCACGTTAACTTCCCACTGCTTATTGCCGCGGGCTATTCAGGCTATGTAATTTGGCACGCAGGGCTGTCAGGGTCTATCCCACTCAAGATTGCTAGCCCAAGCAACGACCCGCTCGGCAGCGTTATTTCGCAAGCCATCCCACTGAGTGAAACGGTGTTCTCGGCACCGAACCTCGCCCTGTGCGCGATCCTGTTCTTGACCTTACCCGCATTAAACATGTTGATGGCCAGCTCCAAAAATGAAGAATCGGATGAATACCCAGTCGCGCCGGAAAACCAATCAGCCATCAAAACTAGAACTCTCGACAATGTTCAGGTCAGACCCGCTGACAAAATGGAACACAGCCTTCTCGTCGGTTATTCCATCGCCGGACTGGGAGTGGCTTATGCCGCGCTGCACTTTTCTACTGGAAAAGGGCTCAGCCTGGACATGGTGATCTTGCTTTTGATCATAACTGGGCTGTTTCTTCATGGTTCACCTAAACGATACGTTGAGGCCATTTCCACGGCATCGCCAAGTGCTGCAGGTGTGATACTGCAATACCCTTTCTACGGCGGCATTATGGGCATAATGATGGGGTCTGGACTGACCTCCGACATTGCACAATGGTTTGTTTCGGTATCGACTGAAAATACGTATCTCCTATTTACGTTTCTAAGCGCTGGCCTGCTGAACATCTTCGTTCCATCAGGCGGCGGTCAATGGGTAGTTCAGGGTCCTATCGTCGCGGAATCGGCGGCACAACTCGGCAAGCCTGTGGCCAATGCCGCGATGGCGGTGGCTTACGGCGATGCTTGGACAAACCTTATCCAGCCGTTCTGGACACTGCCCATCCTCGCTGTCTCAGGCTTATCCATTAGAGATATTATGGGTTACTGCCTGGTGGCTTTCGTCTGGACGGGGTTCGTATTTGCTTCCGTTCTTTTACTGCTCTATTGAGACAATCTCTCAGCACACACCCTTCACCATCCAGGAATAAGGGATGCAGTGAATGGTTAGAATCCTTTTTTTCGCGTATCCGAAAAAGAGTTTGCTATTTCTGTATACAGTACACATAATACGTGTATTCTGAAGGATACGCATATTGCCCTGTGGATGGTGCGACAAACTCTTAGCAACACGTCAACGGGATGAAACGTAAGCACATAACCTATATGTGTCCGTAGCCAATCAATAGGAGATGACTTGATGCCCGCACTGAGTAACGAATACGACAACCTCTCGCAAGGCGCTAAAGACATTCTATTTAAACCTCAGGACATGGTAATCGGGTCAGAGAGAGTTGGCGATGACGTATATATTGATGTGCTCGATCCAACCAATGGCACGGCAGTCGCCTCAATTCCTGAGGGCACTCGCCAACACGTTGATAAGGCGGTAGCAGCAGCCGTAGACGCTTTTGAAAACGGCCCTTGGTCGACCATGCGCGCCGGGGAACGCGAAAAACTGATCATTAAGTTAGCAGAACTCGTGGAGCGAGATGGTCAGGCGCTTTCGGAAGTGGAAGCGGTCGAAAGCGGTCGGACACTCATGAATACAAAAGCCTTCGATGTAGACTTTCCTGCCGATTGCCTTCGTTACATGGCTGGCTGGGCAACAAAAATTTCGGGTAAAACACTTCCTGTAGGTCCGGCGTATTTACCTCCCGGTATTGATTTGTTTGCTTATACACTGCGCGAACCCGTAGGGGTTGTAGCGGGCATCATCCCCTGGAACGTTCCCCTGTGCCAAGCTGTGTGGAAAATTGCGCCAGCTCTTGCCACAGGTTGTACGATTGTACTCAAGCCCTCTGAATTAACCCCCTTAACCGCGTTGCGTCTCGGCGAACTGGCACTGGATGCAGGCATTCCACCGGGTGTCGTGAACATTGTTACAGGCTATGGATCAGAAGTTGGCGCGGCGCTTGTTGAACACCCGGGCATCAGCAAAATCTCCTTTACCGGCTCCACGAGTGTGGGACGGCAGATATCAGCGGCCGCAAGCGAGAGTTTTAAGAAAATAACGCTTGAGCTTGGCGGTAAGTCCCCCATGATTGTAATGAAGGACGCAAACCTGGAAAACGCCATTCCCGCGGTCGCTCTTGGCATCTTTGCCAATCATGGTCAGAACTGCTGCGCTGGCTCTCGGCTGTTCATTCACGACGACGTGTACGAACAAGTCGTTGAGGGCGTTATTAACGAGGCAGACAATATTGTTCTAGGCGCAAGCCTCGATCCCGAGGCACACATGGGCCCACTCGTGTCCATGGCGCAACAGGCAAGAGTGCTTGAATATATTGATTCGGGAAAGAGCGAGGGCGCCGAAGTAGTTGCGGGTGGTGAAGCACTGGATCATCCAGGCGCCTACGTAAAGCCAACGGTCCTTATGAATGCACGCCCAGACATGCGAATCGTGCGGGAAGAGATTTTTGGGCCGGTGCTGGCCACGATGCGTTTCAATGACAACGACGACATTCTGGCGCTGGCCAATGACACAGAGTACGGCCTGGGTGCCAGCATCTACACGGAAAACCTCACTACGGCTCATCAGTTCGTACGTGGTGTGAAAGCCGGCAATGTCTGGGTGAACATACACGGCATACTGGACGCCGCTTTACCTTTCGGGGGTATGAAAAACTCGGGGCACGGCCACGAATTGGGTGATGCTGCCATTCTTTCTCACACATCCAGCAAGTCCGCCGTGGTTAACGTGACGCAATAGCGACTCCGTCGCAATTTGGGCTGACTGCCAATGAGAGAGTTTCGAATAGTAAAGCCATCTAACACCATAGGTTAACGATCATGGGTATACTGTGGGGTACGGTTCAAAAAGACGGATATCGACCGTCTCTCATTTATCGATTGTTCCGCCCGCGCAACATTACTGGCAACGAAATTAATGGCCTTGGAGAAACTGAACTACGCCGGGCTACGCCCATATACCATTGGTTCGGCATACTGAAACTACCGTTCAATCGCGTCTGGTGGCTGCTAATAGCCTACACATCACTAAAGGGCGGCAAACGAACCCAAGAGCTTATGGACGGCTGCAGAGCGTATGCGGACAAGCCCTACGACCCGCTGGCTGTGCGGCAGGTAATAAAATCTCCAGAAACATGGACTGCTGACATTAAGCAATTCGCTCTCGATCACGGCGCAGAACATGTCGGCGTACTGAAAGTCCGCGATGAATGGATATTCGAGGGACAAGAAGTCTCAGAGAAGTGGATCATTATTCTGGGCTTGAAAATGAATTATTCTGAGCTATCTCAATCTCCTTCGCAGATCGGCACGGCCGCTGCAATCCAGACTTATTTTGATAGCAATGTACTCTGTCACCGGATCTCAAATTGGTTGCGAGCTCAGGGATGGGAAGCTAGGGGCTACGGCGGACCAATGGCGAGCGCTGTCCTGGCGGTGCCAGTCGCGTTAGCCGCAGGTTTTGGCCAGCTTGGAAAACACGGCTCCATAATAAGTAACCAAGTTGGGGCCAATCTCAGATTAGCGTATGTGCTCACCGATATTCCTCTGGTGGAGGAAGATACGCCGATTGACTTCGGTGTGGATAATTTCTGCTTGAACTGCCAGGTGTGCACCGAAATCTGCCCGCCGGGTGCGATTAGCCCTGAGAAACAAATGGTGCGCGGCGTGGAGAAGTGGTATGTAAATTTCGATAAATGCGTGCCTTTCTTCAACGACACCGGCGGCTGCGGTGCGTGCATTGCCAGCTGTCCTTGGAGTAATCCAGACAACCTTCCAATTATGCTGCCGAAAATGGAGCAGCAAAAGCGAAAAGAAGACATCCTCAGCATTCAGTGACGCACTACCTGAATTTTTTGCATCCTGAGCAGACTTCAATATCAGGACTAAAACACTGGGTGAATTTACCGAAATTCTACCTCTGGTTGTGAAAACACTTTAATTCCGGGCAGCTCACCTTGGTATTTCTCCACCTCCACCAGACAGCTATGGGCCGTCGATCCCTGCGACAGTTGTGATGTACCCACATCCCGTGTCAAAACATTAGGATTGCCGTGCACTTCAAGGGACATAGGGTCCTCGGGATCCAGGGGGTCATACCAAGCGCCGGTTTCCAGTTCGATAACGTCAGGGCGAATGCGATCAGTTACTGCCACTGCCGCCAGGCAGGCACCCCGATCATTAAAGACCTTTATTACATCGTCATCCTTTAACCCTCTTTTTTCAGCATCGCTGGGATGCATACGGGCGATGGCTCTTCCAACGCTTTTACCGGCACCGCTAGCAGCGCTGTGGTCATACTGACTGTGCAGCTACAATTTTGGCTGATTTGAAATCAAGTGTAGAGGGTAGGTTGCAGCCCTGTCAGAACCTAACCATTCCTCTTTATCATACCAACGGGGATGACCGCGACAATCGTCATAACCGAATGAATCCACTGTCTCAGAATACAGCTCGATCTTCCCCGAAGGGGTCGTCAAGGGAAACTTATCGGGATCATCGCGGAATTTCTCGATAACGAATCTAAGCGCCGGTACCTGATTTTCCACCGAAAAAGCACCAGCGCGCCAAAAGGTATCGAATTCCGGCAGAGTAACGCCCGCACTCCGGGCGTTGTTACGTGTATCCTCGTATATCTTTTTGATCCACGCATTCTCATCACGTCCCTCGGTAAACGCCTCTCCACAGCTCAACCTTTCAGCCAGACTCGACAGTATGTCGTAGTCACTGCGGGATTCGGCAAAGGGTTTGACCACTTGCGGCATCGGTGTGAGATAGCAGTCATAGGAACTGCCACCGATGTCATTTCGCTCTACGCTGGTCGTGCAGGGAAATACAATGTCGGCATGCCGTGCTGTGGCATTCCAGAACGGCTCATTGACAATGATTGTAGACGGTTCGGCCCAAGCACGACGGAGACGATTTATGTCCTGGTGGTGGTGAAACGGATTGCCTCCCGCCCAGTAGACCAGTCGTATATCTGGATATACTAGCGTTTCACCGTTGTATTCGTAGCGCTCGCCTGGATTGAGTAACATGTCGGCAATGCGCGCAGCCGGTATAAAGCGCTCCACCAGATTGCTACCTTGCGGCAAGCTTCCCATTTTGTAATTAGGCAGATAGCGGCCGGCGAAACCGATGTTATGCACGGAACCGAAGCCATAGGCAACTCCACGCCCTGGGAGACCGATCTGTCCCGTAAGAGACGCCAGCAGAGTGGCCATCCAATAACTTTGCTCCCCGTGCTCAGCCCGTTGTAGCGACCAGCTGATGGCAATCACCGACCTGACTTCGACCAGAGATCGGGCGATCGCGCGAATGTCATCGGCTGAAATTTCAGAAAGCCCCTCGGCCCACGCAGCATCCTTGGGCACACCATCTTCTTCACCGAGTAGATAGGGCAGAAAGTTCTCAAAGCCGTGACAATACGTCTTGAGAAATTGCTTGTCATGCAAGTCCTCGGTGACGAGGGTATGAGCCATGCCCAACATGATCGCTACGTCGGAATTCGGCCGGCAAGGCCACCACGCGGCATTCAATTCATCGGCCATGTCATCCTTTACGGGGCTGACGTTGATGAATTCAATGTCTTTGTTCTTTAAGCCGATCAGTTGGTCGTTCGCGGTGTGGGCTCCCACGCCACTGAACATGACTTGGGTGTTTTTCATGGCGATGCCGCCGAAGCAAACCAACAATTTTGCGTGTTTGGCAATGTCGGTCATTTGTGGAGACTGGAAAACAAGGGTATAGCCGTCCATGCCGACTACGTAGGGCATAATGACTTCCAATGCCGCTGTCGAATAACTGTTCGCCAGACTGGTATACCCACCGGCGCAATTTAGAAAACGATGCAACTGGCTCTGGGCGTGGTGAAATCGACCTGCGCTGGCCCAACCGTAGGAGCCACCGTAAATGGATTCATTGCCGTGTTGGGTACGCACGTGATCAATGGCAACTGCCGCCAAATCCAGTGCCTTGTCCCAGGAAACGGCCACAAAAGGTTCTCGACCCCGGCGTGTGCCGTCACTCCGCCATTGCTTTTCTAAGTAGCCCTTTCGCACCATTGGCTGTGGCACTCGGCAGTTCGCGTCCTGCGCATCCAGAAGGACCTGGCCAATAGCCGACGTCTCCTCATCAACCACGGCAGCGTGCACGGCAACGATGTGCTCGCCCTCCACCTCTACCAAGTAGTTACCCCAGTGCGTGCTCGTTGGGACAAGATTGCACCGCTCCGCAGCATCATTCACCGCTTATTTCGCCCAATTATCGATCGAAAAGTGCAATCGCAGTGCTATTCGCCCCATTGATAAGCGACACTGACACCCCACCAACGCGGGGTACCGGGTGTAAATGAGCTCAAACCCGCAAAGCTGGAATCAACCGCAAATACTCGGTACTTCTCCTCCGTGAGATTTCTGACCAATACCTTTGCTTTCCAGCGACCATCATTAGTGGTGTAACTAATATGAGCATTTAACAAACCATACCCATCTTCCTCTTCAGAGGGGTGGCAGATTACGCCAAAACAAAAGTCGTCCACGAGCTCAAAATCGAGCTGTAGACCAATGTCGCCAGCCGAAGTTGGTACTGTGTATCGGGCAATACCATTGAAGGAATAAGCGGGTGCATTGGGTAACTCACGATTTTGCAAAGTGCCGTTAGGCATACCCACGTTCTTCACTTCAGTCTCTAGAAATGATGCTCCAAATTGAAACTCCAGGTGTTTTGTTGGTACGTATACAAGCTCGAGCTCTGCGCCATAGGCTTCTGCGTCGAGATTGGAAAGAGTTTGCGAGAAGTTTAAGAAAAAGCTTGCCTGGTAGTCTTCGTAATCATAGTAAAAAGCACTCGCGTTAAGACGAAGCCTACTGTCCATGAGCTCACCTTTGGCGCCTACTTCAAAGCTGTGCAAGACTTCCTCATCGTGTGGCAAAGTGTCGGCCGTCAGCGGAGCAAAGAAAGGCGCGCTGAAGTTACCGGCCTTGTGTCCACGCGTAAATCCAGCGTAATACAACCAGTCATCGTTTGGTGTCCAGTTTAGTTGGAGTTTCGCGGACACGTTTTCATAACTCTGATCCAGTGCGGGTGTATTCGCAGCCGTCGCATTGAGAGACAGTCCATTAATTGCGGTACTGTCAATCACGATATCCATCTCCCTCTCGTCTTCAGTGTATCTCAGCGCTGACGTTATAGATAAGCTGTCAGTCAACTCGTATTCGACGTGACCGAAAACGGCCTTGGAACTGGATCTTACTTCCTCATCATGGAAGAAGACTGCGGGCGGGAGTTCGCCGGGCGCGCACGGTCCTGGACCACCGAAAATGAAACAGGAAACACCTGGCACAAAAGACGGAAATACCGGCGCAAAGGAGAGAAGAGGACCCGCATCTTGCGTGACCGTGCCCATGCTATTGGTCGTGAAATCGAGATAGTAAATGCCTGTGAGCCAGGTGGTACGCTGGCTTTCGCCTTCAAGCCGTATTTCCTGTGAAAATTGCTCTCTCTCTTCAACTTCTACGAAGGACACCTGCGCAAATGGAGACCCATCTGTATCCTCCTCATTCAACTTATCCAGATCGCTGTAATCGCTTATCGAGACGAGCGTAAGGTCATCACTGATTCCCCAGCGCAGCTTCGCTTGATAATTCTGAATTTCCCGCTTGAAAGGACCCACGTTATCCCATGAACCTGTCCACGGATCGTCATCAGGATCTACATAACCAAACGCATCGCAACCCGCGCAGGGATGAGAGACGAAAACGCCTGGTGCGCCAATGCTTGGGGTCGCACCCGTCACGCCAGCGGGGATGCTTTCACCCAGGAAGTCGGCGTTGTACGCCGTAGGCGCATGAGTAGTGCCAGAAGCGATAGTGTCATCATCGGAGTACGCCGCTTTCAGGCTAAGTGTTAGGGCATCATTGATATTGAACTGTAGTTGTCCCCTCAAAGAGTAAGAGTCGCTTGCACTCAAATCGTCTCCGATCCTATTTTCCAAGTAGCCATCGTGATTGTTCACTGCTACAGACAGTCGCCCAAGCACACTTTCTGTCAGCGGGCCACTTACAGCGCCTTCTAACTTGATCTGATCGTAAGAACCATAACTAAACTCACCATAACCCTCGAATTTTTCCGAAGGCTTGGCGCTTATAAAGTGCAAAAGGCCACCGGTAGCGTTCCTTCCAAACAATGTACCTTGTGGCCCTCTTAATACTTCTACTCGTCCAAGATCAAATGTCTGACCATGAACGGCGCCCATGGAAGAGACATAAGCATCGTCAACGTACAGAGCCACTGGTGCTTCCAGATGACTAGCGAAATCGTTTTGAGAAATGCCGCGGATATTCAGGGTGGTCACAGAGGGATGAAGTTGTTGTACCCGCAACGAAGGCGTTTGTTGCGAAATATCTATCATGTTCGTGTAGCCCAGCTCACGTATTTGATTCCCTGAGAATGCGGTAACGGAGATACCCACATCCTGCAGGCTTTGCTCACGCTTCTGCGCGGTAACAAAAATCTCTTCCATCAGCGGCTGCGCGCCAGCTCCGACCGACAGCAAGAGCAACGCGTAGACAATCCCGGAGATCAACTCTCTGTAAATATTTGCTTTCTTAGTCATAGCCCCTCCTGAGGGTTATTTTAATCAACGTCGTTTAACTGAAAAAAAGTGGTTCCGATAGCTTTTTTAAGCGTTCTTGCCAGGCTTCCTTTATTTTGGGGTTCGACCTCACAGGCGATAATTCGCTGCTCGTAGTCAGCATACTGTATACAGTATGTAAAAGTAAAGTGCTTCTATCCTAGCTTATGGTCAGGCAACATATTTGCGACATTATTGTGTACAGTATACAATTAGATAGCTTAGAAAAGCAGTCAAATCTGTACACATAACGAACCCTAAATACAACTTGGAGTAATCCTCATGGCAGATTCTCAACCCGATTTTAGGGCAACGATCCAACCTGAGACCCGTCAGGTACTCGATGATTTAAAGCACACGGCGTCCCGCTCTTTGGATGAATCGATCTCCATGCCTCCGACAGCCTTTACTTCCGAGGAACTGCTTGAGCTCGAACGTGAGCGCATCTTCAGCAAGGAATGGATATGCGTTGCACGGACCGATGAACTACCGTCTCCAGGTGCCTACCTTACAAGCGAACTGAATGGCGTTCCTATTGTCATCGCCCACGATCTGAAAGGTGAATTTCAGGCACTGGTGAATATCTGCCGGCACCGCATGGCACAAGTTGCAAGTGGATCCGGTAAAGCTCGCGTACTAACTTGCCCCTATCATAATTGGGCGTACGGTCTTGATGGGCGTTTAATGAACGCACCTAAGATGAGTGAAAAGCCTTTCGATAAGTCTGACTGCGGCCTCAAAACGCTTAGCCTGGAGATCTGGGAGGGGTTTATCTTTGTCAATGTGGACAAGGACGCGGAGTCACTGGCGCCACGACTGGCAGGGCTTAAACAGACCCTGAAAAACTACGGCATGAGCGAAATGAATACGATCTGGCGGGAAGAGCAAACATGGGGCACCAATTGGAAGATCGCCTGCGAGAATTTCCTTGAGGCGTATCACATCGAAACACTGCACGTAAACAACCTGTTTGCATATGTGGGGGGTGCGGAAAACACTGTCGTCGCCGATACATCTGACTATTACACCTTTTACAAGATGCATGGACCAGAAATGCAATCGGCCGATATGTTCCAAGCGATGAAAGAAGTCAGCTTACCTGGCGAACTCACTGAAAATCCTGATCTTACAGATCACGATTACAAATGGTCTTACGTCGGAGCCATTTTCCCCGGCATGTTGCTAGTCGCATCATGGTGGGGCAGCACTATTTTCTCAGTGCAGCCACTTGGCACTGGCAAGTCAAAAGTGCTTTACCTCGTATTTGCCCCAGTGACTGGCATTCAACTCAACTCTGAAGAGGCCAAGAACTTTCACGTTAAGTATCTCAATGATGAGGCCACCGAAGAGGACAAAGTCATCGTCTCAGGCATACAGCGTAATGCAGAGAGCGGCCTGGGTTCCTCAGGACCACTCCATATCGAGCATGAGAAAACGATCTACAACTTCATCCGCTATCTTTCATCCAAACTGTCAGGCTGATTTTTCTTCGAGTCACTTTCTAGCAACAAGTCTCAGGCGGCGAGTCGGCACTCTTATCAATAGGATCAGTCAGATTTTTTGCAGTTGTACAATCAAGCTTTACCCGTCCGTCAGTTCGAATGCACATATAGGCACTGGATATCAGTCGTTCCTGGCTTTTTCCATTTGGTCCAGGTACCAGTTGTGATAGTGATTCAACTGCGGCTCCAGCGTATGGATAACACCTCCTTGGTTACTCTTAGAACGTACGCCTTTTTGCAGCATTTTGCAGGCATGTGAGTCTTCCTTTTGCACCTCTACCGTAAACTCATTGAGGAAAGCAAGGCCGTGTTCTGCGTCTGGCGAGTCTAATGCCCAGGGGGCAACCGATTGCCGAGTTGTACCCGCATTTGAATCAACGCCTTCCCAGGCTCGAATTTGCACCCACGTGACCTGATAGCTGTTGACGTACATAATCAAGCCCGGATAGACGGCTACAAACGTATCGATCTCCTTGGGAGCATCCTCCGGCCAGGAAGGTGGCAGACCGAATGGACGCGTCTCCTCAATGGGTATGTCTTCGGCAAATGGCACCTGATATGCGCCGCATATTTCGCCAAAACTGCCGTCGATAGGTGTTGCGCCGGCGGCAGGCTCTACATGGTTAAACCTATCGTTGTGGATACCTGCATGGTGATAGGCCTCATAGCCAGTCTCGAATGAGAATTTCCAATTCCAGGCAGTTTGGTAATCCATGACAGTACGCAAGCGATACTCCGACACGCCGTGCTTCTCCAACAGGTCGCTTACCGTTTCCAGCTGGGGTGCCAGAGGCTTGGCACTTGTATCGAAATTGACAAAAATGAATCCTTGCCATATTTCCACCAGCAATTTCGGCATGCTACAGGTTTTCTTGTCCAGTTCCGGCATAGGCTGGACGGAAACACCGCGCAATGTTCCATCAAGGTTGTAAGTCCAGCGATGGTATGGGCACACGAAAAGGTTTAGGTTACCTGCCCCATCTTCAACAACCTGTGACCACCGGTGCTGACATACATTGAATAGCGCATGCAGCTCATTCTTTTTGTCGCGAACGATGACAACAGACTCACCAAACATTCCAACCGTAAAATAGTCGCCGGGGTTTTCAACTTGATCCCAACGCCCAACGCAGAGCCAGTTTTTCTTGAGGATATGTTCGACTTCGAACTGGTAGTGATCATTATCATAGTAGGCACGAGCGGGCAGCGGTCGCTTTACACCATTAATCCCTTCCCTGATACCGGCAATTTCCTCTTCAGTAAACGTTGGGACCGAGTCAGTCATAGTATTGCTCCTCGCTTCAGGCCGATGATTCGTATGATAGCGATGTCTGGGGGTAGAAGCCCGCACCAAAGCTAATTGTCTTAAGATTCGGGTCTTTGGAATGCGCACAAAAAAATCCTCGCATTCGTATGTCCCCTAATTTTCCATATAATGTATACTGTACACATTTTTAGGTCAAACAATTTTTCCTTTAGGGTGTCTGATTGTGAAGTTGATGGAGCACGCATAATGAGGCGTATGATTAAATTCATCGAAACCCTGCCCTTTACGGGCAAGGGTCTGATCCTCGGTAGGTTTATAGATGGGGAATACCAGCCCCCCCTGATTCACCGGCTGTTAAAACCACGATTGGATGGAAACGCACTGAATGGCCTGGGTGAAACCGAACACCGACGAGTAGGGAAAATCTACCATTGGGTAGGCGAAGGGCCGCGCGGCTACCCGTGGTTTTGGGTCAATGTTACTTTCGCAATACGGACTGTCCGGGAAAAAACACTGGGCTACGGCGCTTTGACCCAAGAAATGCTGAATATGGCGGAAACAACAGACAAAGCCAATGAGGCGCCACTACAACGGGGTATAGAGCCACCAACACACAGCCCGTCCAAGTGGGCAGTAATCTTGAAGGCAAAAGCGAGGGAATTTGGTGCAAAGGATGTTGGCATCTGTCGTGTCACAGAGGATATGCTCTACGAAGGTCGGCCCTCGCCAGGCAAATACGTCCTGATGATTGCCGCACCAATGCAATACGAGTTAGCGCGACACATACCAGAGGTAAAGGGTTTACAAGCAACAATGCACGGCTATATCAATGCCAACGTTACGTCTCTAAAGCTAATGCACTGGCTTCGTGATCAGGGAATCTATTGTGAATCCGGTAGCGGTAAGCCGGATAAACTCGTGTTAATCCCAGCTGCTATAAAAGCCGGTATCGGCCAACTGGGAAAACACGGCTCGCTGATTAGCCCGACAATGGGCTCTCTGGTACGCTTTAGTTACGTAAGCTTTGATCTAGAAGTGGTCGTGGATGGACCAGTAGACTTCGGTTCCGAAGATTTTTGCACGCATTGCCAGATATGCACCCAGTACTGCCCGCCAGAGGCAATTTCAGATCGCAAGCAGCAAGTGCGTGGTGTTGAAAAATGGTATGTGGATTTTGATAAATGCGTGCCCTACTTCAATGACACTTTAGGCTGTGGTATCTGCATTTCGGTGTGCCCTTGGAGTAATCCAGAAACCCGCCCGATACTGGCACCAAAAATGGAAATCTATAAGAAGAAGAAAGACAATTTGCGCGATGTAATCTCGATTCGCCAATCAGAGTAGTATGCCCACTGAAGTCAATTAGGCATTGCTCCCTGCACCCCCTATCGTTCAGTGCCGAAAGCTCTACGCGTTTGCTATTGCTAGCGTTTCTTCAGCGTGCTCTAACTGTCAGGAACGCTTCTAGCCGGAAGCTTTAAGAGCGCATTCTAGCAGCTCTTCGTGCGTTGTGAGCTTGGCCCGAGGACGAGATTCACCCCCGGCCTGGCGCTCGAAATGATCGATCATCAACCAGCTTTCGCGTAACACCAACTGTGGTTGCCTCTGCTCGATGATGTTGAGTACTTCATCAGCATTAAGCTCTGATTCCAGCAGCTTGTTGCTCGAGACATCCTCAAGCAGACACTCTACGGTTTCTCCTGCGCACATCTTATTGGTTCCAATCAACCCTCTGGGCCCACGTTTCAACCAACCTGTGACGTATACTCCCGGGATTACGGCCTCATTGTCAGAATACTCGGCCGAGCTGGTCAGTCTGCCCGAACAGTTTGGCAGCACGTTGCGTTGGCTATCAAAAGGAAGTCCAGGCATAGGACGACCCCTAAAACCAATTGCGCGCATCACAAGGCCCGCTTCAAGAGTGAATGTTTGTCCCGTTGATTTCGCGCTTAGCTTGCCGTTACTGTCGGGAGCGAGTTTATTTCGAAGTATCTGAACCCCTTCGACTCTGCCCCCTCCAACAACGGCTTCAGGCGAGGCCAGAAAATACAGAACAATCCGTTTCCTGGGATTAGCTACTTTGCGCTCGACCAGCCGGCGAAGCGTTTCAAGCTTTTTTTGGGTGCTCCAGTCGAGCTCACGA
Source organism: Pseudomonadota bacterium (assembly GCA_039111475.1). Taxonomy (GTDB): domain Bacteria; phylum Pseudomonadota; class Gammaproteobacteria; order Pseudomonadales; family JAUIET01; genus JAUIET01. The sequence continues at coordinate 62,273 of JBCCIP010000002.1, read as the reverse complement.
AAACTGGGATCCTCGCCCGTTAGCAAACCCTCTCCCTCAACAGTTACTTCGACGTCAGTGAGTTGCTCAAATTCCTCTAGCTCCGGCCTGTGGAACGCTGCTTGCGCTTGACCACGCCGTCCCAAAATCACCACCTCTTCAATAGCGCTCTCTCGCAAAGCCTCAATAGCGTTGGCCGGCATATCTGACGTTTTGAGTTCTTCTGGCTTTAGGGTCAAAATACGCGCTACATCCAGGGCAACGTTGCCATTGCCAACGATCACAGCTCGCTTATGCGAAAAGTTGAAACGTCGATCTGAAAAATCCGGGTGACCGTTGTACCAGTGTACGAATTCTCTCGCACCAACGCAGCCCTGCAAATCTTCACCTGGAATGTTCATGAGAGTGTCGCCGTCAGCACCAGACGCATAAATGACGCCGTTGTACCATGCCGCTAATTCCTCATGAAGAACATGCACACCAACTTGAACGTTTCCGAAGTAACGCACCTGCCTATGGTTTAGCAGGCGAGAAAAGCTGGTATCAATAATTTGTTTTTTAAGCAGATGGTCCGGGGCTACGGCAGAGCGAACCATTCCCCAAGGTGTGGGCAGGCGCTCATACAGATCTATTTCAACGTTCTTACCTAGCTCCACCAGCAAGTGTTCGACAGAATAAATACCCGAAGGGCCAGTACCAACAACCGCTATCCGAAGAGGGAAATTGAGTTGCGCGTTATCCGGCTTGTCATCGTCCATGATTATTCCTCACCCCTCTGGAAGTACTCGCGATTCAAAGCGGTGTAGTGCTGCCAGATCATCGGCAGTTTGTCTTCCCTGAATATAGCATCCACCGGACAGGCAACTTCACACACAGCGCAATCAATGCAAGTTTCGGGGTTAATGTACATTTGTTCCGCCTCTGCAAATTCAATGTCGCCTGGCTCCGGACTTATTGCGTCGACCGGACAAACGTCGATGCAAGAATAGTCCGCAATGCACGGTGCAGTGATGACGTAGGTCATATGAGAGACTCCATAAACAAATACCACTATGCCGGCCAACTTACCATAGGTGTTGGCATTAACCTGACCTAGGCCTTAAACGCATTGTAACAACCGGCCTTTATACAACAACCAGGGACTATATTAACGTATACAGAACACAGTATTCAATATACTGAATCCTATGCTATATTTGGCTTTCAAAGTAAACATCCTCAAACAGCTGGGGCTGGACGCATCTGAAAATGATTGACAACGCAGCGAATACACGAGCTTATGATCGTCACACCATCGGCGTTGGACCAACGCGAATTTACTCTTACCTCGTTCAATCTTTGCAGGGTGGCCTCAGCGGATGTATCCGAGCGTTACCAAAGATAAGCGTGGGCGTTTTGCTGGTTGTGGTTTGCTGCTTTGCCAGTATCGAGAGCAACTTAGGCAGAGAGGAGAATGCAATTACACCATCCGCGAACAACGTGTTTCATGAGGCCTTGAATAAGTGGCGTTATTTGCTAAAGAAAACGGTATCGGCAAACCAGTGCGTAAACGGTATCTGCCCCCGTAACCCCAGCTAAGCCGCGCTGGCATCAAAAACTGACGCATGCGCAGGAAAGACCAAAGCAAAAGCACCTTACTGAAACCCCAGCAATTTTGCGCATTGGCGGCCGAAAAATCGGTGTTTTTTGCCAATCCTACTTGCCCGTATTCTGAGAGAAATTGGACAGAACCAGAATCAGTCGACAACCACCTTGTCGCGAGGTGCTAGTACTCTAACGGTGAAGAGGACTGCGCCACGTTCGCAAGATCTTAACTAAGACCTCTCCACTCCGACGGGCACACACCATACCAACGTTTAAACGTGCGCCTGAAGCTGGAGCTATCTGCGAAGCCGAGAGAAAGTGCGGCCGCTTCCACAGTCATTGCACTTAAATAGATAGTGGCCTGACGTTTTAACACGTTATCACGTAGAGTTTGAAACGATGTGCCGGTATCCTTCAAGCGGCGAATCAGGGTTCGAGTGCTGATCGCAAATAAGGGACCTAGCTCCTCCACTGTCCAGAGCTTGCCCGGATTATCCAGTATAAAATTTTCCAGACCGGCGACCAGGTCATTGCCATCCCTGTTACTTATTAGACCTTTACAGCGCAGTACGCTTTCTGCAAACGCCACAGTGTCAGCTTCGGGCGATGGCAGCGAAAGTAGCTTTGCATCGAATGTTATCGATGTGAACGCCCCACCAAATTGAACAGAGCTACCGAATTCCAAAGCGTACAGTGCAGCATAAGTAGGCTTTTCATAAGCGAGCAAGTACTTGATAGGATTGCTTTTTCGTCCGGTATAGAACGAAATGCAGTGTGTCATGGTAAACAGAATACATTCGCTAAAGAACGGAATGAGATCGTCGGGAAGGCCTTGAATTTCCACCTTGATAGAAGCTGTGTTGTTTGATTGCTGAATTTCTAATGCGTAAAAGCTGGCACGAGACGCCAGTAGTTCGTTGAAGGTGGTTAACGCCGTTCCTAAATCGCTCGCGGTTTGCATAACCGTGCCCAGCGCGCCGTGCGCGGCAATCTGCAACTGATGGCCGCTATTCAACCCCAGACCACTGGGTGACAGAGCGACTGCGTTCTGACAGAAACGCATTTGAGCCGCAAACGGCATCTGAAAGTCGGCGCGCATAAGATCGGCTTCCACCGTGCCAGTACCCTGGAATAATTCCTCTGCACGTAGGCCTTCCGCCTGCAGTAATCTCAGCAGCAAGCGCATGTAACCTGTTGCAAAATAATTCTCAGTCATGAAGACATACTAAACAGAGCCGCGGCATTTGTCATTAAATGTCCCCAGGTTGGCAGCATATGTCCTGTCAAGAAAAGCTGGTTGCGCCACAATAGACCTCAGCATTTGGCAAATTCAGAGAGGAGAACCGCAATGACATCACAACATCAAAGTCTTTTGGTTTTAAATGGTGTGGGTCTGCTGATCAGCTCGGCATTCTCAGGCTGGCTGCATTTCTTTCAGTTATTAGGCGAGATTGATTTATGGCCCGTGATCAATCACGTTGAAGGCCAGATACCCGGAGAAGCCAGAGCTTGGGTAATGGCGCACCTGGAAGGCATCACAAACGGCTTGTTGCTTATTGCCATCGCCTGTAGCAGCAGCTTCCTGCGATTGAGCCTAACGCAATTTCAATGGCTGTTTTACACGTCCATCACTTTTGGTTGGCTGTTCACACTGCCAGCAATCGCCAACGCATGGTTTGGTACACGTGGTTTAGCCTTCGGCGGTGGGCCCTTCGGCGACAGTCTCGCCAACAACGTCATTTACCTGTTTGGGTGGCCAGCCATTGTTTCAGTTCATATTGCCTTCGCTCTATTGGCTTATGGCGCATGGCAACATTATCGATCTCTTAGCGAGGCATAAACCATGAAGAACGCCATCGAAGTTAGAAAAATCCCATTTGAGTTTTGCAAAGGTGTGACGCCAGTATGGAACCCTTCTCAACACGAATGGAGTCATATGGTGAATGGTGCGTCACTGACGATGCCGCACTTAGAACCTTTTCTGAATCGCACTTTGCGTGAGGCGAAGGAGTTCATTGATGACCCTCAGTTGCTGGAGGATATCAAGGGCTTTATGGCGCAAGAAGCGCAGCACTATGCTAATCACAGGCGCATGAACGATATGCTTAAAGCGCGCGGTTATCCCGAGTTGGCGACCGTTGAGGAATCCTTTGTCAACGACTACGATGCTCTGGGAAGACGTACGCTTGCAAGGCGACTGGCTTACTGCGCCGGCTTTGAAACCATGACCATGGGAATCACGGAATGGTTAGTCAACGACAGAAACAATTTGTTTGGTGATTCTGACCCAACCGTGGCCTCTTTCGTTCTCTGGCATATGGTGGAAGAAACAGAACATAAAAACGTAGCGTTCGATGTTTTTCAAGCCCTGTCTGGATCCTATTGGCTGCGCATTTTAGGGCTTCTTCAAGGCTCACTTCATGTAGGTTTTATGTCTAGAAGAGCCTATCGCGCAATGCTCAAGAAAGACGGCTTGTGGAGCAACCTTGGTAGTCGCTTGCGTTTATGGAAGATGGTCGGACTATTTTTTATAAAATCCGGTGGCGCCATGGTGAACTCGCTGAAGCCCAGTTATCACCCGTCAAAAAGACAAGATCCTGCCTGGGTTGATCAGTGGCGTGATGCCTATGAGGGCAATGCGCAAGACTTTGTGCCTTTACTTGATACGAGCAGCGATAACATTGCACCTACCTTTGCGTAGAAAAAATTCGCTACAAGGCATCTATTAGAAAACGAGCAATTTTCTCGTTAGAAGCATAGAGTACGCCCTGGTGGTTCATAAACGTAGACTCACTGCGATTGAGCTCTAAGGGGTCACCATGGATATTGCTTGCCCAACGCCCTGACTCAATGGCAATGCAAGCCGTGGCGGCATAATCCCAGATACTGCCGCCACCCTGTTCTTCTTTAGGAAGTTTTACATAGCAAGCGGAAGAATGATCCACAACCTGGCATGCATTCTTGACCGCGCCATTGCCATACACCCATGTAACGCCGTCCAATCCAACGTTTAAAGCGCAATCGTTCAACGCTTTGCACACCGCTTCGTACTGAGTATGTGTTTTTAAACTGGCATCGGAAAAAACTACCAGGGCTTCAGTTGAAATATTTTCATTACCACATGATGGGGGCTCACGATAAACGCCACCCCTTTCTATGGCGTAGATCAGCGTTGCACCAACAGGATCGTACACAACGCCAAGCAATGGCTTGCCTGATTGTGTGACCAACGCAATTGAAACCGCATAACCCGGCCTTCCCTGCACAAAAGCCAAAGTGCCATCCAGTGGATCTACAGACCAGAAATAATCAGCTCGTAAACGCTCTGCAGCGATACTGTCCAGAATCGGAGACGATTCCTCACCAACGAAAGCAATACCCCACTCTTCAGATATCACTTTTAAGCGTTCCCGAATAATCGCTTCGCTGCGAATATCCACCGCCGTCACCAGCTGCGACGCCTCGCTACTGCCGGCGTCTTTGAAATTTATATCTATGCTATCGGTTGCAGCAGTTTGAATGAATTGACCAGCCTCTTGCGCCGCCTTGATGGCAAGGTCGCACAAGTCACGTAAAGGCAGAGAGTCACTCATGAATGAAAACTTCTTATAACACTCTTTGTTAGTTGTTCACTGTAGCCGTTGATCTTCCAGTGCCCGGGACTCCAGCCTTTTAGAAAGCGATGGAAATCCGCCCAGGCGAATGCATAAAGTGCGCGCCACTCTTGCTCCAATTCGGCAACATCAATACCGGCTTGCTTGTCTGCGACACTGCGATTCAGCGCCTTAAAATAATGCGCAAGCAGCGGTTTTTCCAACGCTGAGCATTCGCTCTCTGACAAACAACTGCCAATAAAATAGGCCAGATCCTTCATGCCGCAGCCGCGACCAACGTATTGAAAATCCACCGCGGACACCTTAGGCCTTGGCCGGTCATCACTAAAGCAGAAATTCGCTAGTTTGGCATCGCCATGAACCAAAGTTTGGTAGCGACATTGTTTTAGCTGTCGATCAATCAGTGGAGCGGCCTCTCGCAGCGCATCGTCCTCCAGGGCAGTCAGTTCGTCCGGCCTGGTATCAAGATGCCAGTAAGTACCGTTGGCCCACAAGCCATCTGCTGTACTTCCCAAAAAGCTTGCATGAAAACTCGCTAGCCAATTCAAGCATACGTGAATTTCTTCAATTTCGGCACAGTCTTTTCTTATGCAATAACCGTCGGCATCGAGATCGCTTAGAATCAGAACTGTTTCATTTTCCTGCACATCAACGGCAAGACACTTTGGCACCTGACATTCACTGTCGCACTGATTCGCATACTGTTGATACCAATGCGCTTCTACCTGATAGGAACGTATCTTGCGCTGATGGGAAAGTGCCGTATTCCAGCCCCGCGGATGACTACCCTCTTTGGGAAGTTTGATGTGTTTTAGAATCACTGAAGTGTGCGAACCACCTTTCAGCGACAGGCGAACAATCTCGCCATAACCGCTCCACAGCGATTGAATAACAGTCGCGCTTTAGATCGCTTGCGCTGCCGTAACGGATAGTACAAAGTCGTGTATATGTGCGTGCATAAATTCTGAAGCGCTTTCAGCCCAGTACTTCAAGGGATTAGCCAATACCGCTAGAGTACATACCAAATATTGATAGTAGTGTACGATCAATCTGACCCTCGCTATGATAAGGCCATGGTTGTCTCATAGATAGCTTGATAGCTTATAAGAAACACCTTTTATGCAAATTGTGGTAAGCCCATTCAATAAGTACAAAGAGAGCTCAGCATGAACGCCAATCCAATGAACCATATCACAGTGAGAAAACTGCGCTTCGCATTTGACGAAACGCAAACCAGACAACCAATCTGGAGTAAAAGTTCGCCAGAATTTGCGATGTTCATCAATGCACTGGGTGTGGACGTACCGCACTTCGAACGTTTTCTAGTGCAGGTAATGCGAACGTTCAGAAATGAAATTCAAGATCAAGGCTTGTTGAAGGACGTACAAGCGATTATCGGACAAGAATCTCACCATGCGTTTAATTTCACCAAGTGGAATGCAGAACTGGCAAAAAGGTACAGCAAACTCACGGAAATAGACGGTAATACCAAGCAACATTTTGAACACGTTTTGGAGAGCAAAAGTAAAAAATATCAAATCGGGTTCACCGCCGGATACGAGACATTTACTTTTCTCGGCGGTTTGATAATACTCGACCGATATCAGGAGCTAATGGGTGACGCGGATCCAGTGATTCGCGCGATGTGGGTCTGGCACCAAGTAGAGGAAGTTGAACACGGTGCTGTAGCGCACGACTTTTACCAACTGTTTTATTCAGAATGCGAGTGGTATAGAAAAGCCATGGTCTGTCGGGCGTTCTTTCACATCCTGTCTGAAACCTTCAAGTCGTATAGGCATATGGTTCAGGTTGAACATTACTATGAAAGCCCCGGACGCGCCTTGAAGGCCTGGGGCTTTTTCGTGTCTTTCGGCTGGGATCTAGCCTATTCGGCTTTGCCAGTGCTTTTGAAAAACTATCACCCCAAAAATCACCCGATTTGCAATAACAAGCAGAACAAAATCGCCGTTGCCTGGCGCAAACATTTTGAGTCTGGCAATGACATCCTAAGTTTGAGTGATGAGCTGATGGCTGGTATGCAAGTGAGCGAGTAAACAACGCACACTGAAACGATTATCGCACCAAAAAGAGAATAACTTATGAGCGCACCCGCGACTGACAATCGATCTTATTACCGTGTTGTTTACCATGCCATTCTTATGCTAACTGTGGGCCTTATTGCAGGTGTTATGTTGGTATTCTCTTTGCTGGGCGCCGTGAATTTTTGGCCTTTTCCGATTTGGCACGTTGATATACCGGGCTCAACCAGAGGTTGGCAGGCTGCGCACGTGGGCGGAATTCTAAACGCTGTTATGCTGATAGCCTTAGCCACTGTGATGCTAAAGCTACGTTTGTTCCAACAAAGACTTACACAAGTCAGCTGGGGGCTGATCGCAATGGGCTGGGGTAATACCGTATTTTACTGGGCTGGAAATGTATCATCGAATCGAGGCTTGTCGATGGCAGATACCCACTTCGGCGCTACAGATGTTGCCGGCATGCTGGCATTTCTTGGCGGTGGCGCCGCGATGTTCATTGCGTTCATACTGATGTATGTGTTCGCAGGTGCCGCGTTAAACCTATCCAGGCAAAGTTAGCACCCTGTGAAACCAATCGTATCTAACGTACGACGGTTGTGCCACCATCCACTGGAATAATCTGCCCTGTAATAAATCCGCCGGCAGCACTGGCAAGCATTATGGCGAGCCCGGCAATGTCTTTCTCTCCACCCCAGCGCCGTAGGGGAATAGACGCACATTCACGCTCATACTGTTCCTTTCCTACGTACTCAGTCATTGCGGTAAAAAAGCGGCCGGGAGCAATGGCATTCACTCGAATATGTTGCGCAGCAAGTACTGCAGACAGGTTACGGGTTACTTGATGAATAGCCGATTTGCTAGGTGCATAGCTCAGAGTATCAGTTTCTCCGCAAATACCGGCAACAGAACCAATATTGATCACGCTCGCAGTATTTTCTGCACTCGCTCCCTTTGCAAGCAATGGTGTCAATTCTCGAGTGAGAAAGAACGGCGACTTAACATTCAGGTCCATCACTTTATCCCAACCCATTTCCGGGAAGTTCTCAAAGCTCTCTAACCAGCCACGCCCGGCGTTATTCACCAGAACCTCTATGCTCTCTTCGCGTTCCTTTAATGTATTTGCTAAAGCCACAACTTCATCCATGCTACTGATGTCGCCAGGCAGGGAAATGCATTCGCCAAACTCAGACAGTTCCTCAGCAGCTGCATTGCAAGCATCCGTTTTGCGTGCGGTAATGTAGACACGTTTTGCACCGGCACCCAGAAACGCCTTGGCCATGTAAAAACCCAGTCCGCGAGAGCCACCGGTAACAACGCAGACTTTATCCTGCATTGAGAAAAGTTCGCTAAGCATGTTAGTTAATCCTTATAATATTTACGCGACAGCGGCTTTCTCAAAGCGCTGCAAAATTTCTCTAAGAGTGCGGCTGATCCTGGTTTGCTGGCGAATCATTTCCAGCTTGGGCCAGGCGCAACGCTCACCTGACGCAACCAGCTTCAACACCTGCTTCTCACCGGGAAAGCCCAGCAACTTCCTAGGGTCTACCAATCGATAATCCGGCAGAATATTGATATCTCCCACGTAGTCCTGATTGATGATCGAGCGCATAAGACTGGTGGTTTGCGTGATTCGGCCGTTACGCGTATCCGCTCTGTCGATAATCATGGTGACGGCATTAAACCATTCGCGGGTAGCACGCCTGGCCGCGGTTTGAAGCAGCCCCAGTGAGGTTTGCTTGCGATGCCCATCGGTTACAAAAGGCAGAACGTGAGGATTGGTTTGGCTAACAATGTAGTGATTAACGCCATACAAGCGTGCCAGGCGTTTGGCCGGCATATCATCGCTGACAGATCCATCCACCCAGCGCCGCGCAGGCAGGTAACTCTTGCGCTGACCGTCATCGTCCAGAGCCTGCAATGTAACGGGCGGGAAGATGCCCGGAACGGCGGCAGAAGCCATTACCGCACTTCGAACCAGTACACTAGGCGATGTGGTGGCATTGAGAAGCCGAGAATTCTGATGGGTTTCCGCTGGAGCAATCGACACATTCATCGCTCTGCCCGTTTTCTCAAAAGAGCTCTGGAAAGTAAGGTCATCAGGCAGGTAGTGGCTAAGCACTTCTTCAAGATCAACCGGGTCGGCAATGCCGCCACGTCTGGCCGGTTCGGGCAATTGCTGGAGGAAGGTATCGGCCTGCAGCAGCTCATGCAATTCCTCATCCGTGTAGCTACATACTATGCTACCAACGATGGAACCTCCGCTGGAGCCTGACATAACCATTGGCAATAAATCTTGCTGATGGAGAGCCCGTGCAACGCCCAAGTGAAAATACAACAAAGATCCAGATCCACTCATCATGAATGCTGAGTGGCCAAAACAATGACTGGCACGACGGAAAAAATCGAGTTTTTCCTCAGCGGTGATATCACCGCTGTCTTCAACGGCGAGGTGTTCCAAAGTGTGAACAATCTCGTCTATGTATTGCTCTATCAGGTGCTTGGTACCTGACAAGGCATGTCCATACAGGCCAGCACGCCCCATACCACCCATATTGCCGTGTATGCCTTCATTGAGCGCGAACAACAAGCCACGATTGTTGTGCCTGGCGTTCAGGCTTCGAAGTCGGTCCAGACGTGATCTTATGGAAACGTAATCGTATTGCTTGCTCTGGTCCTGCTTACGCCATCGATCCAGACCCTTGTGCTTGTCATGGGCTTGCGCGGCCTCAAGCCACTCCTGGTAACTATCGGCGCTTTTGAGATCGCGCATTAACTGCTTTTCTTTACCCACAATCAATCCAAATTTCCTTACATCGAGCTCGCACTACTACATTGGGTGCTTTCTACCCAAACCCCGGACTTGACGCATTTAAGCAATCGGTCTTGTATCGTTTTATTATGGCATATTCAATGCCATTACAATAAGAAATACTACAGCAGCCTGCTAACTGATACTCCCGCTCAACGACAACGTGGCTGGTATACCAGGCAGTGATGTCTGAGGTTTTGAGGCGAAGTTCATTTGACGCGATGGTTGCCGTATAGCACTATCCATCTTATAAGATAAAAACCCGCAGTCACTAAGGCCAGCTATGAAAAAACTCAGTATGGTAGACAAGGCCTTCCTGGTGTCAGAAAGCCGGGAAATGCCCATGCACGTTGGTGGTGTCAGCCTGTATACGCTGCCTGATGGCGCTGATGAGCAAGAGTTCTTGCACGATATGGCGCTTAATTTACGCACCGCAGATGCCTTGCTTCCGCCGTTTGGCGATAAATTGAAAACTGGCCGACTAGGCCTCGCGGGTGATTCATTCTGGCAACCCGACACCACCCTGGACATGGATTACCACGTTCGCCACTCAGCGCTGCCAAAACCGGGTCGTTACCGAGAACTGTTTAACCTGGTCTCCAGGCTACATGGTACATTGCTTGATAGAAACCGCCCGCTGTGGGAAATACACCTGATCGAAGGCCTGCAAAACAGACAGTTCGCAGTGTACACCAAGACCCATCACGCCGCGGTAGATGGCGCCAGATCCATCCATATTTCTCGTAGCATGCTCTCCGCCGACCCCGATCATGTGCTGTATGAGTCGCCTCTTTCACTTCAGTCCTGGGAACGTTACAAAGACTCGCTGCGCATGGGCAAGCGTGCGGAACATTCAGACGAGGAATTACGCAACGTAGCTGACATGCTGAAGTCTAGCTTTGACAGCAGCGCAAATCTGTACCGCGCCGTAAAAGGGTTCACACAGGCTTGGAGTGGGCGTGGAGTTGACAAGCTGTCGCTGCCGCATTTGAAGGTTCCTACCAGCTCGCTCAATGGCTCAATAGACGGTGCACGGCGCTTCGTTGCACAGACCTGGCCTTTTGCTCGTATTTATAAGGTTGGCAAAGCTTTTGGTGGCACCTTTAACGACGCCGTGCTGGCGATGTGCGCCGGCTCTCTGCGCAAATACATGTTCAATCATGCCGAGTTGCCCGGGCAATCGCTTAAAGCGATGGTGCCGGTTTCCCTGCGCCAAGCAGGTGACGTGGAATCCGGCAACGCGGTTGCAACGATAAGTGCTGACCTTGCCACTAATATTGCTGACCCCGCAGAGCGTATTCAGGCCATTATTGATTCAGTAAGGGCTGGCAAAGGGTTTTATGAAGGTATGTCGCCAAAAGAAGTGGAACTGGTCAGCATGATTATGCAGTCACCTTCAATCATATTGATGCCATTAGGACTGGTGTCGCATATGCCACCTTACAACGTAACCATATCCAATGTACCGGGCATTCGCGAGACCATGTACTGGAATGGTGCCCGCATGGACGGGTCTTATCCCCTTTCCATCATCACAGATGGCATGGCTGTCAACATAACTCTGGTTACCTACGACCAAAACGTAGACTTCGGCATCATCGCCTGCAGACGGTCCGTACCCCAGGTTCAGCGCATGATCGATTACATGGAAGACGCTCTAATAGAGCTTGAAGAAGCGGCTGGTTTCAATGCACCAGCCAAAAAAACCAAGGTCAAGCCTAAGACAAAAACCAAGTCGCGAGCCAAAGCGAACACACCAACTAAGAAAAGCGCCAAAACAAAGGTAAAAAAAGCACGTCTCTAGTTTGAGACATTGACTCGGTTAGTGCTCAAACGATCAATTAAGCCAAGACCTAACCCTTCTAATTGTCTTTGTGCCGACGCCAAAGCAATGGGTATAATGGACCTGAAACGCGATCACCATGCTGCAGGCCATGCTCCATCATCACCGTCGAGTGATCCGGATCCATACCCTCCGGGCGAAAGTTAATCCGTACATCATCACCCAGCCACTGTGTGTTGAATACACGCAAAGCCTTTTCCGGCGCCAGATTACCTGAACCGCCATGAATCATACGCGCGTTGAACACAGCGATATCACCCGGTTTCATATCCCAACTGAGTATGTCGTATTGCTCACGACGGCCTTCAATGTCGGGGAACGGTACAGTGTCCTCGTCATCAAAATGAACTTGATCAGCCTCATGCCCCGTGAGCGCGCCAAAATTGGTCTGTTTGTACTTATGCGGCCAACGGTGAGAACCTTTTACAAATTCTAATGCACTTCTTTTCTCAACTGGCACCAAGGGCATCCAGATGGAACAGGTGTTAAAGCCCTCAACCGACCAATAGGGTTCATCTTGGTGAAACGGAGTACGAAATTGATTACCTGGGGTTCGCGCAAAAATCGCGTCGTAGAAGAAATTTACTTCGTTTGCATTCATCAGGCGACCGGCTATCTCAGCGAGCGGGCCGTTTTCTACAAACTCACGATACTCATCAATTTCAGTCCAGGCTTGTGCATCAAAAAGGCAGACATTGCCTAACTCATCTTTGTCCCAAACACGACCGCGAGGACTTGGCTTAGTAATATTCTTATCAACACCAAGGCGCAGCTTTTCTATCCAATACAACTCAACAATATTCGGGAGCAACACCACACCATTCTCGAAATACTGATCCACTAACTGTGGCGTGATCAACGCCTCAATACTGCTATGCATTACATCTCTCCTCGTGACCCCTACTATCTAGACTTCCCAATGCGGAACCCAATCTCCATCCATTTGCAGCGACACACCTGCGGCATCTTCTTCCAGTTTAACGACGTGCAATTCACCTTTGTCACCGCCGTACTTTTCGCGGGCCATGTCAAAGCGTTGTTTCACCAGCCGTGTCAAAGGCGCTTGTGTGTTGGCGCTGTCACACGCACCAACAATCAGGTTTAGATCTTTTTCACAGAGGTCCAGCGTGAAAGAAGGGTCGTAATGGCCGGCAAAAACTGAGGGCGCGTCGTGGTGCAAGCACCAACTTTCACTTGCCCCAATCTTAAGCGCATTCCACGCACGCGATAAATCAACTCCAGACTTGGTCGCCATCACCAGAGCTTCACCCATAGCGGTGGCGTGTATGGCCCACAATTGATTGCTTGCCAATTTGGTAATGGCACCAGAGCCATTTTCACCCATGTAATGCACAGGCCCCATCAGTTCCATCATCGGGCGTAGACGCTCTACGGTTGCTTCATCGCCCCCGGCAAACTGGGTCATGTTGCCAGAGCGCGCACCATCAACCGCACCGGTAACGGGCGCGTCGATTGCCTGCGCACCTGTTGCATTGACCGCAGCTGCCAGGCTTCGCGACAGCTCCGGATGGCTGGTGGTCATGTCTATCCACACCTGCCCTTTGCCCAGAGATTCGATCAACCCATCATCACCTCTAACCACTTGTTCAATCTGCTTTGGGCCAAACACCATGGTAAACACCACGTCTGCATTGGCAGCCGCTTCGCTTGGCGTCTCTGCCCAGGTTGCTCCTAGCGCAATATGTGCTTCAGCACGCGTTTTATCGAGATCGCATACGGCCAATTGGTGGCCACCGCGAATCAAATTGAGCGAGGCCGCCGCCCCCATGGTTCCCAGGCCTATGAATCCTATGCGCATTGCATTCTCCGATGTGCGTGCTTTTACGAATATGTACAGCTACGATCACGGCGTAAAATACAGCAAAAATGCACTCAAGGCATACAAAATTCCGACAGGCAAACTCGCCGATTTAACGCCCTCTAAATTGGCTGGGTCGTTTCTCCATAAAAGCGCGCATGGCTTCACTCAAGTCATCCGAATTGAGGGTAGTCACCATGGTCCACAAACCATTAAGCGTCAAGCTTTGCTCGGTGGTTAGGTCTTCACCTTGTTGCAAAATATACTTGGTACCACGCACTGCCAACGGTGCATTGGCGGCGATCTCTTTAGCCATTTCCATTGCCGCATCACTGACGGCCTCCGCACTGTCGTACACATCGTTCACCAAGCCGATCTTTTCAGCCCTGGTAGCATCAATGTCTTTGCCGGTATAAGCAAGTTCAGCAACGTGACCAGCCCCCACAATTGCGGGCAAGCGTTGTAAGGTACCCACATCGGCTACAATGCCAATTTTGGTTTCGCGAACACCAAATGTTGCATCATTGGACGCAAGGCGAATGTCACACGCAGTAATCAGATCTACCGCTGCTCCCAAACAATGCGAGTGAATCGCCGCGATTACAGGTACCGCGCATTCCGCCACCGCAGTGATCGCCTGCTGGCAGGTGCGAGTTATTTTGATTTGCTGCTGCGCACCAATCGCCGTAGATAAATCAGGCTTCTCGGCAAAACTGGAAAGATCAATACCCACGCAGAAGCTCTTGCCCCGCCCTTTAATGACCACCGCACGAACAGTCTCGTCCTCAGCGATGGCAGCCATTGCCCGTGGAAAATCCTGCCACATGTCCATAGAAACAGCGTTCAGTTTCTCAGCGCGGTCAAGCCACAACGTTGCAACGTGATCGTGCACTTCAACGGATAAAGTATTGGAAGAAAAAACCATGGTAAGTTCCTTAAGTATCGTGAATTGGCGGCGGTGCGCTTGCTTTCACATTATTATGGCACATATACTGCCAATAGAAACCACCCTCGGAACACCTTCATGTACAAAGGCATCTATCAGTTAATCGGGTCGGAAATGAGCTTTTTTACACGCAAGCTTGAAGCGCAACTAAGGTTTCAGCAGATACCATGGGAATATCGGTTCAAAACAGAAGAACGCCAAGCGGAGCTAGAGGCCAGAGCCGGTACACACTTTATTCCCCTACTGAAAACGCCCGAGAAATGGTTGATTCATGACACGATTGCGATCGGACCAATGTTGCATAATCGTTTCCCGGAGTATCCAGTTATCCCAGACACCCCTCTGCAACGCGCCTGTTGCTACATTCTGGAAGACGCATTTAATCACTGGCTAGGCCGCGCATGCGTTCATTCACGCTGGTGTTACACTGACAATGTGGTGTGGGTGGGTGCGCGCTTTGGTGCCAATATGGTGCTTGATAGAAGCATTGATCTTGACTTCACTACTGAAGAGATTGAACAGCTAACACCCATTGGCCAGGTGATGTATGAGGGCTTTGGTAGGGATGTATGCGAGTACAATGGCGTGGGACCAGGCCAGGCAGAAGCAGTGCAAAGTGATTTTAAAAATATGCTTCGCGCACTGGCAGAACATTTTTCCGAAAACGGTTTTCTCTTAGGAAACCGCCCATGTCTGGCAGATTTCGCACTTGCTGGTGCCAGTAAGGCACATTTTATTTGTGACCCTGAACCGCTCAACTGGCTTGGTGAGCACGCAAACATGTTGCGTAACTACACGGAGCAATTGTTTGATGATTCTCATGCTGCAGGCGGCCAATGGCCTGTCCAAGACAAGATTCCGGAGAGCCTGTGTAAAGTGTTTGATTATCTGCAAGGCAGCTACTTTCAATGTGCTACCGCCAATATCACGGCTGGCTTGAGTGGCGATAAATACTACGAATACGACTATGGCTTTGGGCCGACTAAAGCTCGCACGCAGAAACGTTTGAATGGCGCACGCCTGCACGTGCGAGACGAATTGCAAAAAACGGGAGTGGCCCACAATGCGGATATCCAAAGATATTTCAAGGATAGACAAATTCTTGAGTATTACCTGGATAGGTGAAGATCTCTAGCACGCTTGCCCAACTCCATGCCGGGTTTTCATGACTCCGTTGTTACGTGATAATACGCACGAACTACCCCCTACTTTCGCCAAACGCTTAACGTCAATCCAATGAAAATAGTCATCCGAATTTTGCTTTTGTCTTTTTTTCTTGTACTTGCAGGGTGCAACAACGCAACAGATATTCAGGCACCTGATCTCAGCGCCGATCTTTTCATAAGTGGCGGACCTATTGTCACCATGGAAACATCAATGGCAAACGCAGAAGCGGTGGTGGTAAAAGACGGTCAAATACTGGCAGTTGGCGCACTAAGCGAACTGGAAAAATATCGAGCAACAGCCAAACAGCAGATTAGTCTGGAAGGTAACACCTTGCTGCCAGGTTTCATCGACGGCCACAGTCATTTTGCGCAAGCAATTGCATCTGCCAAATGGGGCAATGTGTCTGGCGCGCCGGTTGGCAACATGACCAGCATCGCAGACATTATTGCCGAGCTGAAATCACTAAAGCAAAAAAATGGCGCCAATGATGGTGAGTGGCTGATTGCCTATGGCTATGACGCCGATACCTTAAGTGACGGACGCGATATTAATCGCGATGACATTGATGCCGCATTTCCAGACAATCCGGTCGTGTTAATACATGTGTCTTTTCACGGTGCTGTGCTCAATAGCAAAGGTTTTGAAGCACTTTCTTACGACGCAAATACGCCAACACCCGCAGGCGGAATAATTGTAAGACGAAACGATAGCAACGAACCTTTGGGCCTGGTGATGGAAACTGCCTGGTTTCCAGTTGCCGCAGAAATATTTCAGAGCAGCGCGGAAGAACGACGCAGTAATCTTATGATAGCCCAGCAACACTATGCCGCTAACGGTATTACAACAGCTCAGGATGGCGCAGGGAACATCAAGGACTTCGAGCTTTTTAAAGAGGCCGCCACAAACGAACAACTCCAACTGGATTTAGTGGTATTAGGTGCGTTTGGCGAAATCCCACAGTTCATCAAAGAGTTTCCGGGGTACAAACACTATAACAATCGACTAAAAATTGGTGGCATTAAATTGGTTACCGATGGTTCACCACAAGGAAAAACCGCTTTTTTTACTGAGCCCTTCCTGACTGGTGGTCCGGGCGGAGAGGAGAATTGGCACGGTGAGCCTCTGTTGCCTGCTGCAGAGTTCGAAAAACTATTGGCCATGGTTTATGAGGCGGATATGCAGGCGTTTGTGCACGCTAATGCCGACGCGGCAATCGATATGTTACTCAACGCCCATAAGAAGCTCACTCCGATGGAAGGCGATGACAGTCGAACCGTTATCATTCACTCGCAGTTTGTTCGCCCTGATCAACTGCAGGACTACGCGCACTACGGTATGGTGCCTTCTTTCTTCACCAATCACGCCTATTTTTGGGGCGATGTTCATGTTAAGAATCTTGGGGTAAAACGCGCTCACTTCCTAAGCCCGCTGAAAACCGTCTCGGAATTAGGGCTGCATTTCACTAATCATAGCGATTATATGGTCACCCCACTCAACCCATTGTTTACAGTGTGGTCTGCCGTCAACCGAGTCTCTCGTTCGGGAGCATTTATTGGCGAGGGAGAAAAGATCAGTCCGGAAAGAGCATTGCGCGCCATTACCATTGACGGTGCCTGGCAGTATTTTGAAGAAGACCGCAAAGGCTCGATCGCGGCAGGCAAACTTGCCGACCTGGTGATTCTTGATGCCAACCCATTAAGCGTCGACCCAATGACGATAAAAGATATCAAGGTGTTAGCCACTTACAAGGAAGGCGTCAAAATACACTAGGCCAATTTGTAACTCTAGAAGCCGGGATGAATCGCCAGTGCGGCGCCGTCTACCATCATTTCCGCGCCGGTCATAAAGGTACACTCATCTGACGATAGAAAAGCAATCGCTGCTGCAATTTCTGAAGGCTCAGCAAAACGATTCAGCGGTGAGGTTGCAGCAACCGCCGCCATTACTTCGTCATTAAACGTTGCCGTAATAGCTGTTTTAGTGGCACCCGGTACTACAGAGTTACAACGAATTTTATAGCCCTGCTGACCACAATAGGCTGCGATCGATTTGGTCATCATGCGCACGCCGCTCTTTGCCGATGTGTAAGTGACATCACCAGGCAGCGCGGTAAACGCGGTGGTTGACGCAATGTTGATAATAGAACCTGAGGAACCCTGAGGGTTTTGCTTCATGATTCGAATCGCATTTTTGCAACCAAGCATAGTCCCGGTAAGCAACACACTGAGTCCGCGGTTCCAATCTTCTATTTCTACATCTTCTATCGAATGTCCTATCACCAGGCCGGCGTTGTTCACAAGAACATCAAGTCGTCCAAACTGATCTTTCACGGCATCTGCAATCTCTGCCCATCGATCAGCATCGCTTACATCGTGCTCATAAAACGTGGCACCTATATCTGCCGCGTATGCGGCCCCAGTCTCTGCTTGAATATCAGTTGCTACAACGATCGCACCATCATCAATCAAGCGTTGCGCAGTGGCGGCACCTATGCCTGACGCGGCACCTGTGACGATTGCGATCTTGCCATTTAAATCGGTCATTGTATTTATCTACCCTTTCAAATTAATGCTGCAGACACTGCCGCAGTGAAACACAAACGCCAACAATACACCGCACCACGCAAAAAGACACGCCCGTTATGCAAGCTGTATTGGGCGAGCAGCACGAAATTATGGTAGTGTTCCTAATATGCAACCGGGTTAGAAAGAGCAGCAATATGGCAGACTATATTCCACCCACACTGGACTGGGTACGAGAGCAAGTAGAGTTGTACGAAAGCAGCGGCGGCACAGAGGGCACTACGCTACTCGACACAGGCATGCCCTGCATACTGGTCATACATACCGGAAACAAAACCGGTGGAATTCGAAAGATCCCTCTCATGAGAGTTAGGCTGGACGGTAACTATGTGTTGATAGGCTCTATGGGCGGCCAACCCAAAAATCCGACCTGGGTTTACAACTTGCGCGCCAATCCAAATGTTCAAATTCGTGACAAAACTGAGCTGTTTAATATGCGTGTTCGTGAGGTGAGCGACGAGCAAGAACGCCAAAGCCTGTGGGCGGCTGCAGCAGGTGCTTACCCCCCGTATGACGATTACCAGGCCAAAACCAGCCGAAAAATCCCGGTGTTTATTGC
This sequence comes from Pseudomonadota bacterium, assembly GCA_039111475.1. Lineage (GTDB taxonomy): Bacteria > Pseudomonadota > Gammaproteobacteria > Pseudomonadales > JAUIET01 > JAUIET01. Next base: position 43,332 of record JBCCIP010000002.1, on the reverse strand, counting down.
TGAGCCATCTTAGCCGCTTCGCTCTCACGCGGCGTACAGATAACTAGGTTGTGAATTTCTTTCAACGCTGCGTAGACGTTATTGGCATGCTATGTTTTCGACTCACCAATGTCGTTATATATTGAGTATTCAGGCATTTTTCACAAGCAACATTTTGCACACCCTCCAAATTGATGCTAGTTTCGCACGCACACAACGAAGTTTTGCAATGAGCTAATGAGTCAGAAGAAGATACTTTTACTGTTTATGCATGGCGAGCACGTACACTCAACCCAAACCTTGTCTACGCGCTCTGGATTCGCTGAACAGCAATGCCGCTCTTTGTGCGAACAACTGGGCTTTGAAATCGACATAAGAGTACTTGCAGCCTCATCTGACGTGTCTGGAGAAATTCAAGTGCTCACGCAAGCAATAGACGCGCTAATAGTGAGCAACGAAAATTTTTCTGGAAGCGCGGACAGTATCGCTATTGAGGAACTGAGAAGCTTTGAGATGGTAACGGAGCGTGGAATACCAATAGTTGAAGTGCACGAGCAGAATATTTTTGTAAAAGACGATACTCGACCCTACCTTGATTCACCAGGAATAGTTGCCGGATTAGTGTCTGGCATGGGCCAGAGCTCATACTTGTTCGCCATTCGTGCGTTGGCAAGCATGATGGAGAGTAACGCAGTATGAATGTTCTGATACTGAATGGCCCGAATCTGAATATGCTTGGCGTGCGTGAACCCGAAATCTATGGCTACGATACCTTGGTTGACATTGAGCAGCGCTGCCTTACGGTCGGAGCAGCAATGGGCCTGAACGTGGTATGCAAACAATCTAACTATGAAGGCGAATTGATCGAGTGGATACAGCAAGCGACGAAAAATACCAGCGCCATAATAATTAACGCAGGCGCGTATACCCACACTTCGATTGCACTGCACGATGCGTTGAAAGTAATTTCGGGTTACAAAATAGAATTGCATATTTCAAACCCTCACCTACGTGAATCGTTTCGGCACGTATCATACGTTTCAAAAGCGGTAGACGCCGTTGTGGTGGGTTTGGGCACATCCGCGTATGTTGCTTGTCTGGAAACATTGCCAGAATTACTGGCTGGATAAACTGATCATGAGTGCATGAGCAAAATTACACGAAGAGACTTTGTAAATGGCACCTTGATGACTGCAGGTTCCGCTGTCTTACCATCGGCTTGTTCCAATATTAGTGCTATAACAAGTCTGGATTCATCTTATTATCCGCCTTCTCTCACCGGATTGCGTGGTAGTCACCCCGGCTCAAATACTCATGCACACAGCCTGGCCTGGTCGAAACAAACAGACTGGGGACCGGTAAGTCAACTGAATCAACACTATGATCTGGTTGTTGTGGGTGGCGGCATTAGCGGGCTTGCGTCGGCGTATTTTTATCAGCGTGAGCATGGAACCGACAAAAAGATTCTGATACTGGAAAACCACGACGACTTTGGTGGCCACGCCAAGCGCACCGAGCACGTGGTGGACGGCAAGCTGATGGTTTCCTATGGCGGCTCTCAATCGATAGTGGCACCCCGTCATCAAAGCGATGCCGTGCGTTCTCTGTTTGGGGATGTAGGCGTGGACGTTGATCGATTTCACACAGCGTACAATCAACATTTCTTTACTAAAAATAGAATTGGCGCTGTTACCTATTTTGATAAAGCACGTTACGGCGAAGACAAAATCGTCAAGCACCCTTACTGTAACTACCCCAATTATGTGCAGGGCTTGCCCATGGGTGAGCTTTCACTGGAGCAAGCTGCCAGCAAAGCGCCATTAAGCGACGAAGCCAGAGAACAGTTGCTCACGCTTCTTCGCGGCGGCTTGCACGCCATCGATGTACCCGAAGACGAGCTGAATGACTATGTAGCAACTCAGTCTTATTTTGGCTACTTGAAAAACACGCTTGGCGTGGCCGACCCTGAGGTACTGCATATGGCCAGACACTCGGGCTTGGACTGGACAAATTCGGGAACAGAATTACTGACAATTGGCCAAGCACAGAGCTGTGGGGCAATGGGTTTTGCACCGAAAGCCATCTACGACGCAGAAAATCCTTACATTTACCATTACCCCGACGGTAACGCGAGTATTGCTCGTGCGCTGGTAAAGAAAATGATTCCAGCCGTTGCCAATGGGCGCTCCGCGGAAGATCTGGTCCTGGCAAAATTCAATTATGATGAACTTGATAAGCCTGAAAACCCGGTAGGCATCCGGCTTAACAGCACGGTGGTTGATGTACACCATGAGAAGACGCAATCTAGCACGGTTCGCGTGCAATATATAAATAACGGCAATGCCTTCGAAGCCAAAGCCCGCAAAGTGGTGATGGCTTGTTACAACATGATGATTCCGCATATTGTGTCAGATCTTCCTGAAAAACAGGCTAGCGCATTGCGTCAGCAGACGAAATGCCCGTTGCAATACACCAGCATTGGTCTACGGAACTGGCAAGCCATGAAAAACAAAGGTATTGGCCTGGCAATGTCGCCGGGAAGAATGCACCAGGTTACATTTATGGATTTCCCCGTAAGCATAGGTGGATATCAGTACAGCGAATCACCCGACCAACCCTGCGTGCTGCAAATGATAAGTTGTCCTTATGGGGAAACCATTGGCGCACCCAGGTTGGAGCAATACCGTGAAGCGCGTTACAAAATGCTGGGCATGCAGTTCTCTGACTATGAAACGGAAATCAGAGAGCATCTGAACGGCATGCTGGGCGCCGAGCTGTTTGATTTTGACCGAGATGTTGCCAGCCTTACCGTTAATCGTTGGGCTCATGGGTATACGGTAGCAGGGCCTGGTGATACAACTGAGATCGGCCGCCAGCCTTTTGGTAACATCAGCGTTGCCAATTGTGATTCAGCGCCAGAGTCGGATGCAAAAGCGGCAATTGACATGGCCTGGAGAGCTGTATCTGAAATTAGCTAACGGTCTCCAATAACAAAAATAACACCCACTATTTGGCCCTCTCTCTATGTCTAAAAAATTGCGTTCCTACCTAACAATGTTCGCGCTGATTTTCGCCGGTGAGGCCGTGTTCAGCCTGCCCTTCCACATTCCTCGTTTTTTTCGGTCTACCGTGCTCGATGTGTTTGAGTTTTCCAATACCCAGCTAGGCGATGCGTTTGCGGGCTATGGCTTGATGGCCATGCTCGCCTACCTGATTGGTGGTCCTATCGCAGATAAGTACGCACCACGAACATTGCTGGTACTGTCATTGGTGCTCACTGCATTAGGTGGTCTGGTGATGGCCAGCATTCCTGGTATTGCCACCATGTACTGGGTTTATGCTTACTGGGGTGCCACCACTATATTGTTGTTTTGGGCACCACTTATGAAAGCCACCAGAGAATGGGGGGGCCAACTCGCGCAGGGACAGGCCTTCGGTTTGCTGGACGGTGGGCGCGGTTTGGTCGCAGCGGCCAGCGCAAGTTTTGCAGTGATTTACTTCGCCTGGTTGTTGCCGGCTGAATTGGAACTCACATCGGTGAGTGAATCCAAAGCGGCATTACAATCCGTAATTTATTTCTATTCTGGCTTAACTCTTTTTGCAGCGCTGCTTGTTTGGCTACTTCTACCGGCAGGGGATCAACCCTCCGAGAAAACAGTTGGTTTGCCTTTTTCCAATATACGTGAGGCCATCGCAAAACCTATTGTTTGGGTGCATGCGGCGATTATTGTGTGCGCCTATTGCGCCTACAAAGGGCTTGATAATTACGCTCTTTATTGCGTTGAAGTGCTTGGAATGAATCAGGTAGAGGCCGCCCGGTTTACGTCAAACGCTGCCTATTTGCGCTTGTTTGGCGCACTGTTAGTCGGCTTACTCGCGGATCGTTTCGGTGCATCGCGAACCATCGCGGCAACCTTTGTAGCGCTTACCATGAGTTACCTATTCCTTACTCAATCTGACCCAAGCAGTACCGGCTTCGTTTTTCTATATGCCAATATACTTGTTACTTTTTTTGCGGCCTACGCCATGCGCGGCATTTATTTCGCCTTACTTGAGGAAGTAAAAACACCAGCGTATCTAACAGGCACTACCGTTGGTCTGATTTCAGTTCTGGGTTACACACCAGACATTTTTTACTACCCTATTGCGGGTCGAATTCTCGATTCGGCGCCGGGCATAGAGGGTCATCAACTTCATTTCATGTTCCTAGGGAGCATCATGCTTGTTGGCTTGATGCTTACATTCGTATTGATTTGGCTAAATCGCGATCGCGGTGTACACGCATAGAAACTTCGCACGCGACTGCGCAGTGTTTCGACAGGAATAGCGATGTGAGACTTTCTGATCTGTTAAATCGAACAATGGACTTAACGGTGACAACTTGCTCTTCTTCAATACGGCATAAAAAAACACGCCTGACCTCAACATTCCATTGTGTTATGATATCGGTAAGGGCTATGAGCGTTGCTAGTTAGGCATGCTTTAGCTGTAGCAGCGCTTCTAATTATAAAAGTAGAGTTCTGTAGCGTTTAATAATCACCAAAAAAGACCATACTGGGAATTCAAAATGCGGATAAACAAGAAACTTGGCTTGCTAGCCATGTGTACTGGTGTGCTTGTAGGCTCCAATGCCCTGGCACAAGACACAGAAAATATTCTGGAAGAAATTACTGTCACGGGTTCTTATATCAAGTCATCACGTTCTGATGCAGCATCACCCGTTGACGTTGTGGATAGCGCGTACATAAGCCGTAGTGGTGCATTCTCAATTGGTGAGATTACGTCCAAGTTGAGTGTTAACTCGGGCTCAGAGAACCAGGCTGATTCATTCACTTCTGGCGCAACTCAGGGTACGAGTAACGTCAATCTGCGCGGCCTTGGTTTAAGTTCTACGCTGGTTTTGGTCAACGGCCGGCGGCAAACAATTGCGGCGACTCTGGCCAATGACGGCAGCGTTTTTGTGGATACCGGCACGGTTCCTCTAGCGGCGCTTGACCGTGTAGAAGTGTTAAAAGAAGGTGCCGCATCGGCCTATGGATCGGATGCTGTAGCAGGTGTAGTGAACTACATTCTGAAAAAAGACTTTGAAGGTTTTGAACTCAATGGCGGTTATCAGTCGACTTCGAGCGACAACCAAGACACCACAGAAGCCAGTTTTTTGTGGGGCTTTGGTAGCGACCAAACGAGGTTGAACATTGCCGGCGCGATAATGCGTCAAGATCCGCTGAGCGTCGCAGATCGGCCATTTATTGCTGATAACGCCATCAGCACTCTTGGGCGCTCTTTTATTCTTCTTGGCCCAGACAACGTGGCCGCCGGCGATTACGCTGGAACCTACGCTCCTGGCGAGAATGTACCTGATCCAAATTGTTTGGGTAACGGTGGGATACTTATTCCTCAGGCATCCGGTTCTCGTTGCGGGTTCTTTTACGGACCACGTTTTAATATTGTCAATGAGGAAGAGCGCAATCAGCTATATGGTAACGTGGTTCATGAGTTTTCAGATACGCTTACTCTGACAGCTGAACTTGGATACACCAAACACAAAGTTATAGACAATCCTCAATCGCCTTCTTACCCTAACCTTGCATTCCCGGTTGTTTTGCCTGGACAAGCAGGCAGCCCGTTCAATGTGCCGGTTCTTTGGTTGGGCCGTCCACTGGGCTCTGATTTTGAATCCCCTCTGGCGCCTAGAGAAAATGAAACTATTCGCGCGGTACTGGAGCTAGACGGAGCATTTAACGACAACTGGTCATGGAATGGTGCGCTCACCTTCAGCTCGAATGAACGAGAGACCATCCAGCCTGACACAATCAGCTCTCGATTAAATAATGCGCTTGCGGGCATGGGCGGCGTCAGCGGCACGGAAACGTTCAACATCTTTGATTCTTCTGCTAACAGTGCCGAACTAATTGACTACCTTAGTGTTGACACCGTAACCAATCGCGAAAGTGACCTGACTGTATTTGATTTTGTCACAACTGGTGAATTGTTTGCTATGGAAGCAGGCGCTGTGGGGTTTGCGGCAGGCGTTCAGTACCGTGACGAAAGTTACAGCGTCGCGCGTAACGAAATCTATACCCAAACCATAGACCCAGTGACGGGAGCAACCGTTCCTGTTGATCTGATTTTTCTTGGTGGTGGATTCCCACTCGATCAAGACAGACAGTCTTATGCGGCGTTTGCTGAGATGCAAATCCCCGTGACAGAAAACCTGGAAGTGAACGTGGCCGCCCGATACGAAGATCTGGAGACGGATTCTAGTCTCGATCCCAAGCTGTCGGTTCGCTGGCAGGCAACAGACGAGTTAGTTTTGCGCGGTTCGGTGTCCACGGCTTTTCGTGAACCGTCACTGTCACAGTTTTCCGCTTTGGAAACTTCGTTGCAAGGCATTCAGGATTTCAATCCCGACGGCACACCCAAGGGCGGAGCCGTGTTTATCAGGGTGACTTCAGCGGGTAACCCAAATCTTACGCCCGAAGAGTCAACTAACTACAACTTTGGCGCTATCTGGTCGCCAACTGATAACTTCGACATGCGAATAGACTATTGGATGTTTGAGTATGAAGATGTAATCACCATTGAAAGCGCGCAAGGTAAGCTGCTTAATGATCTGAACGGCCCTGACATTACTCGCTTAGACGGTGATAACAGTCAGCTCGTAGGGATTAGTGCGAACTACATCAACGCAGCGAGCGTAGATACGGATGGCATAGACATTGCGCTCAATTACTTGTACCCAACTAGCGTGGGTGAGTTTGGTGCGCACCTAAATGCAACGCGTACACTAAGCTACGAAATTCCAAACCCAGCTGGCGGCACGCTAGATGTCGCAGGCTTGTTTAACCATGATAATTTCGCCCGTTCTATACCAGAAACGAAAGCAAATCTGGCACTGGACTGGACCATGAACAACCATTCAGCGGCAGTCATAGCCTACTATGTCGACAGCTACGAAACCACGCGCGCTGTACCTCCAACTGCCGACGCCAACATAGACTCCTGGATTACCGTGGATTTGCAGTACGCCTACAACATGGATTTTGACGGCAGCGAAGCGGTTATTACTGTCGGTCTGAAAAATGTATTTGATGAAGAGCCGCCAGTTGTGTACGACGGCGTGAACTTCAGCTATGACCCTAAGCACCACGACCCTAGAGGGCAGATGTTCTACGTAAGGGGTAAGTACCGGTTCTAGGCTGATAGGCGCATGTTGGATTGTCAAATAGTGGGCAATGACATCGCCATTTAGAAGGTTGGCGTACCGTGCTGGCGTATTGCTTGCAACGTATTTGAAAGGAGTGCGGACGCCAATTTTTAAAGTTTTTCAATACTGATTAGGTTTTTACCTTCGAAAACAAATCGATCAGCTCCGTAAACTTCTTACGCTGCTCTGCCGCATCACCTGAAGCGATCGCTTTCTCCACGCACGTCGTGGAATGATCTTTCAGGATCGCATCTTCAACCTTTGCGAGCGCTGATTTAACCGCCTGCATTTGTTGTAGTACATCAATGCAATAGCGCTCCTGTTCGATCATCCGCACAATGCCTCGCACCTGACCTTCAATACGATTCAGACGTTTGATGGTGGGCTCTTTTTCGATATTCATTTTCTTTCTTTACATACTATATAGGGGTATATAGTATGCGCTTCATGACCCAACTACACCAGACAAAAATTCGTCGTAGACAATTTTTGCGAAATACAGCTTTACTGGGCGGGGCAATAGCATTTCAGGCTAAATTGCCGGCCTGGGCAAAGAGCGGGCGGAATACGGATCTAAGCGGTCTAAAAGCCATGGCGGGTTCGCAGTTTGCTCTGCAGGTTGCTGCGACCAAGCATGCAATCGATGGCAAACAGGGGCGCGCTGTTCTGATTAACGGGCAACTGCCGGCGCCACTATTGCGATGGCGCGAAGGTGATGCACTCACTTTGAATGTGACAAATCAACTGGAGTCCGATACCTCGATTCATTGGCACGGAATTTTGTTGCCGTTCCAAATGGACGGCGTGCCAGGCGTGTCCTTCCCCGGAATTAAGCCGGGAAAAACGTTCACCTATGAATTTCCGCTTATGCAGGCTGGCACCTATTGGTATCACAGCCACTCCGGCCTACAAGAACAGTTGGGCCACTATGGGCCGATTATTATCGAGCCAAAGGATGCTGACCCTGTAGCCTTTGATCGTGAATACGTGGTCGTGCTGTCTGATTGGACCTTCGAAGATCCACATCGCGTGTATGCCAAGCTCAAGAAGATGAGTGATAACTACAACTTCCAGCAACAAACAGTTGGCGATTTTTTGGATGACGCCCAGAAAGAAGGCTTTGATAGAGCGCTCTCAGAGCGTTTGATGTGGGGTGCGATGCGCATGAACCCAACTGACATCGCAGATGTAACCGGAGCTACGTACACTTATCTGTTGAATGGCCACAGTCCATTGGAGAATTGGACGGGACTGTTTGAACCTGGCGAGCGGGTTCGGCTACGCTTCATCAATGCCGCAGCGATGAGCATATTCAATGTCCGAATTCCGGGTCTGCCCATGACCGTGGTGCAGGCTGATGGATTGAACGTTGAACCCATTGAAACGGATGAATTTCAAATCGGTGTTGCTGAAACCTATGACGTGATTGTGCAACCCAAAGAAAGGCTGGCTTATACGCTAATGGCTGAGAGCAACGACCGCAGCGGTTTTGCTCGCGCAACGCTTACACCGCAGCTCGGCCTGGTTGCTCCAGTGCCTGAGCTACGACCTCGCCCTACTCTCACCATGAAAGACATGGCCATGGACCACGGCACGCACCAGAAGGACAATCCAGCTGCGGCACGCAATAAGCTTGCCAATACGGATCACATACACATGGGGCATGGCGGAGTGGATCATGCGGTCATGGGACACGACATGCCCGCGATGAACAAAGATCAAGCACATGGTCATGCCAAAGGCCCCGGTGTTGTAGGTTTGGCGACGAATCCAACAAACCGTCTTGCAGAGCGCCCCCATGGCCTCGAGGACGCGCCGCATCGTGTGCTGGTCTACACCGAACTAAGAGCGCTTGATCGCAACCCAGACGTTCGAGAGCCAGAGCGAGAAATGGAACTGCATCTCACCAGTAACATGGAGCGTTATATGTGGTCATTCGATGGCGTGAAGTTTTCCGAGGTCGATGGTCCGATAGTTTTTCATGATAATGAGCGACTTCGCCTGACCATGGTGAACGACACAATGATGCCACATCCCATACATCTGCATGGGATGTTCTTTGAAGTGCTGACCAGAAACACTGCTGACACCCACAAGCCGCGTAAGCACACAATCGTTGTGAAACCCGGCGAAAAGCTCTCGATCGATATTACAGCGGATGCCGTCGGTGACTGGGCATTTCATTGTCATTTGCTCTATCACATGCACGCCGGGATGATGCGTGTGGTTTCCGTACGAGAAGGGAAGGCACCCGCATGAAGTCCCTAATCATGATACTTCTGATGCTTGTTGCCGTAACTCCAGTGCTTGCACAAAATGCTGCAGATAACTACTACGATCCTTGGGAAATGGCCAAAGCGCGAGAGGCTCTAAAAGCGGAACATGGCAATCAGATCAATACGCTGATCTTGGGCGAACGCCTGGAATACCATTCGAACCATGGTGACTCGCTGATGATTTGGCAAGCACAAGCTTGGGTGGGTGGCGATGTTCAAAAGCTATGGCTCAAAACAGAAGGTGAATTTGATATTGAGGACGGTGAATTTGAAGAGGTGGAACTGCAGGCGCTCTATAGCCAGGCAGTTAGCCCGTTTTGGGACCTGCAGGTTGGCATTCGTCATGACTTTGATCCTGAGCCAACTCGAACCTACGCTGTATTGGGAGCTCAGGGGCTAGCGCCCTATTGGTTTGAGCTTGATGGTCAGTTGATGCTGAGCGATGAAGGAGATTTATCCATACGTCTGGAAGCTGAGTACGAATTTAGGATAAGCCAGCGAATAATGCTGCAACCTCGCCTCGAACTGAATGGTTCATTTTCTGACGACGACGACATCTCTGTTGGTTCCGGTCTTTCAACGGCCGCGGCGGGACTTCGGTTACGTTATGAGATATCGCGTGAATTCGCACCGTATGTAGGCGTGAGCTGGAACCGCTCCTTTGGTAATACGGACGATTTTGTTCGCGCTAAAGGTCAGGAAAGTGATCACGTTTCGTTGGTGGCCGGAATTCGATTTTGGTACTAGAGCGGCCAGAACACTTTAGCAATCGAATAGTTCAGCCATCGATTTTCCAACTAGCCCGCTCTGCTGCCATTGGGCACTTCGTTTTCTGGCATCGCAAGGCACGGGGTTATTTTGTCTGAATAGCCAATATCAAACAACATCCCTTGCGATACTTCACCCGCCATTTTTCGCTCAGGTAAATTGAGTACGAATAGTGCCTGCTTTCCCTCTATCTCCTGAGGGTTTTCACGTTCTTGCTTAATACCGGCAAGAATCGAGCGGGTATGGTCACCAAAATCGACAGTCAGCTTCATTAGTTTGTTTGACTGCTCTACTTCTGACACCGCCACAATTGTTCCTACGCGTATATCAAGCTTTGCAAAATCGTCGAAGTCTATGAGTTCCTTAATAGGCGATGGTGTCATTACTTAGTCCTAACAGTTTGTTGTTTAGTAGGGTAGATTAACAGCCGCCTGGTTGCGCATCCAGATTACTTTGTACAGGCCGCCGATAATCTCGGTAAGGATAAAAACGGCAAATATTGGTGAAAGATCTGATGCGTTAATATGAAACACAATCAATAAAATCAACCAACAGCGTGCTAATAGATCCACCCTGTGCAAATTCGGTTCCTGACTCTTTAGCATTGCTATATTCCACAACGCGCCAAAGAAACCGGCAAGATTGACGAAAAACCGCGATGTGCCAGCGGCGACTTCAACCGCAGCAAAGTTCAATTGGGTACTGGCCAGATTCAGTAGCGAAAGGGTTAAGTCAGAAATAATCGGTAGCGCAAAAGCGGCGCACACCAGCAGGTCGATCCAGGTGAATACAATTACGTATTTCATAACAGTGGCATTAGAAATTAATCGTTGATTCTCGGTTAAAGTAGCTGCTATTAAAACACGCTCGCTAACGCAGCGCTTTGGATATACCTTTAGGCATTGCTTGTGTAGTGCCCGACGCTGTTCCTTGCGCAAATTTCTCTATCGCCGCAATACGCTCTTCATCAGCAGGATGCGTACCAAAGAATTCGAGTAGCTTTCCCATCTCACCGTGATGCCCAAGTGCTCTGAACAAATCAGCGGCGCCATTCACGTGGCCATAGTAGGCGTTAAGCGCATTAAGCGCCTCGACATCGGCCTGGGCTTCCTGGCCGCGGCTAAAACTGGAAATAGAGCCAGTGCCCAACATATTGATCAGCCAACTTGTGGCGGATGAATCGGTAACACCACCCACAGCGGCCAATGCCAAGCCCACCGTAAGCCCCCGGCTGCTGGCTACAATCGGGTGGCGATATTTTATGTGCGCAATCTCGTGTGCCATTACCATTGCGAGCGCGTTCTCATGGGGCATTTCACTAAGCAATCCGCCATGAATCACAATATGCCCACCCATTGTTGCAAAGGCATTTACGACGTCACTGTTGTTATAGTGTATGGTCAGCACCAACTCTTCTGGCAGATCCATTTCAGCGGCAAGATCATTGCCAAGCGTTTTCAAATACTGCTCTATCTCTTGTTGCTCTTCAGCTAGAGGCTCTCCTTCTATCCAGTCGGTTCCGGTTTGATCGACAATCTTCTGTTCCAAATGAAAAGGAACCAGCGGTGCCAGATAAGACGCAGCAAGAGACACGCCAATTACCAAGGCAAGCACCATTGCGGCCAAAGCAATCAACAATGCAGAAAATTCCTTCAGTGGATGTTCCTGACTAACGTTGATACCTTCTGGTACCTGACGGTTTTCATAACTCATCAGCTTTTGAGCGCTGTTCCATAGGCATAGACTTCAACGGCGCCCACTTGATCACCTGATCCCTTGGTGATAGAAGATGTTTCCAGCTTCACATTAATAATCATCTGCGCCCCCATGGCCATTGCGTCTTCTTTCATTCGCAGAATTGCTTCGCGGCGGGCCCGCTCGATTAGGGATTCATACGCGGTGACACGTCCGCCGAATATATTGCGCAAGCCGGCAGCAAGTCGCTTAAAGTAGTCAATTGATACAACCACCGCACCACCCACCAGTTTGGATTCAGAAACAGGCATATCCGCCGGCGGAAAACGCTCACTGAATGCCAACAGGTTTTTATACTCCCCGTCGCGCTCTATTATTGACTCAAAGTGCTTCTTTTCAGCGCGGCGGCCAAACACATAACCCAGCAGCACTAGTGTGAGAAATATAATCAGATTGATTTCCATTATTCCTCCAACACCACGGCAGTACCATAGGCAAACAATTCCGCGGCGCCAGCGCTGATCGAAGATGTTGAAAAGCGCACATTCAGTACTGCGTTAGCGCCTATGGCTTCCGCTTGCTTTGTCATGCGTTCTACTGCCTCTTCTCTGGCTTCCGTCAACAATTCGGTATAGCTCTTGAGCTCACCACCGAATATATTCTTAAAACCCGCCATGATGTCTTTACCCGCGTGCTTGGCACGCACCGTGTTGCCCTGCACCATACCGAGGTGCGACGCAACTCGGCGGCCAGGAATTACTTCTATGTTGCTAATAATCATACGTTCTCCATTGGGCTTGGGTTACCCGATGTAGTATTACCCGCCATCAAGGCAGTTACCATCGGAATAATGTCGTTTGAGCCACTGTTCGATGGCGCCAATGACAATATAGCTGTGTCGCTGTTACGAGAGGCCGTAACTAAGGCGTCCTGGTCACCCACCCGCGTCAGGAAGTTCAGCGCCAGATTGGGCTCTACGCCTGCAGCCTGCAAAATCAATATCGCTTCTGAGGTGATTTCCGCGTATTCTTTGCGCGCCTTACCTACCTCTTCCATTCGAATCTTCACAGATTCACCGTCAGCGGTCGCTTCGCCCACCTTCTCCGTTTTGATGGCTTCCGCTTTATAGCGCGCGGCATCATTCAAACGTTGCGCTGCAATGACTTCGTTCGCAGAGTTCTCAACTTCTAGGGGAAGCTGTGGTTCGTCACTCAATACCTTGTCGATCACGATGCCATAGTCTGAAAAATACGCCGTGAGTGCGTCTGCGGCGCGCTCTAATATCTCTTCCTTACTGTTAAACACGTTTTCCAGCTCTACGCTGTTAGCAACCGGAATAGCACTGTCTGTCGCAACACTTAGCATCTGGTCTTCAAACGAGTCCAGGTTGTAAGCTGACTTATAAGCCTCTTTAACGTCATCCGCTACTTTGTAAAACACCTTGAGTGATATAGAGAACGTTACTTGGTCTTTGGTTTTAAGACGCAGCGGTACTTCCAGCTGCTTTATGTTGGTGTCGCTGGTTTTATCCACCCAGGTTAACAGAGGAATTTTGAACGACAGACCCGGCGCGGCCGTGCGCCAGTACTTACCGAGTAGCACCAGGTGCTTCAGCGTTTTTTGCTGGGTAATGATGACCGAGCTGTACAGAAATGCACCCACCAGGCCGATTACGCCAATATGAAAAAATGAAATGTCCATGTTGTCTCCTTCTAATACATCCATAAAAAACCACATTTGTCTAATATAATAGACAACAACAATGTAAACAAATGTTGATTAAATAGCAATAGTTGTCTATTATTTTGGACGGATTGTCCAAACACGACCGACAGACGGTACCTTTGTATGTATAAAGACGCGGCGATGGAAACGCTGATTACCCGCACTATTCGCGCTGCAATGGCCCAGGAAGGCATGACCTACGCAGACTTGCGCCAAGCATTGGCAAAGAACGGCATTGTTCAGTCTGAAAGTACCCTGCGAAGCAAAGTAAACAACGGCACCATGGCCGCATCGCTGTTTATTCACGTGATGAACTGTACTAAGGCGAATATGATCGATCTCGCCTCACTGATGGGCCGCTACAATGCCATCCGGGAAGATCATTAGGTTTCTTTCTTATTCCGCGATAATCTAGGCATCTGGGCGACGCGAGCGAAATAAAGCGCGGATGCGCGTCCGTTGCTACTGACCGAAAATCGATGCAATTTATCGTTACATGAGCTCATTTGAAGATCGCTATTATTTGGAAAACCCAACAGTAATGGCCAGAGCAAAACGCAATGCACGGCTGTTGTTCTCTTTGCTGTTCGCGGCATTTGCCTGGCTCATTAAAGGGTATCTGCTGCGAAGAGAACTGCGCAAAGCCTCTAGTGAAGGCCGTGCGTTGCAGCTTGAAGACTGGACCGACCGGTGAAGAGGCCATTTCCAACCACCGATTATCCCTTCGCGTACAAAAAAACGCCCACATCAGGCAACACCATTAATGGTGTTGGCGAAACACCGTTTAGGCGCGCAACGCAGATTTTCCATGGCTCCGGTGCACGCGAGCTTGAATGGCGTGCGCTGGAACAGTTTTTTGCCCTTAGTGCGCCCTTTAAAGTGTACTGGCTGAATCTGGTGAATAGATGGCTGCTGCGCAACGCAGATGGCCATGTTGCCGGTGATCAGCAGCCAGTGAGTGATCCAGACATCATGGCCGCTTCAATAAAGGCCAAAGCCTTGGAGTTGGGTGCGGGCACGGTTGGCATCGCCAAAGTCAGCGAACACGCCTTGTACCGAAACTACGACTGCACGTTCAAGAATGCGATCGTTGTGCTGATGCCTATGGACAGCGAAGAAATGTCGCATATTGCTGACGTACGATCCGGCGTAGAAACCATGCGCGTTTACATGGAAATCAGTAAAACCGTAATAGCCATTGCCAAACATATTCGCAGCCTGGGCTGGTCTGCGCGAGCGTATGGCGAAAGCGCGGATATTTTGCATATTCCGTTGGCAATCGACGCAGGTCTTGGTCAACTAGGCAAACACGGTTCGCTGATCTGCAAGGAGTACGGCTCAAACATGCGTATCGCCACGGTGTTAACCAACTTGCCACTGGCGGCTGATAGACCGGTTGATATCGCCGTTGATGATTTATGCATAGGCTGCAAGCGCTGTACCATCGACTGCCCGCCCGGCGCAATTACCGACAGCAAGCAAATGGTACGTGGCGTCGAAAAATGGTACGTGGATTTCGACAAATGCGTGCCCTATTTTGCCCACACGGTGGGTTGCGGTATTTGCATAGAAGTCTGCCCATGGAGCACGCCAGGTCGCGGTCCTGGCTTATCTGAGAAACTGTTATCGAAACGCACGTGATAAACTGCGCGCCTGACAATTTGGAGTAAACACGCAATGGCACAGTTACTAGGCATCAATCTCTCACCGTTTGTTCGAAAAACGCTGTTGTACATTAACGAAGCAGGCATTGAACTTGAGCATGACGACTCAGTGTTGCCCATGTCGAATACTGATTTATTGCTGTCGGTTAATCCCAGAGGCAAAATTCCTGCTTACCGCGACGATGATGTAAGCCTTGGCGAAAGCGCCGTAATCTGCGCCTACCTGGAGAAAAAACATGGACCAACTGGCCTGTATCCGGAAAATGCCGCGCAATTTGGCATGGCGCTTTGGTATGAGAAATACATGGAAGAAGAAATTGTCGCTGCGATCGGTAAGATATTTTTTAATCGCGTCGTTAATCCGATGATGGGCGGCGAATGCGACGAAAGCGCGGTGGCAGATGGCCTGGCCAAGTTACCTGCGGTGTTTGAGTTTCTCGAAGGACGATTGGAAGGCCGGGATTATCTGGTTGGCGAGCAATACAGCATCGCCGATGTGTCAGTATTGAGCCCGTTTGCCAACCTGTACATGGCCAAAGAAAGTGTAAACCCTGACGCTTATCCAAACGTGTTGCGTTATATTCAAAACTTGGAAAAGCGGGAATCAGTCGCTAAAACCCTGGCCATGTGCGGTGCTACGTTTTCCTAGGTAGGTCTCTGGCCTAAGCGTTCGCCGTTACCACCCAGGAAGCAGCGTCCAACAATACACCCTCTGCGTATTCGAAAGGTTTTAGCACTGCCAACTCCTCTATCCAGTGTGCGCATTGCATACCGGCTTGACCAATGACATTAGCTCGCATACTATGAATTGGAAAGGTTGTCTGGCAAAGCACCGCTGCACAACCAATGGATTCGTAACGGAAAGACATTGAACTCATCATCACGAATTAACACACTGCTTGATGCACCGATTTTCTCGGTGCTGGTCTGTGTGCTTGTGGTCGTTTTGAGGAAACTTATGCCGTAGCGGGTTGCTAGCAACAAACACCAAACCCCCTTCGGCACAGCCGCAAGGGGGTTTTTTTTGCCCTAAAACTCTTGAAAAGGAAACAGAGGATGAGCAGTACAGCAGACGAATTAGCCAGCCAGCAAAAAACAATGACCGGAGCACAACTGGTCATTGATCTACTGGAAGCCGAAGGTGTCACAACGGTGTTCGGTGTTCCTGGTGGTGCTGTTCTGCCTGTGTATGACGCCTTGGGTGCCAGCTCCATCGCCCATGTTCTCGCCAGGCATGAGCAAGGGGCGGGGTTTATGGCACAGGGCATGGCAAGAGTTACTGGAAAAGCTCAGGTGTGCATTGCAAGCTCTGGTCCGGGTGCAAGCAACCTGTTAACTGCGGTTGCCGATGCAAAGATGGACTCCATTCCATTGGTGGCAATAACGGGCCAGGTCTCGCAACATTTACTCGGCACCGATGCATTTCAGGAACTGGATACGGCAAGTCTGATGGCGCCAATCACCAAGTTCAACTGCATGGTTCGATCAGTTGAGGAACTGGCAGAGCTTATACCCAGAGCATTCGAGATAGCGCAGTCGGGTAGGCCTGGCCCGGTTTCCATAGACATACCTAAAGACGTTCAACTGCAACAAATGAGCGTTTCTAACGCGCAGAAAGCAAGCACACAAATTGCCTCACAAGAGACAGACCTGGAAACGCTGGACGGCGTTCTGGAAAGTCTGCAACGGGCACACAAACCCATCATTCTGGCTGGCGCAGGCGTGATTAAAGCGGGCGCATCAGCGGCGCTGAAACACTTTGTTGAGAACAATGAAATACTGGTCGCGCACACCTTGTTGGGGCTAGGTGCTCTGCCTGGCGGGCACCCACTCAGTCTTGGAATGCTTGGCATGCACGCAGCTCCCTACACTAATCATTTACTGCAGGAATGTGATTGTCTACTCGCAGTCGGCGCCAGATTTGATGACAGGGCAACTGGAGAGCCAAGCACTTTTTGTCCAAATGCCGACGTAATTCACATAGACATTGATAGTCGGGAATTGGGTAAGATCATTAAGCCATCACTCGCGATTCAGGCTGACGCCTTACAATTTCTCACCGCACTCAATCGGCGGCAACAAAAACCTAAGCATCAACGACACCCCGTATGGTTGCAACGAGCGCAACAGTTAAAACAAACACGCGGTCTGAGGCAAGCAGATTCAGACTCCCTGTTACAACCCTATGGTCTGATTAATCACATAGCGGACGTTCTGGACGACAACGCCATAATTACTACGGATGTAGGCCAACATCAGATGTGGGTTGCGCAGGCGTTTCCATTTCAATGGCCTGGCCAGCTTGTCACGTCTGGAGGGCTAGGTACTATGGGCTTTGGCTTACCCGCTGCCATAGGCTGCGCCCTGGCCGAACCAGATAAAACCATTGTCTGCTTTACCGGTGATGGCAGTTTGATGATGAATCTTCAAGAACTTGCAACCGTTGCAGAACACCAGCTCAATATTAAAATCTGCGTATTGGACAACGGCCATCTGGGCTTGGTTCGTCAGCAGCAGAAGCTGTTTTACCAGGGAAATTTTCAAGCGAACGCATTTCAGCAAAGAACCAATTTCGTGATGGCAGCACATTCAATGGGTGTTGCAGGTTTCAATCTAGCGCAGAGCGAGCAACCACGCTTCAATTTGACGCAGAGTTTGCAAAGCAAAGAGCCAACACTGATTGCTTGTCCAATTGATGAGGATGAACTGGTTCTACCCATGGTGCCACCTGGAGCAGCCAATCACGAAATGATCGAAGACAAATCGCTAAGGTAATAAAAGATACTCGCTCAGTCTTTCGGGTTGCCACACAATGCTGCACCCGTTCAAGTGAACACAGGCAAGTAACCAAGCGTGCTAAGAATATGGCAGGCTGCTATCAGTACGCTGTAGGCAACCATAAACAATAACAGGCCGTTGCCACCCCATACTCTGAACAAAGGGTTGCCAAATTGTTGTCGACTCTTGTGCGCCGCAGCAGCGGGTACCAATGTTCCCCACAGCGTTGCTGACAAGCCTGCGTAGCCAATTGCGACTATAAACCCATTGGGCACTAGCAGGCTTGCGACGGTTGGCGGCACGAATGCGATGGCGGCTGATTTGAAACGACCCGACTTGTTATCAGCAAAGCCAAATTTATCCGCCACGTAATCGAACAAACCCAAGCCCGCACCCAGAAACGAGGTAATGACGGCGAAGTTCGCAAACACATCAAGCAAGGCCAATACTGTCTTATTGTCGCTGCGGTCGCCCATAGCCGCCACCATTGGGCCAATATTTCCACCCTCACTCATTACTGCCCGCAAATCTTCTCTGGACAGTTGCCCTAGAGTGACTGCCAGCCAGACCAGGTAAACAGCCAGTGCAACCAGTGAACCGCCTTTGATGCAACGAATAATAATGGCCGGGTCCTTGCCGTAGTACTTCATCAGGCTAGGTATGTTTCCATGAAAGCCAAAGGCCGTTAGAAAAACAGGAAGTGCTGCAAACGAAAATACGGCGTAATCCATACTGCTATCTAGCAACAACGAGGATTCAATCCCTAAGGAAAGCTGCGAAATAGAGTACGCAAAACTCAACACCATGCCGGTGATCAGAATCGTGCTAACCCGGCTAACCATAGCCGTACTAAGCCAAACGAGTGAAGCGATCACCAATGAGAAAAGTAAGCCTGCGAATGCCGGCGTGATGGTCACTCCAGCTGTTTTTTGTACGGTGTGCGACACAATCGAACCACCGCCACTAATAAACGCGTAGCACAGAATGTAAAGCACAAACACCAGCGACAAGTTATTAATGGCATTCCAGCGCGGTCCAAGAGTTTCGCCAATGAAGGTGTTAAAACTGGAACCCACTGGAAAATTCAAGTTTGTTTCAAGAATCAGCAGCCCGGAGTGCAGCATGCAAAACCAGGTCAACAATAGACAAGCCACCGCCCACTGAAAGCCCATGCCCGCAGAGGCAATAGGCAGTGAAAACATACCTGCACCCACCGCCGTACCCGCAATAATCGCAATACCACCTACCGATGACAGGGCATTTCTTTCAGTGTTCATTCTTCTGAGGAGTACCAAAGTAGCGGTGGAACGGGCCACGCGGCACGCTAACGCAGTTTGAGGATATACTACCGGGAGAAAGATATCACCCGAGTGTATTTTGACAAGCCCACACCGCAAACACTGGAAGCCAGTCGACGACAAAACCGGCTTTGCAATAGATGATAATTTCAAACGATTTGACCAGAAACTGGACATGTTCTGCCGCACCCAATGGGACGAGGAAGTTAGCTCTGAGAAATCAAATCGTTTCTTTCAAGGCTACTCAATGCCATTTGCAAAAACGCGTTCCTCGGATGGCTTCGACCAACGTGACTACGCGCTGCGCAATGCGTCTTGGCATGTCACCAATGTGCTGCGCGATCTGAATAAAGAGCACGACCGCAAAGAAGGCTTTTTCGATTACTTTAGCGTTCACGAAGCAGGCGCAGAGCAGCCTTACAAGTTCGACAGCGCAGAACAAGCCACCGCGGAATTGAAGAAAGTGGCCACATTGTGCGGTGCTGATTTGTTTGGTGTCTGTGCTTATGACGAACGCTGGATGTATGACGGCGTATTTAGCAGTGAAACACACAATAGCAAGCCTTCCGGCATTCCCGAGGATTTGCCTCATGTCATCGTTACGGGTGAAGCGATGGATGAAGGCTTAACCAAAACAGTTCCGTCGGCACTCTCGGGTGCGGCCACTGGCATGGGTTACTCAAATGACTCCGTCACCTTGCTAACACTTGCGCAATACATTCGAAACCTGGGTTATCGCGCGTACGCGACCATGAATGATTCCGCACTGGCCATACCGCTTGCAGCACAAGCTGGTTTGGGTGAAGTGGGTAGGCACAGCCTGTTGATCACCGAACAGTTCGGACCAAGATTGCGCTTGGGCAAGATATTTACTGATATGCCATTGGTGAATAACGAGCCAAACAACTGGGGTGTTAAACAGTTTTGTGAGATTTGTGATCGTTGTGCAAGAGCCTGCCCACCAAAAGCCTTGCCGTTCGACCCGCCGTCCGACAAGGTGTACAACAAGTCGAATATTATTGGGATCAGTAAATGGAGTACTGACGCAGAGAAGTGCTTCACTTTTTGGGCTAATCAGAATTCCGACTGCTCTATTTGCATCCGGGTATGCCCGTTTAATCGGGACTATACGCACTGGCACAACCGATTGTGGCGCAAGCTTGCCAGTGGTCCTCTGCGCGCAGTTGCCCTATGGCTTGACGACCGCTTTGTGAATCGCAGCAGGGCGCGATCGAGTAACTGGTGGGCCAGCACTCGTTAATGCAGAGCAAGCTACGGTTCCGTATACTGCGGCTTGAGGAGAAATAACATGCCAGAAAAACACACAATGACGCAGCTGATCGGCAACACGCCGCTGGTGTATCTGCGTCAGGTCTCCGAAGAAACCGGCTGCCATATTTATGGTAAGGCTGAGTTTCTGAATCCTGGTGGTTCTGTCAAAGACCGCACGGCACTGGGTATCATTCAAGCGGCCGAGAAAAACGGCGAATTGCAACCGGGTGGCGTAATAGTTGAGGGGACTGCCGGCAACACTGGCATTGGCCTGACAATATTAGCCAATGCCATGGGCTACCAAAGTGTGGTGGTTATGCCGCAGTCGCAGAGCGATGAGAAAATTGAGCGCCTGGATATTCTTGGCGCCGAACTTATATTGGTAGCAGATCACGAATACAGTAGCCCCAACCACTATATACATATGGCCGAGCAGATCGCCGTTGGTCGAAAGAAAAGTGAAGCCAACGGTGCTATTTGGGCACGGCAGTTCGACAATCCCGCCAACCGCGCCATTCACCGCGACACAACCGGGCCGGAAATTTGGGAACAAACCGATGGCAAAGTAGATGGCTTCGTATGCGCTGTGGGCACTGGCGGCACGCTTGCAGGAGTGGCAGACGCGCTCAGGGAGCGCAATTCAAATGTGAAAATAGCGATCGCCGACCCTGCTGGCTCGGCTTTATACAATTACTTCAGTAATAACACGCTGGAGAAAAGCGCGGGGCGGTCGATCACGGAAGGAATTGGCGTGAGTTTCCTGCCAGGAAACATCAGTGATACAACGCTGGATATGGCCTACTGCATTGAAGACGAAGACGCACTGCCAATACTGTTCGATTTGTTATTGAACGAAGGACTGTTACTTGGCGGCTCAGCGGGCATCAATATTGCGGGCGCTGTTGAAATGGCCAAAGAAATGGGGCCAGGTCACACTATTGTGACCGTGCTCTGTGACGGCGGCGAACGCTACAAAAGCAAATTGTTCAATCCAAACTTTTTGTACAAGAACAAATTGCCTGTTCCTGACTCAACGATTGGAAGACTCACTAGCTAGTGCCCTTGGAGGAACTGGATATTGCTGGCATTGCTCAGTACTGTTTTCTTCGCTTCACAAGCCCTATGGTAAAGATAAGCAAATGATTAAGACCATGAAGGAGCGAGCATACGACGTTTGCCGTCAATTGTTTTGGCAATACCGGGTTCATCCAGTTGCTCGCGATCCCACAACTCGCAAGTTACTTGCTTGTGTTTCTGATCCAGACCTTCACAGTAATTGCTGTAACGACACAGCATGATTTCCTTACCCCGGCCAGTGCGTACTTTTTCAAACCAATCAGGGTCCGCCAGGGCCTGGCGCGCGAAGCCGACAATATCTGCTTTGTCGTCTTCCAACAGCCGTTCAGCTTGACGATAAGTATGGATACCCCCGGCAACAATCATTTTGGTATCAAATCCACAATGACGCACATGCTGGCGAATACCGGCAACCGGTTCTACATTACGTCCAAAAGGACCTTGTTGGTCAGATATATAACCGGGCATGCATTCATAGCCACTTCGGCCCGTGTAGGGGTAAGCTGCCCAGCCCACTTTCGGTTGCTTGGCGTCATCAAACTTGCCGCCACGAGATAAAGACAAAAAATCCATTCCGGCACGCGCAAATTGTTCAGCAAAATAGCTGGCGGCACTAACGTCGTTACCTTGTTCAATAATTTCGTCGGCGAGAAAGCGACAACCCACTGCAAAACTGTCAGAGGTTTGTGCCCTGCACGCCTCATAGACTTCCAGTGCAAGTCGTACGCGATTTTCTTTCACACCGCCGTAGCCATCAGTGCGAGTGTTGGTGGCAGACAAGAATGAGGCCATTGTGTAGGCATGCGCATAGTGTAGCTCAACGCCATCAAAGCCGGCTTCTTCGGAGCGACGCGAGGCTTGCGCAAACAAGTTTGGCAAGGTTTTCGGTAAGTTGGCTATCTCTTGAATGTCTGTGTCCGTTACGCGTTCGCGATAACCGTGTGAGTAGTCTTCCATCTCTTTTGCGGTTAACACAATTGATAATTGCTCGATGCTCAGGTCTAACAGCGCATTCCTAACGTCATCCTCGCTTGCTTTATTCGTCAAATTCAGCGCCGCTCGATGATCGTCCGTAACAGCCAGGAAACGTTGCAGGAATTTTTGCGGATCCGGTCGGCGACGAATGCTGAGGAAATCAATAATCTGAATCAATAGTCGTGTTTGACCCTCACTGGCTTCACGCACAATGTCTGCAAGTTTGCGCAGACCCGGGATGTAACGATCATCGCCAATACGTAGTAAGGGACCACTGGGAATATCGCGAATACCCGTTGCCTCTACCACCAATACGCCAGGTTTCCCTTTCGCGAAACGTTCATACCATTGAAGAACGTCTTCGGTCACTTCGCCTTCTTCGTTTGAGCGCCACGGCACCATGGCTGGTACCCAGGTGCGCTGCTGCAGATGCAATCGACCCACATTGAGCGGTGTGAATAAGCTACTGCTGGCCGCTTCCTCGGCACTGGGCCATGGATCATCCAGCGCCGTGTACTTTATGCGTTCTGCCGGTTTCCACATAGATTACCCCTGAGACGGTCTCTGAAAAAATTATTTTAAGCTTAAAACATTTTTCCGGCAAGCGGGTTTATGAGCCTGGGACGACGGCGGCAGACGAATCCCGCATTCTCAGCGCAATAACGCTGATCAACGCAATCAACATAGCGACACTGAGGGCTAGAAATACACCGTTGTAGCTGGCATTTTGATCGAAATGACGGCCTGCTAACCAGGGGCCAATCAACGCTAGTGGCATCATCATGGCCATGTGCAAACCACTAATACGACCCAGAGTGTGCTCTTCGAAAAACACACTGTTCATGTAAGGCATTAGCGGTATGAACGCACCGTGGCCAAAACCCAGCATCGCCGTTGCCAACGCCATCATGCTCAACGATTCGAAATACAGTAACACCACCCACGCCAGTAACAACTCTGCACACAGAACCAGCGCCAGAGTTTTTACATGAGAACGAATTCGATCAGACAAGTACGCCAGGCTGGTTTTACCACACAAGCCAGCAGCGCCACTGGCGGCCATCAGTATGGCCGCTTGCGAATTATCAAGCCCGACATTTAGAAAATGCGGCACCAGAATCACCGCAAACAATGACATGATAGACATTAGCAGAGCTGTCACTAAGCCCATTACCCAAAAATTAGTGTCTTTTAAGAAGCGGGCACCGCTGGCTTGCATGTCAGCATCTTGGTCCCCTTCGTTTAGCGAACTTCTGTTAGGTTCGCGAACCAAAAACAGTACCCCACCACCAACACCGATCACGACAATACCAGCCAGCACCATCAAGCTCACCTGCCAATGCATTCTATTCAACAAAGCGGCCGCCAGCAGAGGTAACAATATGGCAGCAAAGCTCACGCCCATCGCCGCGATTGCAAGCGCTCTGGCTCTGTTCGTTTGATAACCGCGTATTAGAAGCAGATTGCAAACAACCGGGCCATACAAAACGATACCCACGGAAAACAACAGAAATGCGGCGATCAGCATAGCGAAGCTGTTTACAAGAGCGGCCGAGACCAATCCAAGCGCGACAATGCAGGCGCCCACAAAGATAACCGGGCGCAGAGCCGCCCCGTCTACAAAGCGACCCAGACCCGGCGACATGAGTCCGCTTAGCAACAGCAATACCGCTAAGCCCAAATTCATTGTTGCAATACTCACATCGAACTGCTCTGAGACAGGAGTGACGTAAAAACCATACACGCTGATCAAGCCTATTCCCAGAGCCTGAAACACCATTGCCGCCAGGGCCGTAGACCATTGATTCATGAGCTTATCGTTATTGAGTTCAGGCGTTGCGGACATCTAGCCACATGATACATCAGTACAAATGCGGCCGTGCCCAAGGTGGACTGGCCCTAATGAAACGCGTGATTGTGATACCATCCGCTTCCGTATTTAAGGAGCTGATTTAATGTCTGACTATGAAACCCTGCTGGTTGAACAACAAGGTGCCGTAACTATTATTCGCCTCAACCGACCCAAAGCCCTTAATGCGCTAAACAATCAAGTACTACAGGATTTAATCGTCGCCTTTGCAGCGTATGACGCTGACGATTCGCAGTGTTGCGCCATTCTAACTGGCAATGAAAAAGCGTTTGCGGCCGGTGCAGACATTAAGGAAATGGCCGAACAGAGTTTTGCCGATATGTATGGCGATAACTATTTTGCGGGTTACGATCTGGTGACTGCAACGCGAAAGCCGTGGATAGCAGCTGTGTCGGGTTATGCGCTGGGTGGCGGCTGCGAATTAGCCATGATGGCAGACTTTATTATCGCCAGTGATTCCGCCAAATTTGGCCAGCCAGAAATCAAACTGGCGGTAACGCCAGGCATGGGCGGTTCGCAGCGTATGACGCGCGCTGTCGGTAAGGCGAAATCCATGGAAATGTGCCTGACCGGGCGCATGATGGATGCTGAAGAAGCCGAGCGCTCCGGCCTGGTGGCCCGAGTAGTCCCTGCCGATGAGCTGATGACTGAAACCTTAAAAACAGCTGAAACTATTGCTGGCATGGCGCCGCTCGCCGCGAAAGCGGCCAAGGAAATGGTAAACGAGTCCTATGAGAGCACTCTGAAGCAAGGTGTTCTTTTTGAGCGCAGACTGTTCCACGGTCTGTTCGGCACCGAAGATCAAAAAGAAGGCATGGCTGCATTTATTGAAAAGCGGCCGGGCATTTGGCGTGGAAAATAAGTTAGTGAGCCTTTGACTACAAACTGGCGCCTCGGGTTTGGCTGTGCTCTGATCACGGCGGTCTTCTGGGGACTGCTGCCGTTTGCATTGAAAGAGTTGCTGGCGCATCTAGATGCCATTACCATCACCTGGTTTCGTTTTAGCGCAGCCGCTCTAATCGCCGCACTGTGGTATGGCCGCCGCAGCGTAAGCGCCATTAAACGCCTACTCTCGCCTGCCAATCTGCCCTTAACGATCCTGACAGTTGCCGCCCTACTGATTAATTACGTTCTGTTTGTCTATGGGCTGAGTTTTATCACACCACCAGCCGCCGAAATAATTATCAATACCTCGCCGCTGTTGCTATTGCTTGGAAGCATTCTGTTTTTTAAAGAGGCTTTTTCTCCCAAGCAATGGTTTGGCGTGTTGTTGTTTTCCATTGGCATGTTGTTGTTCTTCCATCATCGCTTGCGGGATTTGGTGAGCACAGAGCCCGACTATATTTTCGGCCTTGCGATTGTATTTCTGGCCGGTGTGCTATGGGCCTGCTATGGAATGGGCCAGAAGGTCATTCTACGTAAAGAAAGAGCCAACGATCTGCTGTTATTGATCTATGTCGCTGGTAGCCTTGTGTATCTTCCGTTCACATCTCCACTGGGCATTATCGAGTTCGATGGCTTACTTTGGGCCATTTTGCTTTTTGCGTCACTCAATACAATAATCGCCTATGGCAGCTTTGGCATTGCCATGTCGAACTGGGATGCCTCCCGAGTGAGCGCAGTCATTACTGTCGCGCCATTGATCACCTTGGGTTTCGGTTGGTTCATGAACGCAGTATGGCCTGGCAGCGTGCACGTAGAGCCTCTGGATGCCTTGAATTGGCTGGGTGGCTTGTTGGTGGTTGTGGGCTCAAGCATTGCGGCCTTGTCAGGAGGAGGCACGCAAGCGAATCAAAAACAAAGTACTTAGTAACTTGTGATGAAGACCAATGAATAGCTCAGTGAAAGAGATAGCAAGAACCAAACGCCTTATCTTGAGGGAAGCCTCACTGGATGACGCCGAGTTTGTTCTTGAATTAATCAACGATCCCGGATGGCTAAAATATATTTATCAGCACTCAATAAACTCCCTAGAAAAAGCCAAAGACTACATCAATGAGCGATTGCTCAGTGCCTATAAACAACATGACTATGGTCTTTGGTTAATGCAACGCGCAAGCGACAGCGCCATGATCGGAATGTGCGGCTTGGTTCGGCGCGAGACATTGCCCGGACCCGATTTGGGATTCGCCCAATTAGAAAAATACACCGGCCAGGGCTATGCACAAGAGGCCAGCGAGGCAGCCATTCAATACGCCATCCATAACTCACTGGCGACTGAGTTACTGGCAATTACATTGCCTGAAAACCAGCCGTCTATTCGTTTATTGGAGCGCCTGGGCTTCTCTTATGACAAGGACTTTATTCCGGAAGACACTGACGAGCGTTTGTTGATGTATGCTTTGAATATTAGCAATGATCGCAAATAAAACAGCTGGGTAATAATATGCACACTCTTTATCTAAGCCATCCCGAATGCGAATTGCACAGCATGGGCGAAAAACACCCGGAAAGCCCTAAGCGTTTGCAATCGTTAAATGCTGCTGTTAACGCAGCAAGTTGGGATTCGCCGCTGCTGATGGAGCAAGCACCATTACTCAACGTCGCAAATCTGGCTAGCGCCCATCCACAGCATTATATCGACGCCATCGTTGAGCAATCGCCGAGTGAGGGTACAGTTTCCCTAGACGCAGACACCATCATGAATCCGCACAGTTTGAATGCGGCGCTGCTAGCTGCTGGA
This sequence comes from Pseudomonadota bacterium, assembly GCA_039111475.1. Taxonomy (GTDB): domain Bacteria; phylum Pseudomonadota; class Gammaproteobacteria; order Pseudomonadales; family JAUIET01; genus JAUIET01. The sequence continues at coordinate 16,065 of JBCCIP010000002.1, read as the reverse complement.
GCGGGTGTTAATGCGACGGCAAGAATTATCAATGGAGAAGTACGCAATGCTTTTTGCGCGGTGCGGCCGCCCGGACACCATGCAGAATCGGCGATCGCCATGGGGTTTTGTATTTTCAATTCTGTGGCACTTGCTGCTGAACAGGCTTTAGCCAGTGGTTTGAAACGCGTAGCAATACTTGATTTTGATGTTCATCATGGCAATGGCACCGTAGAAATTTTCAAGGACCGACCCGAAGTATTGGTGTGCTCTTCTTTCCAATGGCCGTTTTATCCAGGTCGCTTCGATCAGCTTGACCGACCCAATATCGTTCTATCGCCACTGAAAGAAGGCGATGGTTCAGACGAGTTCCGCTCAGCGATAAATCGTGACTGGGCTAATGCTATAAAGAATCATCAACCAGAAATGATTTTTGTATCCGCGGGTTTTGATGCGCATGCTGCAGACCCATTGGCAGGTCTTAATCTGCACGAGCAAGACTACCAATGGGTGGGCGAGCAGATTGTTGACTGGGCTGATCAGTATTCCGAGCAGCGCGTTATGGCAATTCTCGAAGGTGGGTACAACCTGGACGCGCTGGCGCTGTCAGGCGTACGTTTTATCACGGCACTTAGTCAGCAAGGGTAAATTCGCCATTGCGTAACGCCGCAAAGTACGCTTTGGTTTCACGAACGACCACCGGGCTCAGCAATACACAGGCGATCAGGTTTGGTATGACCATAATACCAAGCGTCAGATCAGAGAAGTTAATCACCACGTCCAGGCTGACCACACAACCAACGAATGTGGAAGCAATGTATATCCACATATAAGGCTTGATCATTTTATCGTTGAGATAATGGCATGCCACCTCGCCGTAATAGTTCCCAGCTAGAATCGTCGAGTAGGCGAAAAACAATGCGGCAATTGGGATGAACACTGTGCCAAAGAATCCGAAGAACTTGGTGAATGCAGCGGATGACAAGACTATGCCATTGGCCGTGCTGACCAGTTCAATACGGTCCAGGGCAAGTTCAGCGCTGGCGTCATGCACAGATTGAATACTCAAAGCAGCCAGTCCGCCTAGCGCATCTACCTGCGCTTCAATGTCTTGCCCCGGTTTCAATACCCAGGAAACCCAGTGGCCATCAATTTGCCGCCCCTCTACAATCCAATTCGATGCATTTCGATCGCCCACGAGTATGGCGCGTGAATCAAATGCACTATTGGCGTCAAACAGGCGAATTTGCAAAGCGTTGGCGTCGCCCAGTGTTGATACGCGAACAGCATCCGTATTTTCCGAAGATGCCAACGCAGATAGCGCAAGCGCGGGCGATAGAGCCTCAGTTGTATTTGCCGAAGGCGTGTATTTCAACACTTGCATCCCATCGGTGAATTGCTGCAAGCGGCCGCTATCAAGCGACACTTCAGTCGCACTGACAGTCCAGCCCTTACTCAGCGCAGGATCTGTGCCCGCCTCGAAGCCAATCGACTCACCGTGGTTATTTTGGTAAGACTCAGTGCCATAGTAGCCACTAAGTAAAATAACAAACGCCGTAGCCGCGCAAACAACTATAGTGTCGATAAATGGCCCAAGGCTGGCCGCTATTCCTTGCCTAACGGGATGGCGGGTTTTTGCCGCAGCGTGAGCAATCGCCGCACTTCCTGTGCCGGCCTCATTGGAAAAAACAGCGCGTCGAATACCAATCAATATGGCGGTACCCATAGCGCCGCCGCCTGCGGACTCAAAATTGAACGCTTCAGTGACGATCAGCGTTAACACATCGGGTATAAGCTCAGCGTGCATAACGCAAATCACCAGCACCGTTGCTACATAGATAACGCACATGGTCGGCACCAGCTTCGCAGTAACCGCACCAATACGTTTGATACCGCCAACAAGCACAAGAGTGACAAAAAAGCACAAGGTAATACCCGTCACCCAGGTGGGAACGTTCAACTGATCGTGCAAGGTGGCCGCAGCTTGGTTGGACTGGAACATATTCCACGCGCCGAAAATCGCTACTGCGGTACATGCTGCATAAAAAATAGCAACAGGGCGCCATTTTTCCCCAAGCCCTTTGGTGATGTAGGCCATAGGGCCACCGCCCAGTTCGCCTTTTAGGCCGACTGGTTCACGATACATGCTGCCTAGTGTGCCTTCGGCAAATTTTAGCGCCATGCCGAGAAAAGCCATTACCCACATCCAGAATATAGCGCCCGGCCCTCCCAGTTTTATTGCAACCGCAACGCCGGCGATGTTTCCTATTCCTGTGGTGGAAGACAGCGCGGTTGCCAGAGCTTGAAAAGTGCTGATGCCATCCGTGCCGTCATCATCCGCGTATTTGCCTCGCAGCAGAGCGATAGCATGCGGAAAGCTGCGAAGCTGTATAAAACCCAGTCGCAACGTGAAGTACAGACCGACTCCAATACACAAACCCAAAATGATGTAAGACCAAACGAAGTTGGACAGGGTCAGGAATAGAGTATTTAGATCATCCAGCATTATTATTTTTCGCTCGAATTGTTTATAGAATCTTAATTGATCGTGATCCCACCATCGAAGCTAATGATTTGCCCTGTCATTAGATCGCTACCCTGGATTACGCTGATTAAACTGTCTGCTACATCGGTGCGAACCGAAACGCCCTCTCCGCCCAGCTCTTTTAACCGAGCTAAAGTCTGGTCCGCACAGTCGTTGGAATTAACGTAGTTAACCACCACCTTGGCCTCCAACGCAGCGAGCTTGATTGCTGCTTCCGCTCCCTCTCCGGAACTGGAACCCGTTACGACGGCAACTGTGTTTTCTACCTTCATAGGTACCCCACCATTTCAACGACAGTTTACTGTGTACTCGTCGTGCTGATGAGATTGTTTAAGACGTTTTACGTCATTTTTTGTGGAAACGATTCTCATCACAGCGCCGAAGCCCGTTATAGTATCTGTCCACTATTAAATTGCGGTGCATTCATGGACATATTTTCCGTAACCATTGGCATCAGCGTTGTTCTGTTCGTCATTATTGGCGGTTACAGTGGCCGCAGCGTCAAGCGCATGGACGACTACTTCGTAGCCGGTCGCAAAGCGCCAACCCTGCTGATTCTGGGCACATTGGTAGCCAGTGTGATGAGCACGTCCATATTCATGGGCGAGGCAGCATTCACGTACGACGGTCAGTTTGGTGCCTATATGTTGTTTCCAGGCGTTGCCGTGACCGGATATATGCTGGGCGCCGTGTTCTTTGGTGTTTATCTGCGCCGCAGTCGGGCACCGACTGTAGCAGATTACTTTGGATCCAGATTCCAAAGCAGGCGGCTACAACAGTTTGCAGGTTTCACCATTATTTTGGGCTTGGGCGGTTATTTGTTAATCGTGACGCAGGGCGCTTCTTTACTGCTTTCCGATATCACTGGCCTGTCTTTCGGTACCAGCCTACTGGTTGCTTGGTTAAGCTACACAGTGTTTACCATGTACGCCGGTTCCAAGGGCGTGATCATTACCGACACATTAATGTTCCTGCTTTTCATGGGTGCGACCCTCGTTTTCGTTGCGTACATTGTTGATGGTTTTGGTGGCCTGAAAACATCGATTGCCGACCTGGCCTTGATCAAAGAAAAAGAGGGCATTGCCTCCTGGACTGGAATCATTGGTGAGGGCACCGGTTGGCCAACCGCGCTGGATTACGTTATTTGGGCCGTTGTGGTTGATATTGCCTGGGCACTTGTCTACGCCGTCGGACCCTGGCAGGCTAGCCGGCATTTGATGGCCAGAAATGAGCACGTTGTTTTGCGCGCCGCTATTCTGGCGTGCTTCTGTGTGATCGTTTTGCAGATGCTGGTGTACGGCATGGGTGGCCTAATGAACCTGGCCAAAATAGATATTGATCCATCAGAAACCGTGTTGATCTGGGCAGCTCAATCGCTAGTACCTGAGTTTCTTGGTGCTCTGTTAGTCGCGGGAATTATCGCCGCCGCTTTGTCGTCTGCCTCTACATTTTTGTCCCTGGTTGGTTTCAGCATCAGTAACGACATGGGCAGCAAACCATTGTCACACACCGTAAATACGACGCGAAAAATTATGCTGCTCACCAGCGTGATCGTACTGGTTTGCTGTTATTTTTTCCCGCCGAATATTTTTTGGTTTATGTTATTTATTGGAACCGTATTCGCCTCCAGCTGGGGCCCAGTTGGACTAATGAGTATCTGGAGCCAACGCATCACAAAAGATGCCGCCTTATGGGGCATGGCGTCCGGGTTTTTTATGAATGTAATCCCGGCAACCATTGATTATCTTGGCATTTACAATATGCCAGAGTACTACCCGCCGGTGATAGGCGCTGTGGTGAGCTTTATTGTGATTTTCGCGGTGTCGGCCAACGGAAAAGTAACGCGTGGCGAAAAGCTGTATCGCTTACGTTTGCATCAGCCACCCGCCACAGATCTTGATGTAGCCGAAACAAGAAAAACACTACTCGCCCCCGCGGGCCTGATTTTATACGGATGCACAATGCCCTGGGTGATGTTGACGTACTACGTTAAGCCCTACCAAATGTCGACCGGGCAATTACTTGCAGATGGATCCATCAATTGGAATACCGGAGAAGCACTGATCACCCTGACTGTCTTTGTGCTGCACGTGCCGCTTGCACTTATAGTGATGAAAGTCATTCGTGATCGTTATGATCCAAACAGTAAAGGTAATCAGAAAATATTACGCAGGGCTGCGTTAAACACTAACACCAATAGCTAGCGCTCAGTCGTTGCCCAGAGCGAGTGCACCCGGACGACGCGGGTCCGCAGCACCAAATAGATAACCGTCGCGACGCATGATTGACTGTGTACTGCCCATGGTTTGTTGTAGGTCAATGATATGGCCCATGCCCTGCAATATCTTAAGGGTATCGGAGCCAATACCTGGCTCTACACCCAATGCCGGAGTACGCCACTGTTGATGTATTCGCGGCCGGTGACTCGCTTCCGCAATATTCATTCCATAGTCGATCGTATTGATAAGAATCTGCAATACAACGTTATGAATTCGACTGCCCCCTGGCGTACCTGTTACCAATAGCAACTCGCCGTTTTCATCAAATACCAGAGTAGGTGTCATCGTTGACAGCATGCGTTTACCCGCACGCATTCCATTTGCATGCTCTGGTGTTCGATGCGAGAAATTTCGAAGCTGATTATCTAGTAATATACCTGTACCCGGTACAACGGCCGCGGACCCGAAAGAGTAACCCAGAGTGTATGTTGTTGAAACAGCATTTCCTTCAGCATCAACCACCGAGTAATGCGTTGTTTCTCTACTCTCGTATTTTTGCGCATTTTCCGGATCGATTTTTTTCGTTGCTCTCGCCTTACTGAGGTCAATTCGACCAGCTAACACATCCGCCATTTCTTCGCTCAAGAAACCATTTACAGGCACATCAACGAAATCCGGATCACCAATACCAAACCGCCTGTTCGCAGCGACCTGCTTCATGGTTTCAGCAATAATATGTAGGCTCATTGCACTACCGGCAGGGTATTGAGATAAATCGAAGTTCTGCAACACGCTGAGCATTTGCAGTAGCGCAAGTCCACCAACGCTGCTGGGGGGCATCGTTGCAATCCTGTGGTTGCGGTAGCGCGTTTGCAGCACCGTGCGTTCTTTTACTCGGTAGTTTTTTAAATCTGCGAGCGACACATTGCCGCCGGTGTTCTGCATGTAATCGGAAATTTTATGCGCAATCTCGCCTTCGTAGAAAGCAGCAGAACCCTCCGCAGCAATAGCCGCAATAGACTGTGCCAGATCTGCTTGTACCAACATTTCTCCGGCAACATACGCAGTCTTATTGGATTTCGCATACGCAGCCATACTTGCCGGGAATGCTTCCATCACTGGAAGCGCCTCTTTTAGCGCATATTCAAGGTCTTGCGTTACTTCAATCCCCTCGGCCGCAAGCAGACGCGCGGGCTCCAGCAATACGGGCCAAGGCATGGAGCCAAACTTCTCCCATGCATGATACAGACCGGCAACGGTGCCGGGAACGCCGGCGGCTCTTGGCCCATAAGTCAAGGCATTCCAGTCAATGTCTCCTTGCTCATTTTGATAGTCAGCCAGCATCGCCGCTGCAGGTGCAGCAGATCGAAAGTCCAGAGCAGTAGGTTCGTCCGCCCCGTTTATATGCAGCAACATAAATCCGCTGCCGCCTAAATTGCCCGCTCTTGGCAGAGTTACCGCCAGTGCGAAGCCAACACCAACGGCGGCATCTACGGCATTTCCACCGTCTGCGAGAATTTGCTGCCCTACTTTTGTTGCTAATTCATTTTGGCTGACGACCATTCCACGTCTGGCAATAACCGGATGATGCACTGAGTCGTAGCGTAGTACAGCGCCCGAAGATTGCGTCGCGGCAGTTGCGTTTACAGCGCCCGAATACTGGCTGCCGGTAGTGCATGCCGACAGCAATAAATTGATGGAAAAGAGGCAGGCTAAAAACCTACCCATAGTGGCAGTGGTGCGATGGCTCATTGATTCACACCTGCCACCCCTGCGCCCGGTCTACGTGGGTCGGAGGAACCATAGTACGCCCCATCATGCCACATGATGGATTGTAAGCTTCCCATGGTGCCGCTGGGCTTAAGCGAATAGCCCAACTCGCGCAAGCGTTGCTGCGCATCTGGGTTAACCGCAGCCTCAAACTCTATCTCATCGGGAAACCACTGGTGATGTACTCTGGCTGCGTGAGTGGCGCTGGCTACGTTCATCTTGTGATCAATCACATTTATGATTTGCTGAAGCACCGTACTGATAATTCGGCTGCCGCCTGGACTGCCAGTCACTAACCACGGTTTGCCCTCTTTCAAGACAATGGTCGGTGTCATTGCGCTGAGCGGCCGTTTACCTGGCTCAATACTATTGGCAGTTCCCCCCAACAATCCGAAAGCGTAGGCAACACCGGCCTTGGCGCTGAAGTCTGCCATTTCATTGTTCAACAAAAATCCCGCGCCAGGAACAACAATTCCCGAGCCAAAAGAAAAATTCAGAGTGTATGTATTGCTGACCGCATTGCCATGCTTGTCCATCACCGAAAAATGTGTGGTATCCACACTCTCATAAGGTGCTGGTTCACCGGGTGCTATGTCAGCGGAAGACATGACCTTCTGTGGGTGAATCTGTGAGGCCAACTGCTTTGCATACTGTTTGCTGGTAAGCCAACTGATTGGTACTGAATAGAAGTCAGGATCACCCAGGTGTTTACTTCTATCTGCATAGGCGCGCTTCATGGTCGCAGCCAGCACATGCAGATAGTCGGCTGAGTTAGAACCCATTTCTGAAATCGGAAACTGCTCCAGCACATTGAGCATTTGTATTACATGAGCGCCACCAGAGCTGGGCGGTGGCATAGACACGATGTCGTAGCCTCGATAAGTACCGCGCACCGGTTCACGTTGCACAGGGCGATAGGCGCGAAGGTCTTCCAGCGTGATTAGACCATTGTTGCGCTGCATTTCCGCAACAATTTTTTTCGCGATCTCACCCTGATAGAAAGCACTTTGACCTTCGCGTGCAATCAATGACAAGGAATCGGCCAATTCGGCCTGCTTAAACAACTGCCCCTGAGGAATGACAGAACCGTCCGGGTTAAAGAAAGTCTTCTTCGCATAGGCCTGCCGCTGCAACATCTCTACACGGGTAGCAATCGCAGAGGCCGTGTCATAATCCATTACGAAACCGTCTCTCGCCAGTGCTATCGCAGGCGCCATTACTGTGGCCAACGGCATAGTGCCGTATTTTTCGAGTGCCAGCGTAAGCCCGGCTACCGTTCCGGGGACTGCAACCGAGCTATGTCCCTGCCGGTGAGCAGAATCATCTACGTCGCCGTTAGAGCTGAGGTATACATCGGTATGCGCAGCGCTTGGCGCTGTTTCACGATAATCAATGCTGATCGTTTTGCCCGTTTCCGCCAGGTGGATCATCATAAAGCCGCCGCCACCGATATTGCCAGCACGCGGCAATACAACAGCCAGCGCGAAACCCACCGCTACTGCGGCATCCACAGCGTTGCCACCCTGACGGAGAATGTCCGCGCCAACCTGGCTGGCAGAGTGACGCTGGCTAACCACCATGCCATCGGTTGCATGCGCAGGCCGATGAATGCTGTCGTAGCGTATGATGCTATGAAAAGTGCTCTTTGAAAGTACCTCAGCGGCTGTGTTTGTCGTTGCCAGCAGCAACGACAAACACACAGTGTAGCTACCTTTGCGCAGGTGCATCATTAGAACTTCTTACTGATGTCCAGATACACGTAGCGACCTCGGTTGGAGTGCAGGCTGCCAAAATAGCCAAGTTGTTCATCGGCGGTGGGTGCTTGCTCGTCAGCGATGTTACGCACACCCAGGCGGATTCTGGTGTCATCGATCACACCTCCTTCAAATCGATAGTCCACGTGCGCGTTTACGGTCACAAAGCTGTCAATTGGAAGAGGCTTGCCTGGATCATCCGTGTCGTTATCCGCTCGTGTGCTGGTATCCACCACATCTCCCACATGCTGAACAAACAAACCCGCACCCCACTGCTCCCGCTGCCAAAGGGCAGACGCTGAACTGCGCCAGCGTGGCCGGCCATTTTCCTTAATCAGAGTACCTGCACCCGTAACGGCAAGGCCAGCATCAATAATCATTTGTTGCTCGGCACCCGGCTCCTGATCGAATTTGGCAAGATAGGCACCGTTCAGTTTCAAATCAAACGATCCAACATCGGCGACATCGAAGCTGTAGCCGATGCTGAAATCCATACCCTCAATTTCCCTAAGCTCCTGGTTCTGAAACGTATCGTTGAAAACCGTTGGCTCATTGGTCAACGGATCCCGCAACAATCTATCAAGAGATGAACCTTGATTGCGCAGAACCTGGTCAAGTAATACAGCGTTGTCTGCATTGAGTAGGCCAACAATTCCATCTTGCTCAATTGTCCAATAATCTGCAGTAATGGTTAGACCGTCAATCGGTGTCAATACGAAACCAATTGACGTGTTCTCGCTTTCTTCTGGCTCAAGATTCGGATTACCCTGCCTTCGTTCTTCAACACCCACGCTAGTGCCTGTCAAAGGGTCGTTCACGGTATTCACCACCGTTATCGCGGGAATATTGGTTTGTGTCAGGTTTGGTGCTCTAAAGCCTTTTGAGAATGCACCCCGAATCTGCAGCCAATTGACCGGATACCAGGAAACGGCAAATTTTGGCTTAGTGACATTGCCTACATCTGAGAAATTCTCATAGCGTGCAGCCAACTGAATATCCAAGCTTTCGGCTAAGGGTGCGTCAGCCAACAGCGGAACTATGAATTCCACAAACAAGGATGTCACTCGGCGCGAACCGTCTGCGTCTGGAGATGCGCTACTGCCGACTATATCGCTACCGTTCAACAACTCGCCGGTCACTTGATCCGTGAACTGAATAGTTCCGTCTGATCGGTCGTCTCTGTCTTCATCAAAGTCTTCCTCCCGCCACTCGACGCCAGCGGCCATGCCGACATCACCGGCTGGCAAACTGAATACCGATGCATTAGATACTTTGAAATCGATAAGCTTCAGAGACGTTTCGCTGGCGCGGCGAACGTTGATAAGAAATGGGTCAATACTGGCTTGCGCATTCGGCGTAGGATCGAATGGGCTCGCTACATCATTCTGATCAAGGCCGTTAAAAAGATTGTAAGCATCAGCCTGATCTGACATTAAAGCCTGCTGGAACAAGGTGGCGCTGATACGGTTATCGGTAGAGTCGACGGTCTCCGCTTCACTGTAAACCACACCAGTGTCGAAATCCCAGTCTCCCCAGTTGCCACGAAGACCTGTCACAAATCGATAGCTGGTGTCTTCAACATTTATGTCTCGAAAACCCGAATCCAGCGCGGTGTAATTTCGTACGGTAAATGGCAGGCCTTCATCCGGAACGTCAGGGTCGCCGGCACCGGGCACACGGTTTGGGTTCACACGACCATCAGCAAAGGTAACCGGACCTAGAGGGTTCCAATAATAGTCTGCAGGAACAGTGAAGCGGCCATTGGAAAGCAAACCGGCCTGCTCACGGGTTCTATCAACTTCAGCCGAATAATATCCAAGCTCTGAATACAGCTCCATGCCATTATCCATGTCATGGGATAAGTACGCGAAAAAGTTAATGCGCTCGGAATCTGGTGAAATTTGCCGGGTGCGATTACGGTCAGTGCGCAATGCTCTGTCACTGCCACCAGGATCCAGACATAGGCCACCACCAAGCAAGTAGTTACAGTCACCGGCACCCAGCGTAGCGCCATTGTCGCGCACAAGGTCGGTAGGTCTTAAGTGATGACGCCCTTCACCATCAAAAATGACTTCAGGCCAACCTAGAAACAGGCCAGATCGATTGTCCAGGCTGGTATCACCGGCAAACAAAGGGTCGTTCTCAAATTGCCCGCGCAAATCCGAACTGCTTGAGTAGCCGCGATCAGACGCGAGCAAGCCATTCTTTCTGTAATAGGCACCAGACAATGCGAGATGGGTTCGACCTTCGTTGAACTTGAAACCGTACGCGCCATTCAAGGTTACTTCGTCAAGGTCAGTGCCTGTAGACGCTCCATAACGAACGCTGAGTTCGCCTCCTTCGTAATCATCTTGCAGCACATAGTTAATAACACCGGCAACCGCATCCGTTCCATACAAGGCCGCAGCGCCGTCGCGCAATACTTCCAACCGCTCTATACCGGCCACTGGAATAGTATTCGCATTGGTGGTTACTACTGGAATTCTGTTTTCAGTTTGAGTCCCGGGGTGAAGTACCATTCTTCGACCATTGATTAAGGTCAAGGTGTTACCTGTACCCAAACCGCGAAGATTTATTGAATTAACGTCACCGCGCGCCGCATTCACACCGGTTGTGACGGATTCATTAAAACCTACTGCGCCCATTTGCGGAATTGATCGCAGCAGCTCGTCGCCGGTTGCAGCTGCCGACAACGCAATATCGTCCTTACCAAGTACAGATACGGGCAAGGCTCCCGCAACATCTGCCCCTTTTATCTGCGAACCCACTACGGTCACTTCTTCAAGCACCGGCTCATTTTCGTCTTGTGCGAGCGCCTGCGAGGACGCGGTAAGCAAGGCAATAGACAGAGCTGAAAATCGAAAACAACGTTGCATGGTTCTTCTCCACGGAGTTTATGATGAGAACGTTCCGTGCATAGTAATTCACAGGCCGTTAACGCCGTGCGAATCATATGTGTTTGTTTGTGCGAAGTTGTTAACCAGCTGTTAACAGCCGCTGAAGCAATTGCAATCTGCAGACTGCGCTGGCAGTCTGCAGCTACAACTATAGGCGTTTTTGATTAATAATCAGCCGAGGTGATCGATAAAACTGCAATGATGGACTTAGAACGCAACGCCAATATTCTTATTGTGGAAGACGAATTAGCGAGTTTGAACTTGCTGGCCAGTTATTTCGAGAAGGAAGCCTATACCGTTTTCAAAGCAAGTAGCGGCGAACAGGCACTGGCTATTCTTGGCAAGAAAACGGTGGACGTGATCCTCATGGACATTAATCTGCCAGGGAAAGACGGATTGTCGCTGACGCGTGAGCTGAGAGCGCATTCTCGGGTTGGCATTATTTTGGTCACTAGCAAGAAAGACGACATTGACCGCATTGTTGGGCTAGAGCTTGGCGCCGATGACTATGTCACTAAGCCCTACAACCCCAGAGAACTTATCGTTCGGGTTCGCAACCTTCTGCAACGCTTGGGCGAAGTTGCTCCCAATGAGTCCTCTGTGACTAGTGCACACAAAGACATCAGCTTCGATGGTTGGACACTTAATCCTGGCAGACGTTTGTTACGAGCAGACTCAGGTGACTCAGTGCAACTGACGGAGGGAGAGTTCAAATTGCTGGCAGCCTTGATCGATGACGCCGGAAAGGTGCTAAGCCGCGACACCTTAATGAATCGCATGGAGCGACGCGATTGGCTTCCTAGTGATCGCACAATTGATGTGCTGATTGCACGCATTCGAAAAAAACTGGGTGACGACAAAGACATGCCCAGATACATCAATACCGCCCATGGCACCGGCTATATTTTTGTGGCAGACGTGCAACTCCAATGAGCACCAAGCGAATTCCACTGCGACGCAGTCTGTCGTACCAACAGACCAAGAATACCGTGATAGTCGCGTTCATTATCGGTGTCATTCTCAGTAGCGTACAAATCTACATCGATTACTTTGCCGAGCAAAGCGAAATTCGAAAATCAGTTAACAACGCGCTCGCCACTGCGAATAGCGCGGCGTTTCATGCGGCATTTAACATTGATGAGACAGGTGCGTTGCAGATCACGCGTGGTTTGGTCAGCAATTTGCCTATCATCGAAGCCACCATCACCGATGATTTTGGCCGGGTGCTTGGCAAGGCAGAAAACGCAGACCATGCGACCACCCCTACCCTCTATGCCTGGATTTTTGGTCCGCTTGAGTCTATCAAACGTGAACTGATCAACACCGCAGTTCACGATTCACCAGTTGGTGAGCTTAGTATCGTTGTAGATCCATCACTTACCGCTGAGTCCTTCGTGCAAAGAGCCATCGTTGTATTCATGTCCGGCTTTGTACGCAACGTTATATTGGCCATCTCAATTTTCGTCGTATTCTACCTAACCTTCACGCGTTCAATACTTCGTGCCAGCCAACCTATCATCAGCGGCAAAGATGATCGTGCAATCACAATGCCCGAAGATCATAGAGATGATGAAATCGGCGCTCTTATTGGCGCCTTTAATGATCACATCGGAATTATTGAAGAGCAGAAACAGCAGATCGTCGCCAGCAATGAAAACCTGGAATCGTTGGTAAGCACACGCACGCAGCAACTGGATGAGCGCAATAAAGAACTGGAGGTTGAACGATCACTTGCGATTGAAGCAAGTATGGCCAAGACAGAATTTCTCGCAATGATGAGCCATGAAATTCGAACCCCCATGAGCGGCATTCTAGGCATGGCAGAATTGCTGGCGGTTAGAAATCAAGACAGTCGCCAGCAAGAATATGTTGATGCCATTGTTGAATCCAGCAAATCGCTTCTGACCTTGATGAACTCAGTACTGGACTATTCCAAATTCGAACAGGGGCAAATGCCTTTTGAGAGCACTGCGTTTGAACCTGCGAGGCTGGTGTACAGTATTATTTTTCTGCTGTCGGCTTCCGCAGAGACTAAACACATATCCCTGGAAAGTGATATTGATCCTAAGCTGCCAAAGCTACTGCTGGGCGACCCGGAAAAGCTTAGGCAGGTTCTTCTGAATCTGATAACCAATGCGATTAAATTCACCTTTGACGGTCAGGTAAAAGTCAGTGCGAAGGTAAAGCAACGGTCAGCTCGCAAACTCACGATTGATTTCAGTGTGAGCGATACGGGTATTGGCATACATAGCGATGCCATGGACACTATTTTCGAGCCGTACACACAGGCGAACAGCAGTATCAGCCGGCGATTTGGTGGCAGCGGCATGGGCTTGGCCATATGCAAACAAATCGTGGAACAGCAAGGTGGCCATATTGCCTGTGAGAGCCCAGCTAGCGGTATAGGTGCCCAAATTGAGCAAGGATCTCGCTTCTACTTTGAGCTTGAGTTCGACATTGCGGAAGAAGATGCAGTCGACACCAAAACAGAGGTGCCTGACCCTCCTTCGTCATCTATGACTGTCTTAGTGGTTGATGATCTAAGTATCAACCGCCGCCTGGCCCAAGGTCAACTCGAAAATGCGGGCCACCGAGCGGTACTTGCTAGCAGCGGTTATGAAGCCATTGACCAACTGAACAGAGAGACCATCCACGTTGTGCTGATGGACCTGCATATGCCCGGTCTTGATGGTATCCAGACAACACATCGAATGCATCAGGCGGGGTTTCAGAACCTGCCTATTATCGGTATTACCGCTAATGTTTCCGAGCAAAAAATCGAAGAATGCCTGGCGGCCGGAATGGATCAGGTGATTATCAAGCCGGTGGACCAAAATCGCCTAACCAGCGCCTTACATAAAGCGCTAAGGAACACTCACCCTGATGAAACCTGCTCAACTGCTTTAGATGACGAAAGCGGCATTGACTTCTCGCTGGTCGAACAGCACAGGCAATCCCTAGGTGATGCCAAATTTGTTGAGTTGTATCTCGAAGCAAAAGATGCGGCACAAAGCCGGGTAAACACATTAACGTCATTGAACATGGAAAACGCAAGCGCCATTGTTGAACAGGCACATGCAATTAGCGGCCTGTGCGCAAATTTTGGGTTTCAACATCTGGCGGGCATCGCTGAAATGATTGAGGAGTCAGCGGAAGCGAATGAAGCGCGCAATATTCAACCGCTTTTCGATCAAATTCAATCGCAAAGCTCGGTTTGCATCAGCAAGTTAGTTGAGCGCTATCCAATGTTGACAAAACATGATTAGAAAAACGCTGAGTATTTGTATTTTTTTTGGCGCAACGCTAATTGTGCCAATTGCGCTCAGCGAATCAGCCGTCAGTGTTATGACCGAAGCTACCCCGTTTACCTTGCAAACTGAGCCGGTAACCGTAGATGGTGAGGCAACGGTGTTCGTAAAACGTGTGTTAGAGCGAGCGCAAATAAATTATGAGTTATCGTTTATTCCGTGGAAGCGTTCTTATCGTTACGCGCAGACACGAGACAATATTTTGATTTACCCGATTGCGCGCACCAAAGCACGGTCGAAAGACTTCATTTGGATTGGCAAAATTATTCCCATCAATTATTACCTATTCAAATTACGTGAGCGTAGCGATTTGAAATTAGCCTCAATTGATGACGCCCGCTCTCTTTCTATAGGCGTTGTTAATGATCATGTACACCATGAGTATCTGGTGTCAGAAGGGTTTTCAAACATCCAACCCGTTAACAGCAGTGCCCAAAACCTGCGTAAGCTTCTTCGGAAAAGAATTGATTTGTTCCCAATTAGCGCTGGTGGACTGCTGCCGCTGTGTGCACAGATAAGTATCGACTGCAAATTACTTGAGCCTGCTTTAGCCCTGGAAGATTTTAGTGACGGGCTGTACATGGCCTATAGCAAAAATTCCGATCCTCATATTGTGCTCAGAACACAACGGGCGTATGAGGCATTGATAGACAGCGATTTCTATCGCACCCTGTTCTCAACGCGTCTCGCAAACGCTAGTTTGCCGGAAGCAACCTTGCAATTGCCACAAGAGAAGCCACCACCATGAGAAAATCCCCCAGTTTTCTCTCGCAACCCGCTTTTTGGGTGGTCGTGCTCAGCTTGCTGGCCAGTCTATATGTTGGCCAATCAGTACAACCCGAGTGGCGCGAGCAGAAGACGGTTATGCAGGTTTTCGAGGACGCATCAGGGCAGCTCGTAACCATCACCAAAGGCAAAACCAACGCCGTCGGCCGAACCATCCCCTATTCACAATCGGTGTTGCGCCAGGATGCGCTTGACCAAGTAGAAAACGCTCCAGAACTAAACAGCCAGTGGATAGTAGAAACTATCGAGGAAGACGGCCAGCAAACTCAGCAATACGCGCTTTTGGAAGCCAAACTGCATTTCGGTGCCTGGTCACTTTTGCCCGCGTTTGTGGCAGTCGCATTGTGCCTGATCACCAAGGAGCCGCTCACTGCCTTATTGTCAGGAATTGTCGTTGGCGCATTCATGCTTGGCCGTTTCGATATCACTGATGGCGTGTTGATACCAAGCCTCGCCACACGAAATGCCGCCGGCGTGCTATTGCTCTATCTTTGGCTTTTGGGCGGGTTACTGGGTATATGGTCGAAAACCGGAGCTGCAAAAGCATTTGCCACGTTCATGACCGAGCGGTATGTGCGCGGGCCGCGTTCAGCAAAAATGGTTGCTTGGTTACTTGGCGTCGCGTTCTTTCAGGGTGGGTCGGTGAGTACGGTGTTGGTGGGAACCACTGTCAAACCACTGGCCGACCAGGAAGGAGTCAGTCATGAGGAAATGAGTTACATCGTAGATTCAACGGCGTCGCCCATTGCCTCTCTACTGGCATTCAATGCATGGCCAGCCTACATACAGGCACTAATTTTTGTACCT
>JBCCIP010000001.1:0-278856 GCA_039111475.1 Pseudomonadota bacterium | reverse complement strand
TGGACGGCGGTCCAATTGATGTTCTGACTGGCGACGACTTAGCAGAACTCTCTATGGCGATTCTTTATGGCCAAAAAATGCAGCGAGATCCTGGGGGCTATGTCGGCACTTCTCTGAAGCAGGGTAAAGAGGTGCGCGCTAGCTGCGTAGAGAAGAACATTAAAATCGTATCTAACGCCGGTGGCCTAAACCCCGCTGGCATGGCAGAAGCGGTCAAAGAGATAGCGAATGAACTCAAATTGGATGTTAGCGTCGCTATATTGATGGCGATGACCTTGTCCCACGCCTAGACGAGTTAAATGAAAAAGGGGAAACCCTCACAAACTTGGATACAGGCGTCCACCTTAGTGACACCAACAATACCTTATTGACCGCAAACGTCTATCTTGGGGCGTGGGGTATCAAGGAGGCCCTAGACAAAGGAGCCGACATCGTTATTTGCCCGCGGGTGACCGATGCGGCCGTTGTTATAGGGCCTGCTGCGTGGAAATTCAATTGGAAACGAGATGATTACGATGCATTGGCTGGCGCGCTGGCGGCTGGGCATATTATTGAATGTGGTCAACAAGCTACCGGCGGCAACTACTCGTTCTTTGAAGAAGTAAAAGACTTTAACAATCCCGGCTATCCGATTGCAGAGATCGAATCCAATGGCAACTGCACGATTACAAAACACCCGGGAACTGCAGGATTGGTATCGGTAGGCACCGTCAAGGCGCAGCTGCTCTATGAAATCAGCGAACCAGCCTATAAAAACCCAGATGTTATCGGCCATTTCGATACGCTTAGCATAGAGCAAATCGGGCCTGATCGCGTTTACGTTAGCGGCTGCAAAGGTTCATCGCCACCGATGAGTCACAAAGTCTGCATCAACACCTTGGGTGGTTTCAGGAATGGTTTCGAAATTGTGATACCAGGGCTCGATGTTGAGAGAAAGGTTGAGATTCTCACAGAGACTTTTTTTGCCAACGTCGGCGGAAGAGAGCAGTTCGACGAGGTTTCGGTTGAGCTAATCAGAAATGACAAAGAAGACCCCGCACTTAATGAAGAAGCGTTTGCGCGTCTAAGGATTATTGCTAAGTCACACGACGTTAATAAAGTCGGGCGGCTTTTCAGCGCGAAATTTATTGAAATGTCACTGGGAAACATCCCGGGACTGGGAGCGGTTACGCCAATCGGAAACGGCGCGAGCTTTCTAGCTTACTGGCCCGCTCTGATAGATAGCGAGCATGTCTCAGAATATGTTCACGTTGGAGGCGAAGCGATAGAGATATTACCCACGACTCGGCTGTTGAGTGAGTGTGTTGAATTCAAGGTCGAGTCAGTCGAGGTATCTCAGCTAACCCAGGATGAGCAAGTCCGCATTCCCTTTGGTCGATTGTTTGGCACGCGTTCGGGAGACAAGGGAGGGTGCGCAAACGTAGGAGTTTGGGCGAACACACCCGAAGCGTATAGCTATCTTTTCCATTTTTTAACGGTAGAGAAAATCAAGGAGCTAATGCCAGAAACGGCCCACTATGAAGTTGTTCGTTACGAGTTACCTAATATTCAAGCCTTGAATTTTTTCATTGTTGGCATTCTTGGGGAGGGCGTCTCATCTTCAGTACGGACGGACCCTCAGGCAAAAACATTAGGTGAATATCTGCGCGCCAAGATTGTTGCCGTACCACGCCAGATTACCGACGGGCTTCTTTAGAAAGCTTGGACACCAGGGACTTTTTACTCACTCGGTGAGGAACTCTCCGCCAAAACAACCATTGGATTTCCAGTTAATGACATCAGAGTATTTTTTAAAGCAAGCAGAAGCTGGCGTCTTGCTAATCAGTTTTAACAGTTCGCACAAGAAAAACGCATTTACCAACGCCGCATGGCGTTCTTTGGCGGTCGAGCTTGACGCTGCAAAACAGGATGATGACGTAACCGTTGTCGTGCTCACTGGCGTAGGCGACGATTTTTCGGCAGGCCATGACTTGGCCGACTCGCCAGAAAAAGACGCGGAAGGGAACCTCGCATATCAGTATACCGAGAGAGCCTTAGCCGCCTTCGACAAACCACTACTCATGTGCCCAAAGGGTTATGCAATTGGTGGCGCCGCTACGATGTTATTGCACGCAGACATGGTGTACGCCGGGGAAAGCCTAAAGCTCAAGCTGCCTTTTGCAGCGCTTGGATTGTCACCGGAGTTTGGTAGTAGCTATCTGTTGCCAAAAGTAGCTGGCCCTCAATTGGCTGCAGAGATGCTGTTTTGCGGCGAGTTCGTTACTGCCGATGAAGCATTAGCGTCGAATATCGTGACCAGGGTTTATTCAGATACCGAACTACTAGAGAAAACGCTTGAAATCGCACGGTCAATCGCTGCAAAGCGACTAGATGCTTTGCGTATGGCCAAGCGTTGTTTGATTGCCGCCAGAAGAGATGCATTGTCAGCTGCATATCGCGTGGAGGCCAAAGCCATCGAAGATGCACTATTCGGTCGTTAACTAGTCATGCCGTGCTCAAGGAAAAAAGTGTGCGCTCCGGCGCAACGTGATGTCGATCAATTAGAACTATCAAACTATCGTACTAAAAGGTAAGTCTATGAGTACTGAAACTCTATCACTTGAAGGCCTCGTATTTGAGACGATCGAACTTAACGAAAAAGACTACGTCCTCACGATAACGTTAAATCGCCCAGAACGGAAAAATGCGATAAATCCGACGATGATGGCGGAGATAATCTATGCGCTGGACTATGCCAAACAAGAACGCTCCGTTCGCGTGTTGGTGATTGCCGCGAATGGAGATACCTTTTGTGCTGGTGGCGATTTGTCGGTGATGGGTGGTAATGACGTCGAAACGAAATCGACGGTGCCTGTCAGAGGTGGCAACGACGACATACCTTTAAGACTTAGACATTTGAATAAACCTAGCATTGCCCAGATTCAAGGTGGCGTCTATGCAGGGGCGTTGTTGCTGCTCTGCAACGTGACTCACGCGATAGCGGCAGAAGGCGTGAAGTTCTCAGCGCCAGAAATTAAACGCGGTCTTTGGCCCTTTATGGTGATGGGCGGGTTGTTCAGGGTCATGCCGCAACGTGCCGCGCTTGATTTTGTGATGCGTGGTAAATCGATTACTACCGAGTTTGCCGAGCGGTACGGTTTGATTAATGAGGCAGTGGCCGCCGATGCCCTCGCTAGTCGAGTACAAGAGCTCGCTAGCGAACTCGCGAGCTTAGCGCCAGGTACGATGCGTATGGGGTTGGCTTCCTATATAGAGCAAGACGCTATGACTTTTGATGAAGCACTACCCTACCTAAGATCGCAGTTAGATTTATGCCTGGAGAGCGAGGATGCGAGAGAGGGGATTACAGCTTTTCTTGAAAAGCGAGCACCAGCGTGGGACTAGTATTTCGGCGGCGGCCGGTCCCTGAGTATTGCACCACCTTTCGGTTCAAACCCGAACTAGTCCAATTTGGAATAGTTAGCTCGATCTTAGTGAGAAGTTGGCAGACTGACCAAGGCCTTGCGATGGACAGTGGCTATTCTTTGGTCGCGTCTTTATCGATATATTGCGCGGCTGCTTCGAGAGCCTAGCTTGGATATCGATATTCACAGATAGGAGATAATTAAAATATGAATTTTGCATCCCGAGAAACCCACATACATTGCTTGCATTACTGGTCGGAACAAAGACCTGACAGTGTATTTCTTACGCAGCCTATCAGTGAAAACGAGGTTGTGGAGTACACGTGGCAAGAAGTCTTATCACAAGTTAAGTCGGTGGCGATTTACTTAAAGAGTACTGGACTTCCACCAGGCAGCCACATTGGGATCTTTGGAAAAAACAGTGCGCATTGGATTATGGCTGATCTCGCCATATGGATGGCCGGGTTTGTATCGATTCCAATATACCCGAGTATTGGCTCAGAGAGCGCTAAGCACATATTCTCTCACGGCGATATCAAAGCACTTATTGTTGGCAAACTTGACGGTATTTCTGATAGTTGGAAGTCGGTCAAAAATGTCATTCCAAACGCTATCAATACAGTGCGGCTACCATTGTCGCCTGATATTGATAATGCAAGGACTTGGGATGCGATAGTCGCTGATAAATCGCCAAATCAAGCCCTTAAGCTTCCAGCTCCAAGCGCCATTGCAACGATTATGTATACGTCGGGCAGCACGGGCTTACCGAAGGGAGTGATGCATACTTTTGAGACGATGATGCACGTGGCGCGTTCTACTGAAGAGGAATTCGGCTTGGGGTACGGTGACCGATTTATTTCTTATCTACCCTTAGCACATGCAGCCGAGCGAGCGACCGTGGAGTCCGCTGGCATTTATACAGGCGGCCACATATTCTTCACACATAGCCTCGACAGCTTTGTCGAGGACCTGCAGCGCGCAAAGCCGACTTTCTTTCTTTCCGTGCCACGATTATGGATTAAGTTCTACCAAGGGGTTAATGAAAAGATACCTCTCAGGCTTCAGTCGGCACTGCTGAGAATTCCATTGTTGAATAGGTCACTCCGCAAAAAAGTCACCAAGACACTGGGATTGCAGTACGTTAGATATGCTGTCACCGGCTCCGCAGCAGTGCCGGTAGAAATAGTTAAATGGTACAGATCTATGGGAGTTGAACTGCTCGAGGCTTATGCGATGACTGAGAATTTTGGTTACTCGCACTGCAATCGTGTGGGCGACTATAAGGAAGGTTACGTAGGTCATCCTCAGCCTAGCGTCGATTGTAAAATCTCTGACGAAGGCGAGGTGTTGGTTAAGAGTCCAGCCAATATGATTGGCTACTATAAAGATGCAGCCAAGACTCACGAGGACATAACTTCAGAAGGTTACCTGCGCACCGGTGATTTGGGTGAACTTGACCCTGATGGACGACTAAGGATAACCGGCAGAATCAAAGACCTCTTTAAAACATCAAAGGGGAAGTATGTTGCACCTGTACCCATAGAGCAAAAAATAGGAGCGCATCCGGCGGTTGAAGCGGTATGCGTTGGAGGTTCATCGCTGCCGCAACCTGTGGCGTTTGTGACGCTGGCGCAAAGTCTTCGCGATAAAGTCCCACTGGATGCCGCCACGACGGCAAGCCTTGAAGCGGACCTGTCGGCAGCGTTAGTGGCATGGAATCAGACCTTAGAGGCCCACGAGAAAATCAGCTTCATGGTCATCGCCGGTGAAGCCTGGAACACCGACAACGATATGCTTACGCCGACGCTCAAAATAAAACGACGAAGCATTGAAAATCATTTTGAACCGAAATTATCGATTTGGAGCGAACTAAAACAACCCGTAGTTTGGGAGGAAGCGAATGCAGCGAACAATTGTGTAGGTTCAGCGCGCACCCCCGACGCGCGATGACTCGAACCGGGCGTTCGGTGGTGCTGGTGATAGTACAGGCGAGAGGGTTAAGCGTGCTTATGAAGAACTGTGTATTTGCTGTCGGCGATACCACAGACGACATCGAGCGAATTCTTATCAGCAGGTTAATATAGGTTTTATTGAAAATGACGATTCAACTATGGCACAGCTCCAATTCGCGTTCGGTCAGGCCTCTTTGGGCGCTTGAAGAACTACAGATTCCTTATGAACTAAAATCGCTTCGGTTTCCTCCTCGCATATTTGAACCTAGTTTTCTCGATGTTAACGATCTAGGGACAGTTCCCTATTTTATCGACGGTGACACTCACATGAGTGAGTCCTCAGGCATCCCGCTGTATCTAGTAGAACGCTATAAAAAATGGGAGTTTGGATTGAGACCCCAGCATCCGGAGTATGGCGATTATCTAAACTGGCTATTTCACAGTGATGCGACTTTGACTTTTCCGCAGACCGTGTTTATTCGCTACACTTTATTGGAACCAGACAAGGGACTCGATGAGGCAGCTAACGATTATATAAAGTGGTATCATGCGCGGTTACGTAGGCTCAATGAATACCTGTTGGATGGCCGTGAATATTTAGTTGACAATCGGTTTACTATTGCTGATATCGATATCACGTATGCACTGCATTTGGGGGAGTCATTGGAAATTGGTGATCGTTACAAACCGCACGTACGTGACTATCTGAATAGAATGCGCGAGCGCCCAGCCTTTCAACGGGCAGTAGCTGCCTAATAAGCATTCCAAAAAAACACCATGAGAGTGCTTCGATGATTTTTCACTGGGGGCGCCGATGGAGTTGGGCACAGCTCCAGATTCTCAATGACAGTGACCGTACTGGAAGACTTGGGGCAGCTTGGAAGCAGCCTAGTTTAAGGAAGGTAACAGCATGTTGATCAACGGTAATTACAGACTAAAACGTTCTTTGAGACTAGCTGACAGCCATGAGGAGTGGAAGACGGCAGCCCTTAACTACGATAGGTACAACGGCCTTGATCGTTGGCGAAAAAAAGACGCGACCAAACAGTACGATTATGCGTCTATCCGGATTCGACTAGACCGACTGCAGAGCCTGCGAGCCAAGAACGATATTAGGGGCTTGCACTACACTCTCAATGAGGGCATCCACGGCAATATGGGCAGTATGGGTCGGGCTGGGCTTTACGGACACGCGCTGTCAGGCACTAAGCATCTGATCGAAAATTACATTGAGGAGATAGTCGATACCCTTGAACTGCTCGCCAATGACACCAGCGGTGATATAAGCGACGAAGAGAAGCGGGACTTTTTTCGTCGTGCCAGTCATTGCTTCGGGAGGTCGGCACTGATGATGAGCGGTTCCGGCTCGCTGTTGTTTTTCCATGTGGGAGTTATTCGTGCACTGGCGGCTGCGAAATTGATACCGAAGATTCTCTCCGGCGCCAGTGGCGGCGCGATCGTAGGCAGTATTGTCTCAACTCACAGTGACGAAGAGCTAGCCGGTTTGTTGCGCCCGGAGTATTTAATGGCCTGTATGCCCAGGGAAGGTAAGGCCTTCACGGTGGCGCCCATTTCTGAGTTGGAGGCTTCAATTGAGCAGCTTATTCCGGATTTAACATTCCAGCAGGCTTTCGAGAAAACCGGGCGAGCAATGAATGTCTCTATTGCGCCTGCTGAGACGCACCAGACCTCACGTCTGCTGAATGCGACTACCTCGCCCAGCGTGCTTATCCGCAGCGGGGTATTGGCCTCCGCCGCGGTCCCCGGGATTTTCCCACCGGTTACCCTTCAGGCCCTCGATAGCCACGGTCACCGGAAAGATTTCCTGCCCTCGCGTAAATGGGTAGATGGCGCGGTCAGCGACGATTTGCCCGCCAAACGGCTGGCGCGCCTTTATGGCGTTAATCACTATGTGGTCAGCCAGACCAACCCGCATGTCATTCCGTTCGTAACTGACGGGCACCGCAAGCAGAATGCCCTGAATATATTAGCCGCAGCCGGTCGTCGCTCCGCAAGGGAGTGGTTTAACGCACTGACTATTATCGCAGAACGGGTAGACAATCGAGCTGGGCCGATAACTCAGGTTACCAGTGTGTTGCGGTCCGTCATCAATCAGGATTATGTGGGGGACATCAACATCCTGCCCGACTACACATTTCACAACCCCTTGAGGCTGTTCACTTTCCCCGGTGAAAGGCAGATGCAGCGCCTAATCGATTCGGGCGAGCGTAGCACCTGGCCAAAGCTGGAAATGATTCGCCTGCAAACTCGCATCAGTCATACACTCGATGCCATTCTGGCACAATTCGAGACTAGCCAGTAGATTGGAAATTTTGGACCGCTTGCGTGCCCTAGTACCGCTACTTCATACCCGACGTCATCACATTAACAAGGCGGCCTTCCAGAGCGCCGTGGGAGCCGTCATGAAAGCAACCTTGACGACTCGTCAGTTCAATATCTGGGGAGAAGGCGCCACAGCCAGTGTGTTGGACTCGAAACAGTTTGGTGCATGGGGCCAAAACCTGATGAGTGAATGGCACCATCTATACGGTGGGCGATGGGTAATTATTTATTGGCATGTGGAAAAGCAGTCCACGTACATCCATTCTAAGCTAAATCGAGTTTCGTCATCTGAAGTTGCTTCAATGATTTAGGGTGTGCTTCGACACTGCGCTGACATGAGTATTGAACGCCAGTACGTAGATAGCCACGGTCAGAGTGAGGTGGGGATTGTATTTAGCTACCTACTGGGATTTGATTTGCGACCACAACTAAAGGCAATCGGTCGACAGAGACTGTATCGAGTGGGTGGTGAACGCGGCCACTATGAGAATTTGAAACCTGTTCGCGCGCGCCCCACTCGGTGGTAACTCATCAATCAGAAATACGATGAAATGGTCAAGTTCGCAACGGCATTAAAACAAGGAACGGCCGATGACGAATCCATACTGCGACGTTTCACCCGCAGCGATGCCCAACACCCTAACTATCAAGCACTGCCTGAGCTCGGGAAGGCGGTTACAACAATCTTTCTATGCTGATACATTGGTTTGCAAGACCTATGGCGTGAGATTCACAACGGACTGAATGTAGTCGAGAACTGGAACAGCGCCAGTTCGTTCATATTCTTTTGTAAAGGTGCGGAATTGGCGGCCAACAACATTGAAGAATAAGAACTCTCGGTATGGGCATTACATCTTCTGCAAATCTGCCTGGTTTACGTCAATGCACTGATGATCCATCAGGTCTTCACCGATCCAAAATGGGCAGCAAAGATGCGCGACGAAGACTACCGGGCTCTTACGCCCCCTTATTTATAGCCATATCAACCCGTATGGTGCATTTGATTTGGATATGAACAAGAGAATCATTATCGAGCAGGCGGTCTAAACCGAAATTATGGCCAAGTATTCAGCTACCCGGTCACTGGGCCAAGCGTAGACTACATAGATTAGACGGGAACGTAATATATCTTCCAAAAGAATCAAAAATACATTAATAATCTTTATTTATAATAGAATATCCAGCATAATTGCTATTGTGGATAAGATTAACCGAAAAATTGCTGGAATCATCCAGTCGGACGGAAAGGCTTCTAGCACAGCGATTGCCGAGCGTGTTGGTATCTCTGTATCCTCCGCTAATGAGCGCGTGCGGAAGCTGCAAACGAGCGGTGCGCTTGACCATTGGCGTGGTGTGTTAGACCCAGCGTCATTTGGCATCGACCTATTGGTCTTCGTCCTCGTCGACATGACTTATGAAGGCGAAATGGAGGCGCTTAGCGCCTTAGGAACGAGACCTGAAATCCAGGAAATCCATCATATCAGCGGGCCACACTCTTACCTGATGAAAGTTCGCGTTCGAAATGCAGTGGCTCTTCAAGATTTCTTGCAGTCTTGCGTAAAGCCACTTCCCGCGGTGGTGAAGACAGAAACCTTGCTGGTGCTTGATACGTCCAAGGAGACAACAGAGATTGATTTGACGCAGAGCGTCAGTGAGACGGGGCCTTGACGCTTCGCATTGAGCATATCGCTATCGTGGGATGTGGGTTTACCGGTACGAGTGCGCTGCATCAGATTGTGGAGCGAGAACTGTGCCATCGCATCACTGTCTTCGAGCTTAGCGGTGATTTCGGAC
The DNA here is from genome assembly GCA_039111475.1 of Pseudomonadota bacterium. Classification (GTDB taxonomy): domain Bacteria; phylum Pseudomonadota; class Gammaproteobacteria; order Pseudomonadales; family JAUIET01; genus JAUIET01. Next base: position 269,363 of record JBCCIP010000001.1, on the reverse strand, counting down.
CGGGCTATGCATACAACCCAGAAGAGAACGAACACTACCTGCTGAACAATACTACTGATTCGCTCTATTTAGATCCCGACAAAAAATGTGCTTTTTTGAACTGGCTAGAAGCAAAGCAATTGCCCAACATAAATCTTTCACCTAAGGGTAACGTACCGCGTAAGTTGTATGGTCTCTTCTTACGCGAGTCTGTAGACGCCGCGGCTCGAAAGGCACGACAACGCGGAATTAAAGTTGAGTTCGTTACGCACGAGATCACTGGCATTCACGAAAGAGACGGTGTGGTTGAGCTTAGATGGTGCAACACTGATACAAGCGCTGATCGGGTTATCATGGCAACTGGACGATGCCCGGAAATCGAATACTTGAAACCTACAAGTACCTGTGGCTCCGCGCGGTACGTAAACTCCCATATCCTTAACGAAGAAATAGATGCGATTGGATCTGACGAGACCATTCTCGTCCTCGGCACTTCCCTTAGCGCATACGATGTTATTAATCGACTCTTTGCGCCTGAAACGGGTTGCTCGTTCATTCGGGCTGCCAATGGTGAGCTCGTTTATCAACGCGGATCGAATTCCCGCAATGTTATCTTGGCATCCCGCAGTGGTCGCTTGAAAAAGTTTCAGAGCTTGCGCCCTGCAGAGGTTTCCACAAATGAGTTCGATGATGTCGCCGCGCGATTCACAGTAGCCGGGAGTAAAATCAGTCTGGAAGTAATTGGCCAGGCGATCTGGTCCGATACGGGTGCGGCCATCGATTCTTTGGACCTTAACGATGTTGCCACTCCATATCGGCATTGTAAGGACACTGCTAGTGTCAACGAAAAAGCAGGAGAGCTACTTTCTCAGGATTTGATCCTCGCAAGATCAAAGGAAAGCCAAAACCGCATTGTCGATTTCTTCTCGCAAGAACGAATTCGAATCTGGGACTTGTTTGCTCGTCGAGCTTTGACGCCAGAAAGCGAACAGGCCTATCGCCGCATGTATGAATCCGCGACTTTGAGCTTCGCCGCACCTTGCCCAATTAGTACCGGGGAACGCCTGCTTGCGTTGCATCGTGCCGGAGTATTGGAAGTTATTACGGGCGTTGGTTACCCCGGTCTTACCGCCGACGGATCTCTGTTTGAAACCGAACACCAGTACGGATCGGTGAGCGCTAGCACAATGATTAATGCCACAGGCACTGTCGACCGACACTTGTTTAGCCATAGGCAACCGGCCTGGATTCAAGACTTAGTTCATCAAGGCACTTTGCGCCCTTATATACTGGGCGACCGGCAAATGCCCGGCGCAGATATTGATCTCAATACGTATCGTCCCCCTGGAACAAAGGCCATTTATTTTGCAAATATGCTGTTATGGGGGCCAGGCTTTTTCACAAGTTCGGCCTCCACGATGGCCACAATTGTTTCTCAAATCCTTGATCAAATTGGTTCAGAATTGGAGTCATAAATGAGACCTCATCGTTTGCACCGGACAATCTACCTAACATTGCTGACTTTTACAGCGGCATGTCAATACTCAAGCGTGCGAAGCCTACAACCTTATTCCGCAGAGCAATCTGCGCTGTCGAGCGACTATATTGTGGTGACAGCGAATCCTCATGCAACGCAAGCGGGGCTTGAGACCATTGAAGCCGGCGGCTCGGCTGTCGATGCAGCGGTCGCGATCCAATCGGTCTTAAGCTTGGTCGAACCACAGAGTTCCGGTTTGGCGGGCGGCGCATTTATGATGCACTATGATGGATCCGGCAAAAAACTCGCCGTCTATGATGGACGTGAGCGTGCACCAGCGAGTGCCACGAGAGATATGTTTCTGACTGACGCAGGCGAGCCTTTCCAATACCTTGAGGCTAAACATAGCGGTCTGGCTGTCGGTGTTCCCAGCGTGGTCGCCATGCTAGAACTAGCACACAAAGATCACGGCTCGCGTCCTTGGGGCACATTATTCGGCTACGCTGAGAAGCTCGCAAGCAATGGTTTTGAGGTATCTCCAAGGCTCCATGATATGATAAAACGCTTTGGACCGTTTCTACCGTCCTCACTGGACGAGGGTCCGACGGATGCTTATGATTACTTCCATATTGGCGGGAAGCCTCTGCCCGCTGGGCATCTGCTAACAAACTCTGAGTATGCCTCAGCGCTTCGAATGATAGCCGCTGATCCATCGCAATTTTACACGGGGCAAATCGCTAAGGACATCGTCGAGGAGGTCGCAAAGAGCCCGCGACCGGGTGGAATGAAACTCACCGATCTTGCGGCTTACGAACCGCAAAAATTGGAGGCTCTATGCTCTCCATATCGCGATCTGCAGGTTTGCGGCCCCCCTCCGCCTTCATCATGGATTGCTGTCAGCGCGATCATGTCAATGCTAAATGTGAGCCAGTTTCCCGAAAACGGGGGCCCGGAAAGTACATCGAATTGGCAGCATTTTGTGAATGCGCAACGGCTAGCTTATGCGGACCGGGACCAATTCGTCGCCGACCCAGAATTTGTGAGTGTTCCGATTACTGGTCTGATGAATCAATCATATATTTCGGAACGCGCGGCGCTGCTGGGTACCGATTCTCCAGCGCCGACCAGTTTCGGGGATCCATGGACCTATGAGGCCGAAAGTCAAGATTCGCCAATTGGCCTTGATCGAACAAATGATATTGCTGGAACCAGCCATTTTGTCGTGGTGGATAAGAGCGGGAATGTAGTCTCGATGACCGCTTCTGTCGAGAGCATTTTTGGATCTGGAAGAATGGCTGGCGGCATGTTTTTGAATAATCAGCTGACCGATTTTTCATTGGCTTTCGAAGATGAAAATGGCAAGCCGATTGCAAATGCGGCCCATCCAGTAAAACGACCGCGCTCCTCAATGTCACCTACGATCGTTTTAGACAACAAAGAAAATTTTCTAATGGCGACGGGTTCTCCTGGCGGGAGTAATATCATCGCATACACTTCGAAATCCTTGATAGGTGTGCTCGAATGGGGATTAACGCCTCAAGAAGCGGTATCGCTTCCTAATGTCGTTGCGCGCGGTGAAATTGTGCGCGTTGAGGCCGGCACTGGATCCGAGAACCTAGTTGACGCTTTAGTTCGCGCAGGGTTTGCGGTCGATGGCACTCGCGGAGAGAATTCAGGGCTAAGCGTTGTTTATAAGAGTTCAGATGGCTCCCTGTTGGGCGGCGTTGACCCTAGACGCGAAGGAACCATCGCGCCAAGTGACTAAGTTGGGCTCGCGACCGTCAACATAGTGACACAAATAGCAGGCTTTATTATATTATTTCAACCAATAAAGTGAAACGGCTATATGCCATCCAAGCTGAATGTAATCCCCAATGAGCAGGGGCTCATCGGGGGTTCATGTCAGTGCCTCTTTGGACGCTCTGACGACGCACAGCCGAAGAACGCGCTAGCAAAATCGCGCTGTCCTTGCCGGCTGACTGCCGCCAGGCGATGACAGAACCGCTAGTGATCGCTTGTAACATTTCCTGTCTTTCGAGCACATCAGGTTTGTTTGAGAGATGTTCAGACACGTAGAGGAAGTTCCACAACACGATCGCATTTTGGATCAAGACTTTGCACGCGGTCGCGACTTCTTACTGCTCCTTAGAGCCGCGTTTAAACTAGGGTCGCGATACTGCTGTCATAGATCGACTTTGAATTCGCGCTTACAAAAATCTACAAAAACTTGGACTCGCATCGAGTGCTTGACGCCAGTGGTTCTAGATAATACCAAGCGCAGTGGTTTTGTATTTTCGGCCAAGGGAATCGATGCGATCTTTGAGCCGTCGTAACAGACCTTAGTGTTTGGTACAAGGTTGAGAATGGAGTATCCCGATCCATTCGCTACTAAGCTACGTACCATTTCAAAGCTCCGCGTTCGGTGGAGAATCGTGGGTTTAAAATCATGCAATTCAAACAGCGAAAAGAAATAATCCCGCGAGTGTGGTAGATCTAAAAGAATCATGGGTTCTTCCTTGAGTGCGTTCAAACGAATACTAGTTCGCTGAGCCAGCTTATGTTTTGCAGGCAAAACAACATTTGGGGCAAGGCTAGCGAGTTCCACCTTGTCGGCTCTTTCCTGTGCACCGAGATCATAAACCAAGGCCACCTCAATATCACCGGACAACAGGGCTTGGTAGATTTCTTCAATATTTCCTTCGAATAGAACAAACTCAATTTCTGGATATTCTCGACGGAATCGCTGCATCAGTTTCGGCACGTAGACAGGGGCGAGCGTAACGAAACATCCAAGGTGGATGACCCCCGACATTGCGCTGCCGTGAGCGTGTATACGGGACTGTATTTCATCAGCATGGGACAGCAGACTTTTTGCGAGAACGGTAAGCTCTCGACCTGCCGCAGTAAGCGATACGCCCTTAGCGTGGTGCCGGATAAGTAAGTCGACTTCAAATGCTTCTTCTAGCTGGCTGACCGCACTGGAAATAGACGGTTGCGATATGAAGAGACGTTCGCTTGCCTCGGTCACGTTGCCGTATTCAGCTACCGCTAGAAAGTATTTGAGTTGTTTGAGTGTATATCGCATAAACTTCCTCAATTCTATTTCGTAATTACATAGAATATTATTATTTAAAACTTTGCTGATTGATACCTTGATTACGATCCTACAGAGATAGATTGTTTGAGGTCCGCGGTACCCGTAATCCGTGACGCTTGATGATTTCAATGGAATTTGGCGTAGCGTTGCATCGAATAAAGTGATCTTGAGCAAAGGCTTTTTATATTTTATCTATCTCTCCATTTAACTCAGACTCCCACCAAATCTTTGGCCGCCTGGACGGTTGTTGAAATAAAACGGGAGTAAAGAAATGGCCGGAATGAACTATCAACAATGGCAGGCCGCAGCAGTCGAAATCGAATTGAGAAACCAGGCCTACATCGAAGGTCGGTTCTTGGATTCGTGCAGTGGCGAAACCTATCAAGTGGTCAATCCGGCCAAGAGTCGTAATCTTGCCGACGTTTCGGCGTGCAACGAGAAGGACGTAGACAAAGCGGTCATTGCCGCAAAGGCTGTGTTTCAGGCTGGAACGTGGTCGCAGCAAACTCCCTCGGAACGAAAGGTAATCATTCTTCGACTGGCTGAGTTAATCCTCGAACACCGGGAAGAACTGGCGCTCTTGGAATCCCTAGATATGGGAAAACCCGTGATGGACGCTTTGAACATCGATGTACCCGGTGCCGCGGCAATATTGGCGTGGTATGGAGAGGCAGCAGATAAAATCTATGATCAAGTTGCGCCGACTGGACGTGGATCGGTGGCAACCATTACACGGGAACCCATAGGAGTAGTCGCTGCTATTGTTCCCTGGAATTTTCCGTTAGACCTTGCGATCTGGAAGCTGGGTCCAGCCCTGGCAGCTGGGAACAGCGTTATCGTTAAGCCCGCAGAGCAATCACCGCATTCTGTTCTCAGATTAGCAGAGCTTGCTACCGCGGCAGGACTACCTGCAGGTGTGCTGAATGTGGTTCCAGGTTATGGACATGTGGCCGGTAAGGCGCTGGGACTCCACAATGACGTCGACGCGGTCACCTTTACTGGTTCCACAGAGGTCGGAAAGGCGTTTCTTGTCTACAGCGGTCAATCGAACATGAAGCCTGTTTGGTTGGAGACTGGCGGTAAGAGCCCAAATTTGATTTTTGCCGATTGCAATGATCTGGACACTGCAGCGGATCGGGCCGCCATGGGCATTTTCTTTAATCAAGGCGAGGTTTGCTCAGCAAATTCCCGGCTACTTGTCGAAAACTCAATCAAACAAGAGTTTCTAAAGAAAATAGAGGAGCGGGCAAATCAGGTAAGGTTAGGAGACCCACTCGATCCCTCCACGACTATGGGACCTCTTGTAAGCCATGAGCATGCAGAGAAGGTATTGTCCTACATCAATCTGGGCGCTGAGGAAGGGGCGAAGCTGGTATTCGGCGGACACCGTATTTCAATTAATGGCTCACAAGCGTATGTGCAACCCACGATCTTCGATCAGGTTGATAATCAAATGCGCATTGCTCAGGAAGAAATATTTGGTCCGGTTCTCGCCGTCATTGGTTTTGATTCTGAAGAACAAGCGATAGAAATTGCAAATGATACGCCCTATGGATTGGCGGCTTCGATTTGGACTGACAATCTTAGTCGAGCGCATCGCGTGGCTGCGCGCCTTCAGGCTGGCACTGTATCTGTGAACACTATGGATGCGCTTAGTCCCATGACACCCTTTGGAGGCTACAAGCAATCCGGAATAGGGCGCGATCTGTCGATATACGCGTTTGATAAATTCACACAGCTTAAGACCACATGGATCGAATTGTAAGTGGTATTTCCTAATTCGCGCCGCGATGGAAATTACACGCTTAATTCTTGGGCCAGGCGGTGCACAAAGTCTTCACATAGTTCCAATTGTTTCGCATGGATGAACTCATCTGGCTTATGACCCTGATCCATGCTGCCTGGACCGCACACCACTGTTGGAATGTGCAAGGTGGAGCTGAATAAACCACCTTCGCTACCAAAATTGATGCTGATCTTGTCGGTAGATTGAACCAATTTACTAACAAAGCTAACAACCTCAGCCTCATCTTCGGTGTCCAGGCCAGGGTACTCAGTCGTGATTTCAATCGTTATGCCGCAGTCCTTATCTATCGTCGCCATCTCAGTCGTTAAATCATGGGCATAGTTGTCCAATTGATCCAGAATCCTTTTAGTGTTTTCTTCAGAAATGTACCGGATTTCGAACACCAGATGACAGTGATTAGGAACAATGTTGAGAACCGTTCCACCCTGAATTACACCGGTGTGTATGGTGCTGAACGGTATTTCATAACGCTCATCAAAAGGGCCATTGAGTCTCTTATCACGAGCGAGGTTTTCCAGCCAAACAACGAGACGAGCCGCATAATTTACGGCATTGACTCCTTTTGGAGCCATTCCAGAATGGCATTCCTTGCCGCGCACCGTAATCTGCCCGGCAATCTTACCTTTGTGTGCTGTCGCAACCTTCATGGACGTCGGCTCACCAATAATACAGATTGCGGGCTTAACGGGATGCTGTCGTAGAGTATCGATCAGGCTTCGTACACCCACACAACCGATTTCTTCATCATAAGAGAAAGCCAGATGGATAGGGGTATGCAGTTTGGTCTTTGCCAGATCGGGAATGCTGGCCAGGACGACTGCAATAAAGCCCTTCATATCACTGGTGCCGCGCCCATAATAGTGATCTGCTGCTTTGGATAAGGTGTATGGAGGTTTAGTCCAGTTCTGCCCTGTGACAGGAACAGTGTCGGTATGACCGGACAACATAACTCCTCCGTGATCTTGCGGACCAATGGTGGCGTAAAGGTTGGCTTTTCTGTGCTCGTGATCAAATATCAGATGGCTCGTTACACCGTAGCTACCTAAATACTGCTTCAGATAATCCATCAGAGCCAGGTTGGAGTTACAGCTGGTCGTATCAAACGCGATTAATCGTTCCAGAATCTCAATGGTATTTGGATGTGGCACGTGAGAATTCAGTTAATGGCCAATGGAACAGAAGGCTGCCATTTATTCATCACCCGGCACGCCAAATGAATCCGCATTCGAAGGATCTTCAGCACGAAGAATGTAATCTTCAATTTGCAGGTGGTACTCCTGCCAAATGCTGGAAAGTTTGTTGATTGGATCGTCACTCCAGTCCACTCGTAAATCAACGACCGGCCAGTCCGGCTCAGCCGCCACGAGCAATCCGGCGGCATGAACAGGACCGCTTTCACCACCTTGTTTGAGGCCAGCTTCCAATGCCGTTAACAATCGCTTGGCCAAATGCCCTGAACTGTTTTCGAAGCTGCTTATCATAGTCTGAGGTACGTGAGCGTTAGAAAGCAAGTTGCCAAGGGCAATACAGTGTTGGCCAGTTGCACTTGCATGAATACCTAGGGCCTTGTCACCAGAAAAGGTGATGCCTTCGCCATCTACGCCGAGCACACCCAGCTGGCGCCATTCTATATGGGGATCATTGTTAGCCAAGGCTTCAAGTATCGAGCCCTGCGTCGTATGGTCGCTCAGTAAATCGAGGGCGAGCGGTCCAAGGTTGGGGTTTGTTATATTTTGAGTGAGCGCGACTCCTATGCCACTTCTCACAAAAGCACAGCGACTTGTAACGCAAATGCTGGAGGAGCTGATTGCGCAGCCAACCATGCCGGTTTTAGCGCAAGCTCCCGCTATAGAAAATGTCATGCATTACTTCTCATTTGGAATAACCGCAATCACATCGATCTCCATTAACCACTCTGGTTGTGCTAGAGCCTGAACGACCAGTCCAGTAGACACTGGGAACACTTCTTTGAGCCATTTCCCGGTTTCTCTGTAGACGACTTCCCTGTAACGAGGGTCTGTAATGTAAGTGGTGGTTTTCACGATATGGCTCAAATCCGAACCGGCTTCCTCAAGCAATAATTTAACGTTTTTCATTGCCTGTTCGGTTTGGGCTCGAGGATCACCTAGACCAACAAGATTGCCCTCAAAGTCTGTTCCTACCTGACCGCGAATGTAAACGGTGTTCTCGGCACGTACTGCGTGGCATAGATCGTTATCCAGATGCTGATTTGGATAAGTATCCTTTGTGTTGAACCTACGGATTCTGGTATGAGTCGGCATCAGCTTGCTCCGCTTGCTAGAGAAGTCGAGGTGCCCGTTTCGCGAGGTAAAGAATCTTGATACGCCAGGTATTTGCGTTGGGTAGTGATGTGGTCTACCACGTACTTCGCATCGTGCCATACTCCCCAGATGAAAGAAGAACCACGGCGAGACAGCCAGGGCAAGCCTAGGAAATACACACTCGATGCCGTTGAAACACCGCGATGATGGATTGGCTTTCCGTTGTCATCGAGCGCGTTCACGTCCAACCAGCTGAAGTCGACGGTAAAACCTGTTGCCCAAATGATCGTAGAAACGCCGGCATTGGATAAATCAAGGCTCAGAATCGGGGTTGTCACGCAATCGGGATCGCATAGAAGTGTGCGAGCATCGGGTTCCTCTGGAAGATCGAGCCCGTTCTGGATGATAAAAGCGTCTGCCGCGTTAAGCATATCCAGGTAGTTCTTATCACCGGCAGCGATACTGTCTGCAAGATCTGGAAGAAAATGCACTGTACCGTCAATAAAGGATTCCGTTCTTCCGAAGAGAGTCACTCCTTGCTCAGCAAGCGACCGGAAATCAACGGTGTGGCCACCGTGTGCGCCGCTGACCGCAATTGTGACATGCTCCGTACCTGGTTTTGCAGCGGGTGCATCCCACTCACCGAGTACGCCCAACCACCACGTGAAATCTCTGTTGCGATAACTGCGCGGTGGCCTGTCATGTGGCCCAACCGACAGATACACTTTTCGGCCAGCTCTTTGCAATTCATCGGCAATTTGCACTCCTGATGAGCCTGCTCCGATCACCAAGACGCCGCCCGGTGGCAATAGTTCGGGATTACGATATTCGGTGGAATGGAGTTGCGTGAACGCTGCATCTTGGGGAGCAATCGGTGGGATACTCGCGTGTTGGAAAGGCCCTGTAGCTGATACTATTCGGCTTGCTTCGATCACTCCGCTGGATGTTTCAACCACAAATCCATGAAGGTCGCGGTGGCGTGTGACCCGTCTCACGTCCACACCAGTGCGAATCGGCGCACTGATCATTGCTGCGTAGTCTTCAAAATATTGAACAACTTGTTCCTTGGTTGCGAAGTCGTCCGGGGCGAGGCCCCGAAATTCCAGATTTGGGAATCGATCGTGCCATGCTGGACCATTGGCGACGAGTGAATCCCAGCGGTCCGTGCGCCAGCGCTCAGCAACGCGATCGCGTTCCAGTACGAGGTGGGGAACGTTTGCATTCCCCAAATGTTCACTGGCTGCGATGCCTGCCTGACCTGCACCAATCACAACGGTATCGATCCGTTCAATTCCCATGTTTGAACCCATAGATTTGCATCAATTGTCCCGTAGACCATCGTTCACCTCTAGCGGTGAAGCTAAGGGCCTCCCAAATACAAGAGTAAGGACAATTCTTGCATTTCTAAAATATTATTATCTTTTTCAAAACACATAAATTTCCTATCTAAGCCGCAGGATCGTGCCATATTGATCATGGACCAGGTGCCAGGTAATTTCAGGTTTCCGATCTAGTTAGGTTGCCGGCGTCATACTAATTGTCATAGCAAATTCTGGAATTTGACGGACCCCTGAATAGAAAAAATATATCTTATAGATATCAATTAAAGATTTTACAAAAGCTTTGCGGTATCTGAAAATTTGTTTCCGGAAGCCAACTCGTGCGTCTCTAACACGCGCGGCCTAATTCAGGGGAAAGGTCAGAAGTACCTGCTTGGCGCAAAGAGAAGAACTGACAATCAGCATCCTAAGTCTTAGTTAAGGAATAATTCGATGGACAAGCATCTAAAGTGTGTAAAGGCATTAGCAATAGGTATCGTAGTTTCTCTGCCTGTGCTTCCTGCGCCTCTATTCGCCCAGCTCCTTCTAGAGGAGATCACTGTAACTGCGCAAAAGCGCGAGCAGAATCTTAGCGATGTCGGGATATCTGTCACTGCTTTTTCGGGAACGCAGATTGAACAGCTTGGCCTCACCAATTCCATTGATATAGCCGCCCAAACTCCCGGCTTGATTATTCAACAACAGCACCCCAACATAACGACAGTTAATCTACGTGGCGTGTCGCAAAACGATTTTTCCAGTCATCTCGAACCTCCGGTTGCCATGTATGTTGATGACGCCTATGTGGCCTCCATGGGTGCAGCGCATACACAGATGTATGATCTAGAGCGAGTTGAAGTGCTTCGAGGGCCGCAAGGGACCTTGTTTGGCCGAAACGCGACTGGCGGACTTTTGCACTATATTAGCCGAAAGCCAACCGATGAGTTTGAAGGGTTCGGCCGCGCAACGCTAGGGGACTATGGCCTGGTCAAATTCGAAGCGGCTGTAAGCGGCGGCTTGAGCGACACTGTGCTCGGTCGCTTGTCGATCGCGACAAACAAGCATGACGGAGTTTTGGAAAACAGGATAGGAGAAGACCTGCGGGCGGCAGACGGTTACGCGGTGCGGGGTCAAGTTCAGTTTGTACCGAATGAGGATCTCAGTGTGCTTGTAAAAGGAAGTTACACTGAAGATGACACGGTTGGAAACGCGTTTTCACACCAGCCGGGGCAATATGATGCAACAGGCTTGGGCAACAACGTGGCACGCGACCAGGTAGGCGTTTACGGCGGTTTGTTTGATCCATTTGCATTGATATTTGGTCCCTGTCCTGGGTGCGATCCAAGAGGATTTGTCGAACCTAATAATGATCCACATGACGGTGCGTTTGACTTCACAGGTTTTTTTCAACGCGAAATCACCAATGTCCAGGTGAAAGTAAACTGGAATATCGGGGATCTGACTTTGACGTCGATCAGCGATTACTTCGATATGGACAAAGGCTATACCGAAGACACTGATAGTTCGCCAATAGCAGGAATCAGCTTCTTAGAAGGAGAGGAGCGCGATCAATTTTCACAGGAGCTACGCCTGGCTGGCTCCGCTGAACGCCTCGAATGGCTCGGTGGAGTGTATTACCTTGACTTCGAAAGTGACACCAGCGGCAGTGTAACTCTGGACGCGGGTCCTCAGGCAACCTTCGTTCCTGGCGGAGCAACTCCGTTCCCAGCCTGGAGTGACCCCAGCAATCCCTGCTTGACCACAGGGCCGTGCCCAACAGGGATACCGGATTTCCTGGCGACCTTTGGTCATATGGAGAAGGTTGAGACAACATCCATGGCGATTTTCGGGCATGTTGAATACCAGCTGACGGATGCGGTTTCGCTGATTGGTGCGTTGCGCTACACCGAAGACGAAAGAGACATGAGCATTGTTGTCGATAACGCTCAATTAGGTGGCCCCGTACTGATGCTCAATCCAGGCAACACGCCACAAATGGCGCAGGAGTTTGAAAATTTTTCGGCTAAGGCCCAGATGGATTGGCGGCCGAACGATAACTGGTTGGTTTACGCCAGTTACACACGAGGGCACAAAGCCGGCAACTTTTCGGCACCACTATTTGTACCGGCAACCGTCGAAGAATTAGTACACGATGAAGAGGAGCTGCACAGTTTTGAAGTTGGCGCCAAGGGATCGTTTATCGATGATACTTTGCGCATAAATGCGAGCGCTTTTTATTACACTTACAATGATTACCAAGCCTCATTCTTTGTAGAGTTTACCCAGCAAATCGCTAACCTGGACGCAAAGGTCTATGGCAGCGAGTTGGAGTTGGTGTACGTGCCAACCGATTCACTCTCTCTACAGTTGGGTGTCTCTTTGTTAGATACTGAAGTTGAAAATGTTGGCATGCCTGACGGATCCATTCAGGATAGGCAAATGCCGAATTCACCCGATCTATCCGTAAACGGTTTGCTGCGGTACACATGGCCGGTTTTCAGTGGCGACTTGTCGGCGCAAGTAGACTTCAATTACGTTGATAATTTTTGCTTTACGGTCGTTTGCCATCCTACTGAGGAGGAAGACAGCTATCTCGTATCCAACTTACGGCTGAGCTTTGCAAGCGGTGATGATAAGTGGGAGGTAGCGGCTTTCGTAAACAATTTAGCCGATGAGGAATACCGTGTATTTGGTGGTGATGCGAGCTTCGTAGGTAGCGTGTCAAGCAGCCCTGCTTTACCACGGTGGTTCGGAGCCTCGGTGGCTTTCCACTGGGATTGACGAGCCGCTGAGCCTTAATCGCTATACCCAATAACATAGAAAGTTAATTTCATGGCGCTACTCGAATACGACATTAATGAATCGAAGTCGATTACCGCCATCATTCTTGTCAATGTCGTAGGGCCAGCGGCCTATATTACACAGCCAGGTTTAGTGCAAGGGTTTGTTGAACAGCTCTCTTTTACTGAGCAACAAGCCGGTTTCATTGCCGCCAGCGAGATGGGTGGAGTTGCCATTACGGCGATTTTCTTCATGTTTCTAACGGGAGTATTGAACTGGAGAACGGCTATTGCCGTGGCTTCAATCGTGATGTTTGTCGGTAATGGAACGTCTATTCTTGTGGATGATCCAGTTGCATTTGCTATCGCGCGAGGCATCGTTGGCGTAGGCGAAGGTGTGCTCATTTCGCTGGGCTTTACTATGCTTGGCCTCACGAGGCAGACTGATCGAAACTTTGGTTATATGGTGATGTGGCTGCTGCTGTTCGGTGCGATTTTCATAGCATTGATGCCGATGATTTTCGCACAGCTAGGCATGACTGGCGTTCTGCTAGTGTTTATGCTGATGTCTATTGTCCCCTTGCTTTTGAGGAATAATCTGCCAGAACAACCGCCTGCAAGTGCTATAGCGATAGAGAATAGCAATTTATCTCCACCAATAATCAGAACTCTTGCGGTGTTTAGCGTCTTACTGTTTTTTATTGGGATAGGCGCGATATGGGCCTACTTGTTTTTGCTGGGCTTGCGAGCCGAAGGCAGCGAGCAGAACGTTGCAAATACGATCATGGTCGCCCAGTTTGTGGGGGCTGCCGGGGCGTTTTTCACTGCGACTCTGGCTGATCGGTTTGGTCGATTCATTCCAATTCTGGCGACTCTGATTGTATGCATATTGTCCCAGCTCCTTATGACTGACGGCGTTGTTTTTGCTCAGTATGTCTCTGGCGTGCTTCTGTTTAACTTTTGCCTTAACATGGCGCATCCCTACCTGTTTGCCCTTTTATCCACTTTGGATAGAAGTGGAGGAATAATTCGGTACGCTATCGCCGCGCAAATGCTCGGAATAGCGCTGGGACCTTCAATTGCCGCAGCTGTGATACAAAACGACGATTTAGGGAATGTGACAAGCGTTTCAATCGTGTTTCTGACACTGGCCTTAGTCACGCTAATTCCGGCATTGCGGTTCACGCGGCGTCTACCCTCAGAAGAGGCGCTTCAAGCTCAATAGCGCTTGACTAAAAATGCAGAACGCCTTCAAATTCTCAGTTGATCAGGGATAGAACTTGAGTTCAGTTCCGTCCGTGAATCGTGAATGTCGAAACGGGGTGAGATCGAATCTGGGACTTTCACCAGTGATCAAGTCTGCAAGCGCCTCACCAACCGCGGCACTCAAAGTCAAACCGTATAGCAGACCGGTTCCGAGATACAGCCCCGGTATTTTTTCTACTGGAGAAACGACACCCAGGTTGTCAATGGAAGACACAAGTGCTCCGGTATACCGCTCTCGCACCACGCAGTCATCGAATGCGGAGAGACTTTTCTTCACATCTGCAAGAGTCTGATCTGCGCATTTACCGAGGTACTCGGGCTGGAATACACGTAACCGTTCGTAACTTGAGGGTTTGTCTCTGGACGAACTTTTGTGGGCGTTTAGCTGTTGGCAAAAAGTACGCAAATTGAATGCAGGTGTAATGCCCTGTTCAACACCTGAAGACATGGCCAAAATCTTGGGCAAATATTTGAGAAGCGTCGGTGTGATCGGCGCAACACCTGAATTGCAACCCAGCAGATAGCCACCATCCGCTTCTCTACGCACAATACCGCCTGGCAAAACAAGTGGTATTTCTGGTCCGCCAGAAACCGGTGCGACGCTCAGCATTTCGGCAAACACCATAAGTTGGGGCAGTTCCAGGCCCAGTGGTTTTATGAGCGCCGGAGACCAGACGCCCCCTGCAATAACAATATTTGACGCCTCAATGGATCCCCTTTCTGTGACTACGCCAGCGACGCTTCCTGCCTTGATCTGAATTTCCCTGACAGCACAATTCTGTAAGATCGACGCACCATTAGCCATGGCTGCGTCCGCTACTGCAGATGATGCCAGCGCAGGCTCCACTGACAGAGAATCCTCCTGGACCAAGCCCCCAGCCCATTCGCTTCCAAGATCGGGGTGCTCATTCTGAAGCTGTTCGCCAGTGAGCATCCTGGCACTGATCCCAGGCACGCTCTCAGTGGCTCGAGCCCAATCTGAGGCGTGTTCTAATTCCGATTTCGCATCGAACACACTGAGGATGTTAGCCTTGCTCATCCCGAGATCACTTGGAACCCTGTTCTCCAGATTGCGCCAAAGTTCAATAGAACGTTTGACCATTCCAAATTTTATAGGATCAATCGACTGATACTCGATCAATCCCGCTGCTCTGCCAGAAGCTTCACCTGCAATCACACCTTTTTCACAGAGAGCAACCGAAGCACCGCGTTCAGCAAGATTCAGTGCCGTCATAGAGCCAATGACCCCGCCTCCGATAACAACCACATCGGCTCTTGCAGGCAGATCAGTTTGGCCAACCACTTTCCTGCTTCTAGGAGATCCTTTTACTATCCCAGCGCCCGACAAACTCAGCATGAACTCTTACCTCTTTAGACTTTAGTGAACAATCTACGCGCTAAGGTTTCACATAGTGATGCAGAGACTTTGATCTGTATTTTATTGGGGCGAGATCACTGGCAATCAAGAAACCAGGCGCCGCATTGATCACATCAGGAATCCTGTTAACGAGCGTTGTACAGGTAATATCTCCTCCCATGAATGGATCGAATGACACATCCAGCTCGGGCGTACCCTTGATGTGCCAGGAAATATTTTCTGTCTCTCCTTCGCCAAAAATTCTCTGGTGAAATTCAACCCTGCAATCGATGTCTTCCATAGTTTTGATTTCGTACACCTCCAACAACCCTGTTATGAGGCCCGGACTGATGACTGTGTCCAGACTCCTGGACTCAACGGGTACGTCGTCCACTATGGGTTGATAACTGATAGTACGGCTGGAAACAGTCAAACCCAGGTTAGCGACCAATGCTTCAAGAGCGATTCCAAAAATGGGAAGCGGCCCCTCAGAATGCTCCGATGCCGGACAAGCGTCAAACTGCTCGGGCGGTAAGCCTATCGGGAACTGGCTGACAACGACTGGTCCATAAACGTCAAGATTAACCGTCGATGTACCAAGAATGTTAGCTATTGAATGGGACGCGCCCGTTAAAATTGACGGAATGTTTAGCCAGAACAAGTCCTGTACACCTGTTGAGACAATTGTTCTGCCATTTTCTTTGGCCAATTGATCGAGCGCACTCCTTATGTCGGATGCATCATCAGGGGGAAAGAATGCCTCCTCAGAGAGCGTTATCACATCTACACCGGCGTTGAGGCACTCACGCGCCAGGGGATAAAGTGATTCCAGATCAGATACAGCTGTAATTAGAGCGATATCTGCTTCATGCAGCTTATTATTCGCCTCCTCAATCGGCGATATGCTGACATCACAGTCCTGGTCCAGATCAGCAATGGAAGCAAGGCTTTCACCCAGATAGGAGGATCGGTTGTATGCACCTATGATTTCTACACCCTTTTCTGCCATATATTTTGCTGACAGTTTTCCCATCATTCCGATACCAAAAATCACGGCCTTTACTGGATCTTTCATTTTTTTCTTCCTCGCTGTCAGGAGCTACAGGTAATTTTTATCCACCACTCCCTTAGTATTCCATTCAGGAGCAAAATAGACGCATTTACAAATCTCACATATAATAGAACGCGTTCTATTATAATACAGATCGACCGCTTGTAATTCAACGACAATCAAGAGAGTCTATGGGGCTATGCTGGTCATCGAGCAGAACAACTCACCTGAGTGCATCAGAGCGCATGAAAGAACATAAAGTGATCGAGCAAGCGAAGCCGACGCGCGGGCGGGGGCGCCCAAAGCTCTCCGATCCGGACACGGGCGATACTCGCGCCAAGATAGCTTCGGTAGCAAGAGTCCTCTTTATTGAAGAAGGCTACCAGGGAGTATCGATGAGAAAAATTGCATCCAAAGTACCCTGTTCAGTCGGCGTCCTTTATCACCATTATAAAAACAAGCGCGATATTCTCCAGGACATCTGGGACGACATCTTCCTCACGTCCTTTACGTATTGCCACAAAGCAGCGGGTAAACATAAAAATGCAATTGATAAATTACAGCACTTTTGCATGGCTTATGTTCGCTACTGGGACAACCATCCCGATCATTTCAAGATGATTTATTTGTTGGACCGGCAGGAAAATGAAGACTTAGCCTATACCAATCAGTCTTTTTCGTACTTGAAGTATGAATGGATTACTGAGTTTATCGCCTCGGCTATTCAATCCGGTGAGCTGATCCCAGAAGAGGGGATTAGCGCTCATCAGATCGCAGAATCACTCTACAGCATCTCTCAGGGCTTAGCCTATCGCAGGGTATGTTATGAAGGCCACCCGGAAAAGCAAGACACAGTCTCAGGAGTGGCGATCCGGGGATTGCTTAAGGGGCTCGTCACGCAATCCACTTGAAAAGCCCTCTGGAATAAAAAGAGCCCACAGACATCGACGTGACTGTGGGCTAACGAGGATCGACTAATTTTTCTCGATAACCCAATGACAGGTTTTATCGCCTCTCCCGATGCACTTTGTATAAGTGTGCGTGAGATCAGATGCAATCACTTCAGCCTCCTGAGTTCTCGCTGCAGAGCACCAATCCTTTATCCGCCCGAATTCACTGCTCAGGCCAGCTTCTTCGCCCCACCCTATAATCGGGCAATGTCCACAACTGCCTTCAACTCTGTCGTCGCTGATTTCCTCTATCTGGTAGGCTGCAAAGCCCTGGCCGGCTATAAGCTCCTTATGCAGTGAGGCAGCGTCTTTAGCAGAGGAACCGTCAAGCCCCAATGCGTCGGCAGTATTATGGGCGGCCTTCTTCAATGCTTCGCCTTGCCTGCCGGGAACAGAACTAACCCACTCATCCCAGCCCATCAATTGGCCGCTCATCAGCGTAGATACCGCACCGATACGACCCCAAACTTCTACTCCCATTTTCTTCCTGTCGTACAGGGTTGATGCGAGGGGTTTTTGAACTTCCTGCTGGCCACCAACGGTGAAGTCTCGAATCATTTCCTCTACCAGATCCGGTGATTTTCCATCCAGAGCCCACGGACCATCAGGCTGGTTTTCCTGCTCGGCCTTTCGCAAGCGAGAGGTGAAGTCAAAAATATGCTCGCCCTTTTCCCTGCGCTCTTCGGGCGTCGTTGTTTTGCAAATAATCCGACAGTACTTGTCGCCTTTACCAATAC
This sequence comes from Pseudomonadota bacterium, assembly GCA_039111475.1. Lineage (GTDB taxonomy): Bacteria > Pseudomonadota > Gammaproteobacteria > Pseudomonadales > JAUIET01 > JAUIET01. The sequence goes on along the minus strand of JBCCIP010000001.1, from coordinate 251,261 downwards.
AGTGGGAATGCACAAGAGCCTGTGAAGGGGATACTGCCTCAGATTCAAAGTTATCGTACGTATCGCACCAAAGACTCAGATCATCCATCGCAGCATTGCCATTTTCATAGCCTGCCAGATTGGCGTGCTCTACGATCGGACATCGAGGTGCCTCGAGCACGCAGCGTGTCTCACTGTCGGATACAAGCACTTCATAGTCGAATCCGCAGCCAATGATCCCAAGATTGGTAACCGTGTTAAAGGTTTCCAGTGTGTCTTCTGTCAGGCCAAGTTCGCCAGCATAAAAATCTTTGGCAACTGCAGCGACCAGGTCCCTCTGTGTTTTATCAGCCAATCAGATAAAGTTTCGCACACCTACGTTCTTATCCGTTGCAGACGCAAGGATCGCGGACATAGCCATTGTTCCCCACCTCAATCTCGCGCTATGTAGCTGTTGAAGCGAGGGGGCATCGTCTCCTTCAGGTTTGCCAGTGTATAAGGGGTAGAAATTTGCACTCTCATTATTTTGCATATCGGCCTCTCGGTTTCAACTCACTGTCATTTTTAATAGAACGCGTTCTATTTTATTGTGGTAAATTCCGAATGTCAACAGGGGGCATACATTCAAGTTGACTTCGCCCAAACCGCAGAAAAGGAGCAGTAGCGACGAGCTAGGGATGTAACTATCCCTTGCTTAATAGTGAATTCAGCTTGATATGCCAGATTTGTACCAAGCCGGCTCTACCCAATTAACGGGGGATGGGCATTCATACTTACAGGATTGATGATACCGCCCATCCAAAATGCGTTCGTACTCTCAACTGATAATTTGCAAAGTTTCTAAAACCATACGTTTCCAGGAAATCATTTTCATCATTTTGCGAAAGACTTCCGTTATGGCGTCGCTCCTACTCAAGCACCGCATGGCAACAATGGGCTCCATCTAGCTGTTCAGTGTTTTCGCCAGCGCAATGGACTCTCTCGCAATTGTTCAAGTAACACGGTTACATGGCTTTCATGAGAAGCACCTTGAGCGTATTTTGCAACACAAAGCGGATCAGCTTTCGTTTAGCTTTATCCAAGCCCTGCAATATGGGAAACTCGGCCAGGTTACTCTTAAGGTTTTACTGTTGTTCGTCACTCAAGCGCCATTGATACCGGCGCATTAGGCCGAACAGCTTTCGGTTCCTCCAACCCTCTAGGTGGACCTGTTGCCAAGCCATCAAGAAGTGCTGGCCGATCTGCCGAACGAGATGGCATTGAGGATGTAGATACCGGCCGGATACAAGCGAATCGCGCAACCGACTATGCCTCCACGGAAGTTGCGAGAAACAATGGCTCAACAATGAGTTTTGGTTTGCCTCTGAGAGTTGGTGTGATGCTATTCAACATATAGAGGTCTTGATCACTTAATAAGAAACACTAAGATAACAGGTGGTTCAATTTTGGCGAGGCAGGCGGGGATCCTCGAACAAGCTGTGCCAAAACATAGTTCCAGCTTGGTCACAAATTGGGTTCATAGCTGCCTTGTCCAAGTAAATTCCGTCAATGAGTAAGCGACTCATCCCGTGCAGAGCGCTCCAGGTAACTTGTGCGTAACGCAGCGCATCAAGGTTAGGGTTTGGTGGCCTGGATGCCTGCCAACGATGAACTTGTTCAACGTATTGCCGAAAGCAAGCGTAAGCGGCTTCCTTCAGTGTTTTGGTCAGCACTTTCGACTTCCATAACTTCCCACCAAACATTAAGTCATAGTATTCGGACGAATCGATGGCAAAGCTGAGGTAGGCGCGCGCAAAGTCTTGAAGGTCTTTCTCACTTATTGTCGGGTAGTCTAGAACAAATATTTTATCGAATCGGTGGAAGCCTTCTTCCGCTATCGCGCAAAGTAACTCGTGCTTGTCCTTAAAGTGGTGATAGGGCGCTGTTCGGGAAACGCCTATTTCTCCGGCGAGCTTGCGCATTGAAAGTCCGTTTTCTCCATTCTGCGACAGCAGTCGTGCGGCCTCATTAATGAGAATCTTGCGAAGGTCCCCATGATGGTAGGGATTGTTGGAAGCAAATGTCATGTGGCGAATTTACCAGTACATCTTGACACTGTCAAAATTAAAGGCTAAGTTGGCGCTCTAAACTAGACGGTGTCTAGATTTCGTTTTCACTGCTGTTCATTGTTAAAGAGGGTGCCACCCATGAGTAATTACAACCGTTTGCTTGAACCACTTGATCTTGGTTTTACGACACTAAAAAACAGAGTCATGATGGGTTCTATGCATACCGGCCTGGAAGAGGCGCCGGACGGTCACCATCGAATGGCTGCATTCTTCGCAGAACGTGCCAGAGGAGGTGTTGGGCTTATCGTGACAGGCGGCTTTGGCCCTAACAAACGGGCCGCGACACATGAACATACAAAAATGCTGTGGTCGGACGAAGATTGCGCGGATCACCGTGTGATTACAAAAGCGGTGCACGCTGAGGGTGGCAAGATCTGTATGCAGATATTGCATACTGGTCGTTACGCGCTGAATGAAAACCCGATTGCACCTTCCGCCATTCAGGCGCCAATTAATCCTTATAAGCCTCAAGAGGCATCCGTAAAAGAGATCGAACAGCAAATAGAAGATTTTGTGCGAACTTCTGTTCTTGCGCAGAAGGCTGGTTACGATGGCGTCGAAATAATGGGCTCCGAAGGTTATTTTCTGAACCAATTTCTCGCAAAGCGTACGAACAACCGAGACGATGACTGGGGTGGCAGTTACGAGAATCGAATGCGATTACCCGTTGAAGTGGTACGTAAAGTAAGAGAAGCCGTCGGAAGAGACTTTATTCTCATTTACAGGCTTTCAATGTTGGATCTTGTGGAAGGTGGCAGCAACTTTGAAGAGATAGTCGAACTGGGCAAAGCGGTAGAACAGGCGGGTGCCAACATTATTAATACGGGCATCGGATGGCATGAGGCACGGATACCGACAATTGCCACAAAGGTTCCCCGCGCAGCATTCACCTGGGTAACGGCGAGATTTCGTAAAGAACTTTCGGTTCCGTTAGTGACGTCAAATCGCATTAATACGCCGGCAGTGGCTGAGGAAGTGTTGGAAAGGGGTGACGCAGACATGGTGTCCATGGCTCGCCCGTTTCTTGCCGATCCGGAATTCGTCAACAAGGCGGCGGATGGAAAAAGCGATGAAATCAATACTTGTATTGGGTGTAACCAGGCGTGCTTGGACCATGTGTTCAGTGGCGTAATGACTAGCTGCCTGGTAAACCCCAGGGCGTGTCATGAAACTGAATTAAACCTCGTTCCAACTACCCATACCAAAAAGCTTGCGGTAGTAGGCGCCGGCCCAGCAGGCCTGGCATTTGCCACAGCGGCAGCGGAACGAGGGCACGAGGTAACGCTGTTTGATGCGGCAGCTCAGATTGGTGGTCAATTCAACATTGCAAAGCAAATTCCTGGCAAGGAGGAATTTTATGAGACGCTTCGTTACTTCAGAAAACGAATAGAGTTGCTGCAAATTAAGTTAGAGCTGAATACCACTATAACGGGTGCCGAACTCGAAGATAGCGACTTTGAAGAGATAGTTATAGCGACCGGTGTTACCCCTCGTGTGCCTGATATTGCAGGTATCGAGCACCCTAAGGTATTGAGTTATTTGCAGGTATTGCAAGATAAGGCGCCTGTTGGAGAGGCCGTCGCAATTATTGGCGCCGGGGGAATTGGATTTGATGTGGCCGAATACCTGACACACGGCAACGAATCACCAAGTCAAGACATTCCAACGTTTATGCGAGAGTGGGGCGTCGATATGTCCTTGGAGGCGCGCGGTGGGGTTGAAGGCATCGCTCCAAAGCCAACCTCTTCAACCCGGTCAGTTTCTCTCCTTCAAAGAAAGCGAGGGAAGGTTGGTGGCGAGCTTGGAAAAACCACCGGTTGGATTCATAGGGCGGGGTTGGAAAAGCGGGCGGTGCAAATGGTTCCCGGATGTGAATACCAAAAAATTGATGATGAAGGATTGCATGTTCTCGTCAACGGCGAAAATCGTGTTGTGACCGCTGACAACGTAGTGATCTGCGCCGGTCAGATACCAAGACGTGACCTTGTGGACGCAATCAAATCGAAACCTTGTCATCTTATCGGCGGTGCCGACGTTGCGGCTGAGCTTGATGCGAAGAGAGCGATCGATCAAGGAACTCGATTGGCGGCCCAAATTTAACTTCGCCTGATATTGCGTAGAGTGGAATTCAAGAATGTAGTTTTTGCGGGCGGCGGCAGCCGATGTGCTTGGCAGATGGGTTTCTGGGAAGGTGCCAACAAGAATAATCTCCGACTCTCAGAGACTGTCAATTATGCAGTCAGTACTAGCGCTGGTTGCGCGGTGGCGACGGCCTGTATGCTCGATCGCACGGAAGAAGCGCTGGCGTACTTTAAAGACATGGTGGCAAGCAACCCTGGCAACGTTCATTGGCAAAATCTGAGGCTTGGCGCAGACAAACCGGTGTTTCCTCACATTGACATGTATCGAAGCTTGCTTGAGGGGTTTCTTTCCAATCAGGATCTGGTGCAGTTGGCAGATAAGCAACTCGAATTTTTGCTAGCCGTTTTTCCAAACTACCTTCCATCGGTGCCCGGTGTACTGTTGGCGTTTGTTGCCTACAGTCTTGAGAATCGTCTGACTGGTGCGATGCATCCAACATGGACTGGAAAGCTCGGATTTAGGTCATTGGTTAAGGGTAATAGGGACGTTGAAAATATCAGCGAGCTGATCGATATAATGCTCGCCGCCTCGAACATCCCACCGGTTCTCACAACTAGCCGCTATAAAGGGAGTCGTGTGCTTGATGGCGGTATCATTGATAGCGTGCCAGTGCATTTGACGAATAAACGTAAGGGCATGACACTTGTGTTGTTAAGTAAGCAGTATCGGCATCCGCTTCCAAATGACGCTTGGCGTATCTATGTGCAGCCCAGTGAGTCAATTTCAATCAACAAACTCGACTATGCAAACCCTAAGGGCTTACAAGCAGCCTACGATCTTGGATGGAACGACGGCGCACGATTTGCTCTTCATGTATTACGAAACTCGCCTGGGGTTTTGCCTGTCCACCGTTTAAATGCTCGATTAAAAGTGCTTGGTTCCGAAAAACCGAGTAGATAAGCAATTTCCGCTATTTGAAGTTTGTTTCCTTGCAAATGATATATTGCTATATCTCGGCGAACAGACTCTTTAATTTCTTTGAACGTATAGCCTTCCCTTTTCAGCTTCCTACGTAAGGTATCTGGTGCCAAAAAGAGGGCAGCTGCTGCTGAATCGAAATTGATCTGCTGCAGGTGATTCGCGCCTCTTAAAAGACGACTGACTCTGCCAGTCACACTGTGATCCACCCACTGGTTGATCATTAAATCAGGTAGAATTCCTATGAAATCTAATGCATCGCCGGGTCTCTGGACTACTGGCATATCCAAGTAGCGTTTGTTGAGGACCATAAGATTGGTTTCTTGTTCGAAGTAAATTCTGGTTGGAAACATGTTAGAAAACTCGTGCGAGTGCGGGGGTGGCGGAAACAGGAAACCGACTCGGTCAACGAGTATTGGTTTGCCGACTAGCCACATGAAAACGCGCAATTGCAAGAAGCTTATCCACACGACAAAGGCGTAATTGTCTAAAGCGACATCGGTCGCCCAATGCATTTCACCTGAAAAATGGGCTTCATCACCGTGTATTTCTAATGACAATTCTACTTCGTCGTGAATAGTTTCCCAAAAAGCCTGCCAGCGCAGGCTGGCCTCATACAGGTTCTCACTACCGATAACGGCGTGAATGGCCAGAGCCATAGCGCCTAGCTTAGTTTTGCGTCGCATAAATCCGAGCGTTTCATCCTGGAGCATAGAGGAGATTGTTCTTAAGAGCTCGCCTGCTTTGCGTCTCGGAAACAAACCATTGGGGTCAGTCAAAATGCTCGGATCGACGTCAATTGCTCGAAATACATGCTCTGGTTGAACTCCATATCTGAGACACCCACGCATAAGAGAAATGGTGTTTTCAATATGCGTGTATTCGGAACCTTCTTTATCTGACATATTCATTCTATCAATCGGTGCCGTCGATTCTATTTTGGCAAAAAATGGCCAACAAAATGCATTCTAGGGCCAATGCGAGAACTCAACGATAGCCTTATCTTAACCGCATCCGCTTCTTTTTTTACGAAGCTATCAACAATGGTGCGTACACAGAGGAGATTAGATGGCTATTTTAGAGTACGAAAGGGATGGCGATTTGGCCATTCTCACAATCAACAATCCTCCTGTAAATGCTTTTACCCAGCAATTGGGAAAAGAGTTTCTCAATTGTGTGCAAGAGATCGCCGACAGTAGTGCGAGAGCGTTACTAACACGGGCCACTGGCGCCAATTTCTGTGCGGGTGCAGACGTCAACTTGTTTGTGGGGCTCTCTCAGAGGTCAGGAGCGGGTTTGGTCGCCACTGGTCTCAATATGATTGAAATGTTAGAAGCGTTACCGATACCAACGGTGGTTGCTGTCAATGGCATGTGTGTCGCCGCAGGAATGGAAATCATGTTAGCGCATGATATAGCGATTGCCGGAGAAGGCGCACAGTTAGGCCAGATCGAAGCCAAAATTGGAACGACCACTCTGGCTGGCGGGGCACAGCGAATAGCGGCAAGAGCTGGTGTGGCACGCGCCAAACAGATGGTATTCGAAGGCGATTCATACAGTTCCAAAACAATGGAACGGTGGGGTATCGTCAATCAGGTCGTTCTTGACGCGGAACTTGAAGAGAGGGCTTTGGCCTACGCCCATAAATTGGCTAATGGTCCCACGGTGGCCCATTCTGTAACCAAGAGCACAATTAGCGCATTTTCCAAAGGTGGTGTTGGCGCCGCAGACGAAGTACTTCGCTCGGCTGCACCTAAGCTGTTTGAGACTGAGGATAAAAAACGCAGCGTCGCCACTTTCCTGGAAAAGGGGCCTATTTGCTTGTTTGACGATTCGCTCACGTACGAGGGGCGATAAAATGACATCCAACATGTTTGATCTCAGCGGCAAAATTGCTGTCGTGACTGGCGGCACCAGAGGCCTGGGTGAAATGATTGCCACAGGCTTCGTGAAGGCGGGCGTCAAAACCTACGTTACGTCAAGAAAAGAGGGTGCATGCAATGCTATTCAAGAAAAGCTCTCCGAGCATGGTGATTGTATTGCATGGCCATCTGATCTTTCTACTTGTGAGGGGGTTGACGAATTTGTCAAAAGGCTGGCTGCTAAAGAGGAAAAAGTAGACATTCTTGTGAACAACGCCGGCGCTACGTGGGGCGAGCCCATAGAGACTTTCAGTGAGAAGGCGTGGGATCGTGTTATGAATCTCAATGCGAAATCCTTATTCTTTGTGACACAAGGTTTGTTGCCGCAACTGCGTATGGCCGCAAAGCACGCCGGTAGAGGCCGGGTAATAAATATTGGTTCCATGGAAGGAGACAATGTTCCTATGTTGCCTGGCAACATTGCCTATCCGGCCAGCAAAGCCGCCGTTCATCATCTAACTCGCGTTATCGCTAAGGAGCTCATTGCCGACAAGATATCGGTTAATGCCATAGCGCCTGGGCCATTTGAAAGCAAAATGATGGAATTCGCGCTTAGCACACAAGAAGGTCGTGATGCAGTAGCAGGAACAATTCCAGCAGGAAGAATCGGTTCACCTGACGATATTATCGGCTTGTGCACTTATTTGGCGTCTGCCGCCTCTGATTACCTAACTGGAGCAACCATACCTCTTGATGGTGGGTATTCCAATCTACGATGAAAGGACTAGGAATCAGTAAACGACTTTCCCACAGAAACAGAGTTGGATTCGGAGATGCTTAAATACGACCCGCCAATTCGAGACTTGCAGTTCTTGTTGCACGAAGTATTTGAAATTGCTTACCTCGCTGAATTGCCATCCTACGCAGATGCTGATCCAGAAACGGTTAACGCCATTCTTTATGAAAGCGCCAAGCTCAGTAAGGATGTTTTGTCGCCATTGAACAGAGTGGGTGATGCGGAGGGTTGCGAATTGAACCCGGATGGCTCGGTATCGACGCCCACAGGTTTCAAGCAGGCCTATGAGTTGTATTGTCAATCAGGCCTACCCGCACTGAACAAACCGATTGACCTTGGGGGCCAAGGGCTGCCTTTTACAGTTCACATGGCTGTTGGGGAAATGATTTCGGCGTCAAACATGGCTTTCGCGCTGTATCCCGGTTTATCTGGTGGGGCTTGGAACGCGATTAGCGCAGCCGCATCGATCGAGTTAAAGCAACGCTTTCTTCCAAAAATGACCACGGGTGAGTGGACTGGAACTATGAACCTAACAGAGCCGCACTGCGGTACTGACTTAGGGATGATCCGAACTAAAGCCATGTTACAGCAAGACGGTACGTTCAAGCTTAGTGGCCAAAAGACTTGGATATCGGGTGGCGATCACGATCTGGCAGAAAATATCATTCATCTCGTTCTGGCAAGAATCGAAGGCGCACCTGACGGAGTCAGCGGTCTCTCCCTGTTTATTGTGCCCAAATATTTGGTTAAGGATGACGGTTCGCTTGGTAATCGAAACGGAGTAAATTGCGGCGGGCTTGAGCAGAAGATGGGCATCCACGGAAACGCAACCTGCGTGCTGAACTATGAGGAAGCATCTGGTTACTTGGTGGGCGAGCCGAACCAAGGCCTCTCCAACATGTTTGTAATGATGAACGAAGAGCGCATTGGCTCTGGAATGTTCGGATATGCCATAGGCGAGTCGGCCTACCAGAACGCTTTGAGCTTTGCTCTGGAGAGGCGGCAGGGCAGAGCACTTCAGGGTGCCATTGAGCCGAAGCAGCCAGCGGACCCTATTCTTGTGCACCCGGATGTACGAAGAATGCTGCTTGATATGCGCTGCTACGTTGAGTCGGGCAGAGCGCTTGGGCTATGGCTGGCGGTGCAGCAGGATCTGGAGCGCGAAGCGCCGGATGAAGAAACTCGACTGCGCGCGACCGATTTTCTTGCATTGTTAACGCCTGTTATGAAGGCGTACTTTACAGAGAAAGGCTTATCGACTGCCATTCAAGGTCAACAGGTAATGGGCGGATCTGGTTTTTGTGAAGAATGGGGCATGAGCCAGCTGGTGCGCGACATTCGTATCACATCGATATGGGAAGGTACGAACGGCGTTCAGGCCCTGGACTTAGTCGGACGTAAGCTGCCGGCCTATGGTGGCAGACTGTGGAAAAGATACTTCGAGGATTTAACGCAGCTAGCGTCCGCGTGCGACGGTGAAGAGTCACTCAGCGGCTACGTTGAGGCACTGCTTGGCTGCAAAGCTGATCTATTGGCGGCAACCGAATGGCTGGCAGTTGCAGGAATGGAGAACCCAAACAACGCCGCCTCAGTTTCCAAAGACTACTTGGAGCTTTTTGGTCTGACGTGTATGTCTCATATGTGGCTACTAATGGCGCGGACGGCTTTGGCGGAATGTGAGAGCCAAGACTTTTTTTATGCGCGTAAGTTAACAACTGGACAGTACTTTCTCGACCATATTGTTCCGCAGGCGGGCGCCTTGCGTGCAAAAATTGCAAACGGCCCGCGCGCAATTGTGTCTATGGACAACACCTTCTGGCCGTTAGAGACTGGAAAACTTTCTACCTTAGCTGAGGATTATCGAATGAAACAGGAAGCAGCAAATCAACGAGGTACGGTTCGTAGCGAGCGTCACGACCGAGTTCTAAAAATTATCATTGACAACCCAAGCAAAAAAAATTCATTTGTACCCGAAATGATGTTGGAATTATCGAATGCGCTCACGGAGCTCGACAACGACAGTGAGCTATGGGTTGGCGTTCTTTGTGCAGAGGGCGAGCACTTTACGGCGGGCTTGGATATGCCAAAATTCTTTGGTCCTGGCGCCACGGAGGAAAAGCTGCCAGAGAACAATGTTGATCCGTTTGGCTTGGGGAAAATATGCTCAAAGCCAATTGTAACCGCCGTGCAAGGAATTACTTATACCGTTGGCATAGAAATGATGCTGGCCGGCGATCTCGTGGTTGCGGCCGACAGTACGCGCTTCTGTCAGATGGAGTCAAAGCGAGGAATCGCACCGTTGGGCGGAGGCCATTTCCGCTATATCACGCGAGCTGGCTGGGGCAACGCGATGTACCATTTGCTGTTGTGTGACGAATTCAACGCAGATCAGGCGCATAGAATTGGTTTGGTGCAAGAAGTGGTTCCTCACGGCACACAAGTAGAGCGAGCAATGGAACTTGCCAACATTATCTCTAAGAATGCACCTTTGGGTATCCAGGTTACTAAAAAAGCCGCCCGTGCCTATATTGAACATGGAGAGCAGGCCGCCATTGATATCGTTCCAGAAATTCATAAGCAGGTGATGTCTTCCGAAGACATGATGGAAGGCATTCAATCGTTTATCGAGCGAAGAGAGGCTGAATTCAAAGGCCGGTGACCCCCATTCTTTTAAACGACATGCAACGTTGAGCATCAGAAGGCTATTCAAATGAGTGATTACATTGAACTGACAACAGACGGTAGGGTGACAACGCTAAAAATCAACCGACCGGAACGGAAAAACGCCATCACGCAGGAAATGTACGCGGATATGGCGAGCGCGCTATCGAAGTACTCTGAAGACACGTCGATACGTTCGCTAATTATAACTGGCACAGGCGAGTACTTTACCTCAGGAAATGATCTTGGCGACTTTGCGATTGGTGAACCTGGGGAGTTACCACCCGTGGCTCGTTTTCTGAATGCGCTGAGGGATTGCCCCAAGCCAATTATTGCCGCCGTCAATGGGCATGCGATTGGAATTGGCCTGACAATGCTACTGCATTGTGATCTCGTGCTTGCAGCTCGTGATTCTTCGTTCAGCGCGCCGTTTATTAAAGTAGGTGTTGTACCTGAAGCAGGATCATCGCTTTTGCTGCCTCGTTCGGTGGGTATGGCCATCGCGAACGATATTATTCTCACAGGACGAACTCTCAGTGTGGAAGAAGCGTTAGATTTTGGGCTTATCGCCAGAATTCTTGATAGTAATATCATGATGAAAAAGGTACGAGAGATAGCACGCCAGATATCACAGTCCGCTCCGGACGCATTGAAACGCTCCAAAGAATTGATTCGTAACCAAAACGCAGAAATAAAACAACAGATGGTGCTTGAAGGTCAAGCGTTTGCAGCGCAACTGAAGTCCTCTGAGTTTACAGAATGCGTCAACGCAATTCTGGAAAAACGCGACGCGGTGTTTCCATAAAATCATCGAACAATAGCCTGCTTTACAGGAAATTTATTGGGGACCAAAAATATGGATTTACAAATATTTGTTGATCGGTGGCACAATATCGTTGATAACAAACGAATGGACTTAATGGAGGACCTTCTTGACGACAATGCAGTGTTGATATCACCAGTGGTACATACTCCACTGGTAGGCAAGGAGACCACCGCTAAATATCTAACCGCTGCGAGGCATGTGTTTGTCAACGACTCTTTTGAATATACGCGCGTATTTCGCGGTGTTGACTCTGTGGTATTCGAATTTGAAACCATGATTAATGATATTTCCGTTAACGGGGTAGATATGATTACCCTTTCAAACGATGGAAAAATAACTGAGTTTAGAGTTATGGTGCGCCCGTTAAAAGCTGTTAATCTGATCCATAATATGATGGGAAGCAGCTTGCAAGAAATGGAAAAAGACAATCAATGAGACGTTACGAATTGACGCCTAAGCACGGAGCGAAAGGCGCTCAACGGAACGTGGCATCTTAGTCGCTACGGAAAATATCAAGCTATTTGTGTTAAAGGGTATTTATTGTCAGGTTTCTTGGCGGCGTGCAGGTATCCCGTTTACTAGTAGCGTTCGCAATTTCATGTGCCAGATTTGTACCAAATGTTCTGTATATAGCTGCGATTATCTATCAGTTACTGGCATTTTCGATTTTGGCAAGTGCCACAGGTATTTGATTTAAAATAAATATATTTTGCGGAATGTGCCTTTTAATCAATTGATTCTGTTAGTTCTAAATACACTGCGCCATTCCAAACGACGATTTGGTTTTTCACCAGATCCTTGGATCGAAGTGGAACCAAATCGAGCCTAATTTGCACGATCGTCGGTCGTTAGCTCTGAAAAGCTAAACTTCCAAAGCCATTAGCTTTGAGGAGATTGTCAATGAGGTTGATGATTGGAGGTAGCCTAAGTGTCCGACATATGGATCCAAAAAGCATTACTAAATATAAGGAAGTTTATATAATGCAAGGATATCCCGTTAGGAGCATTCTCCATGTCTGCAGCCAAGATCGCTAGCAAAGGTCAGATAACGATTCCTAAGCACATTCGAGATCAGCAAAGTCCTGAGCCAGGCGATCGCGTTCAATTTCTCACTGATTATTCTGGGCACGTTTATCTAGTTCCCGCAAATGAAGATGTTTCTACACTCAAAGGAATGATCCCCAGGCCCGCCAAACCATTATGCACAAAAGCAATGAACGCTACTATCAAACGAAAAGGGGCTGGGCGTTCATCGGCCTAGATACCAATGTTCTGGTACTTTACCTTGTTCAAGACGACAAGAAACAGGCCGAGTTAGCGAATAGATTTATTGAGGACAAGCGCACGGTTGATGCTCCAGGATTCGTCAATCATATTGTTTTGTGCGAACTGTGTTGGGTATTGAGTGGAAACTACAAAGTATGCAGGGAATGAATAGCGGACGTGATAGACAAATTGCTCAATGTCGTTCAGCTTCAAATCTTGCAGCCTGAGGTGGTGTGGCGGGCAATTCAAAACTTCAGAGAATCATCAGCCGATTTTTCGGATCATCTAATCGCGAGAGTGAATGGGCAAGAAACTTGTGAAGTAACCATTACTTTTGATGGGGCTGCGGCGAAAACTGCTTTGTTTCAGAATCTGAAGCAGGAATAGGCAAGTACTGAAAGAAATACTACTAGGTCCAACACTGTCGTCTCGCGAGTTAGTTCGCGTGGTTGACCCAGGAATCCAAAACGTTACTCATTAGCTTTGTGGGAGGACTTAGTGAGCTGGATCGAGATTGGCGATCGAAAAACTGAGATGAGTGAAGTTCAATACGACCTTATCAATTTGCAAATGCACTGCTTCGATTTTAACGGAATGGCCTTTAGTTCGACACAAAGTCGATGTCTTATTGACGACCTTTGTACCAAATGGCTGAAGTGACCGCTCGCTCCTGGATGGTTGCGGGTTCCGGGGCTTTCATTCCCATTCGTTTAGCGTCATAGGTACTCCAACGCGGAGTGGGTATCTCGAGTACGCGCACATAATAAAAGGTCTCGTTCTCTGGAGAGAATTCGGGGTCTTGCCAAACCACACCTAATGCGGACGTGCCAATTGAATTTGTGTAGGACGCCTCAGCTAGGTTGACCGAATTTCCAATTGGCGGCAGTTTGTTGGACTCTTCATCGAGTGTTCGCTCCCCAGACCAGGCCACGTCAAAGATTTTTTCAAACGATTGTCCACTCTCATCTACCCACGCTTTGACTATCTGAATCCGATCGAGATTCGCACCCTCCGGATCACGGTGGGCAGCAACCACAAACTGAGGTGCACCGCTGCTTTTGTTCTTGTTATCTGGCAGCTGGCTTCCCATGGGCACAGCTCGAATACGCGCCTCGTTTAACCAGTCGGAATCAGAAAGGAGATTTTCGCTGAGTCCCCAGCCACCAAAGAATCGTACGCGGATACGCGAGCCGGAAGTGGCGTAAGTTTCTTTGCGCTGCATGGCTTCGTACAGTGCGTCTCTGGTGTTCTCCTCTGCCCATACAGCGGCTAAGCCAGCTGCACTCCAGTTGGTGCCGCCCTGCATTTCCTCAGGGAAAAACGTACTCGCACGCAGCCGAATACCTGCGCTACCATCTAATAAAGGAAGTTTACCGTGGAAATTGTCTTCTTCGATCGGGGAGCTGGAGTTGTGCGAATCAGTACTTCCAATGACGCCAAAACGGTAGGGGTTAAAGCCTTCATTGTGTGACATTTCCAGGCCAAGCCTCAGCGCATCGCGCAGGTAACTGCCTTTGGGTTCAGACTTTCGCAAGTCTGATGATAACACCGTATCGAAAATTTCAAATCCTGCAAAAGTATCCTTTGGCGACAAATCAGGATGCGTTTCTGCAGAGCCTTTTATTTGAAATATTTCGGTGAGAGGTTCGTTACGTAGGCGGCGCTCAGCGTACTTGGTGTTCATGGGGCCACCATCGAACATGGTCTCGCCAAACATAGTGCCGTCGCTGAGATTGCCGTTGTGCGGAATTGCGAAATTATCCATGCCTTGTTCTCGTTCTTTTTCAAGACGAGTCCACAGATCGCGCGGATCTTCAGAGTCGGCCGCGCTAAATGGTAGTTCAGGCACATTGATCCCGCGATAGATCACGTTGCGGTGAAGATTTCTTGCTTCCGGCATCGATGTCCACTCATAGGCAATAAACGTGGTGAATTGGCCGGGAAGGTTGTGGTTCTCAGCCGCATCGATGGTTTCTTGCCAGGCGGCGCGGCTGAGCCGTTCCCAACCCGTTAAATCATAGTTTTCAATTTTGCTCGATGTCAGCGAACGAAAGAATGTCCACGTGTTGCTTAATCTGCCATCATTTAACAACCTCTGGCGCAGGCTACGATTATTGAGCGCATGATCCGGATCGCGCGCTTGCAGAAATCCCAGATACTCGGCGTGGTCAGTGACCGCCGCGAAGTCCAGAGGGCGGCGAATTCTAATGCCGTAGCCGGCCGTGTGCTCGATTTCTCCACCACGAGCGAATGTGTAGGCATCGTTGGGCGTAGACCGAACTCCCTGGAACCAGGCGCCGGCTGAGAGTCCGGTGTGAATATGAATATCTCCCCAATATAGATTGCCGTTTGGATTGAATGAACTGCTGGGCTTTGCAGGAATACGGGTAGCAGTGGAGGCGTTGAACTCAGGATGCAGGCTGGGGTCTGCCACCGGGCTGCAGCCAACAGTTAAAATAATAGTGAGCGCGGCAGCCGCTGAACTAATTACCCTGATGTGCATCCGTCGCATTACTGTTGTTGGTTGCACCTGAGAATAAGCGCTTATTGATCTCTGTGTTAAGCGCCATGCTGTTGGTGAATCCGTAGTAATTGCCAAAATACAGGCATACCTCCTGTAACTCCTCGATGTTGAAATCTCCGCTGTCCAGCGCGCCACCAATATGATTCTCAAGGGCGATATCCGAACCCGCGGCGGCGGCACACAGAATGCAGATCAAGCGCCGTTCACGCATGCTTAGTATGTCTCGCTGCCAAAGCTCACCGAAAACAACGTCGCGTGTCCAGGTGGTAATAGGGTCGTAGGGTTCGAAATCGAGGCCATTGGGTACAACCTTTTTATACATCTCGTTTCCTAATGCGCGGCGTTCATCGGTCATTTGGCACTCTCCGGAAGCAGTTTCTTATCGCTGACAGGCGAATATAACCAGTCTATTTTGATTCAGAAAGGGCAGGCAGGAACAGCAGCTGTTCCGAATGAGTACTACCGGTCCGGAACCCGCAGTTAGTAAGATCTGCCTGAAAATGAAGGCCAGAATTAGCGGAATCGGAAATGGCAATATGAACTTTCGACCTCTTAGCAACGCACAAGCAGTCCTTCGTCGCACCGAGAACCTTAGGTGCATCACTCGTCTACCGACTTTGACATCAAAACGGGGCATCAGCCATGCGAGATTTCAACGACAAAACAGTTATAGTGACAGGGGGCGGCAGCGGTATTGGCGCGGCCATATGCCGGTTGTTTGCGACAGAAGGCTCTCGAGTAGTGGTTGCTGATATTGAATTGGAAAAAGCTCAAATCCAGGCAACTGGTATTGTTGAGAGAGGGGGTATTGCTACAGCTGCCCATGTTGACATCACCTGTTCAGCATCGTGCGCTGAACTCTCCCAGCAAAGCCGTGAATGGTATGGCAACGCTCATCTATTGGTAGCTAATGCGGGTGTTCTAATGCTTGGTACCTTTGCAACTCGTACACAGAAAGACTGGCAATGGGTGTTTGATGTCAATGTATTTGGCACCATACGTACTGTGGATGCGTTCTTGCCCCAACTTCTCGAGAACGCTGGAGATGCACACATTGTTATCACCAATTCGATGGCGGGCCTGATGGCATCAGCTCCGGGTAAAGGCGTTTATAACGCAAGCAAGCATGCACAAATGTCTTACGCAGAAACACTGAGAGATGAAATTGCTGGTGATGATATTGGCGTTACATTGCTAATGCCTGGTGGTACCGAATCTGAAATTACAAATAGCGAACGCAATAGACCCAAGTCCAGCGGCCGGGGCGAACCGCTTTCCGACAAAGATTTCGAAATTTTGTTGGCACACTTAGGAGAAACCGGCCAAACAGTCAGCGCTGAGCATTGTATCCGGAATCTGATCACCGGAATTCGCGGGAACGTAACCTGGGTAATGGCGGACAGTCCGCAGCGAGCGGCAATAGAGGCGCGATTTGCGCGTATATCTAGAGCTTTCGATATTTCACAATTGCATTGACTCTGGAAGCAACGTGAGTGGAATTCCGCATGCTTTCCGGCCGATGATGCAACAGGAACGTGGTCTGACCATCAATATTGCCTCTCAGGGCGGCTTATTACACCCGGACAAGATGGCTGCTTACTCAGGAAAAACACCCCTTTTGAGTTTTAACAGCAGCGGTTACTGGCATGGCGGAAGCCCAGGGCACGGAATCTTGTGATTGGTCAAAAGAGCGCGATAGACTCGATCACTAAGTTTCGCAGCCATCGCGATGCCAGTATCAGTCAGAATGAAGCGTCTTCTCTTGGCGTTGTATATCAGCGACTGTGTTTTTCACGTAATCCATGAACTTACTAATGCGCGGGTTTTGAGAAGGTGGTGCATGAAACACAGCATGCCCATCGATTCGGTACGGACCGCTAGACCGGCTAACCACCACCAAACGGTTATGTTTAAGATGATCGATAACAGCGAAGCGAGGCAATGTGGTGACTCCTGCCCCGGCGATAACGAGGGCCAGAACAGCTTCGATATCGTCGACAACAATTTGCGGAAAGCCGAAATTCGTATCGTTTGATAATTCCGCGTATAGCGACCGGGAGACATAGTTATCGGATGCTGAGATAAAGCTGCTGTATATTTCCTCTTCGCTCGCAGTATCGAGGGAGTGTTTTCTATAATAGGATGGAGCGCATACAGTCAACAGTTCATCGCGCATAATTTGTGTGGCAATCATGCCGCTGTCTTTTAAATCACCCCACTGGAACATAATGTCGGCGCCTTCTGAGGCCGCCGAAATAGGTTCGGTGCGAACTGACAGGTGAAACGAGATGCCTGGATGATCCTCAACAAAACCAGCCAGTGCGGGTGCCAACACATGGTTTGTGAAACTGGGTCCCGCTGCGATGCGAATCACTCCCTGCATTAAGGTCGAGGCCTCGCGCAGTACCTGTTCGGCTTCAGTCGCTTTATCCAACGCCTGCCTTAGAACCGCGTAGTAAGCCTCGCCCTGAGTGGTCAGTTGTACACCACGTGAGTTTCGGTAGAGCAACAACGTGTCAAAGTGCTTCTCCAGTCGGTGAATGCGCTTGCTGACAGAAGAATGGCTTGTATTCAGCTCTCGAGCAGCCCTGCTAAAACTCTGGCATTCAACGACCTTGGCAAACACCGCTGCATCATCAAGCATTATTGTTGTTACTCTTTGGGTTCTTGCAAGTGCCAGAGCAGTCTCTCAGAGAAACTCGCCTATTACAATATACAGCGAGCTGCTGGGTTTTGGCTGCAAATCACCTTGCTTGCACGCTCTACCAAGCGATCTACGTGATCGCCAACGCCGTATTGGGTTTCCCGTGAATCATCGAGCAGAGAGCGTTGGTAGATGCCCTCCAAAAGCACGGCCTGCCTGAAATAGTAGAGCGCTTGGTAGTAGCGATAGTTGTCAGGCTCAAAATCCACTTGCGATAAATAGCAGTCCAGCAGGTAATCCCCATCCGGGAAACCCAAGGCTCCGTTGGCATCGTTCCAAACGTCCAGGTAGCCAACAACGTCGAGGAAGGGGTCGCCGATGGTGCATGTCTCCCAGTCGACAATTGCGCTAATTCGAGGAGGAAGTTGGTTGGCCATCAGAACATTCAGCGGGTGATAATCTCCGTGCATGATAGTCGGCCGCCAGTTGTCGGGAATGTTGCTTCCAATCCACGACCCCACTTCAACAAGTTCCGGAAGATCTCTGCCGGCATAACTTTTTAACTGCTTGCTCCAGCGGCTCACTTGTCTGTGATGGAAGTCGGCGGGGCGGCCGAAATCTGTTAAGCCGCAGGCCTGCCAGTCCACAGAATGCAGGCTGGCGATCGCATTAAGACCGGCAACGGCGGTTTGAACTTTCACATCGTCGTCTGCCATAAATGCGTCCGGGAAAGTCATGGCGGGGTTAAACCCGTCAACCTTCTCCATGATATAGAAGGTAGTACCGAGCACACTTTGGTCCCGGCAAATTGCCAGAGGCGTGGGGCAGGGAACCTCGGTGTCTTTGAGGGTTTCTTGAATACGATACTCTCGCTCTAGCCCTTTTTCGGCTTTCTCCCACGCAACACCGGAAGGACGACGTAATACGCATTCGTGGTTGTCGAATCCGAGAACAAACATTTCGTTAGAGCGCCCACCCTTCAGCGGGTGTACTTTGAGGTCGTCACCGGTTTTCAGACCTGTGCTGACCAGCCACGCATCCAATTTATCCTTGTCGATCAGACGTGGACTTGTCTCATTCATTATGACGCGCCGCCAATTGGGGCTGAAATTCGATCCAGTACGTCAGCATACTGTTTTTGGGCCGCCTGATATCGCGCTGGCAGATGCTCAGCGGGCCAGAGTGTATCTCCGCCTTTGTAATGCCTTAAAATCTCTTTGGCCATGGTGTTCTTGTGTACTTCGGTTGGACCGTCGGCGCAAGCTAGAACCGGTGCCATGTCCCACATAGCGCCAAAAGGCAGTTCGTTAGAAACGCCGAGACTACCGTGTAGGTGCATGGCAGACCAGGTAACCTCTTTCACGACCTCAGGCGTGGCCGCTTTCACACCCGCCACATGCAGGCGAGTGGTATGGGCCAGCGGACCCTCGTGGTCCATGACCCAGGCGGCGTGCAACACCTGCATGCGAAAATTCTGTACCTTAAGCCAGGTGTCTGCAATTTGCTCTTGCACCACGGAATTGCGCGCGAGTGTGCCTTTGCGGGTTTTCCGTGAGAGCGCGCGCTCGCACATCATGTCCAGAGCGCGTTGGCATGTGCCCACGGCACGCATGGCATGGTGGAGTCGCCCGCCAGCGAGTCGCACTTGGGCTAACATAAACCCTTTGCCTTCCTCGCCCAGCATATTGTGCAGTGGTACACGAACGCCGTTATAGCGAAGGTAGGGATGAATGCCGGGCTCTGTTGTGGTGTTGTCTGAGAAGTTGCCTGTAGTGCGTACTATTTCCAGGCCTGCGCTGTTAGTGGGCACGAGGAACACAGAGGCGCCTTCATAAATGGGTACGTCCGGATTGGTGATGGCAATGACAATGTTGAATGCGGCCACATTGCTGCTGGACGAATACCACTTTTCGCCGCTGATCACCCATTCATCACCATCACGTATCGCTTTGCACTCGAACAGGCTGGGATCAGCGCCTGCCTGGGGTTCGGTCATGGAAAAGCAGGAACTGATTTTTCCATCTAACAAAGGTTGTAGATACTTTGCTTTCTGATCATCCGTACCGTAATGGGCGAGGATTTCGGCATTACCGGAATCAGGCGCCTGGCAACCAAATACAACCATGGCCCAGAAGGCGTGGCCCAACACCTCTTGCAGCAGGGCCAGCTTTACCTGCCCGTAACCCTGGCCGCCCAGTTCAGGCGGAAGGTGGCATGCCCAAAGACCTTGACTCCTAACCTCATCCTGAAGCGAGAAAATAAGCGCTTCATATATCGGATGGGATTTGTCGTACAGCACATGCTCCCCGGGAAAGAGTACATCCAGTGGTTTAACCTTGTTGTCGATAAACTCTCGTGCCCATTCCAGCTTAGCCTGAAACTCAGGCTCGGTTTGAAAGTCCCACGCCATATCAAAACTCCTCTAAAGTCATGGTGCTTTTGCTTGTCAAGGACGCACACCGCCGTCAACGGTCACGCAGCTACCTGTGGTGTAGCTAGAGGCTTCAGACGCAAAGTAGATGATGGCGCCAACTACTTCGTTCGCATCACCCATGCGCTTAAGCGCCACAGGCTCCACCACATGCTGCAGCATGTCATCACTTTGCAGTAGCGCTGCGGTGGCATCAGTTTCGAAAGTGCCACAAATAACGCAATTTACTCGTACGCCCAACGATGCGTATTCCTGGGCGCTTGCAGCCGTTAGTACATTGAGGCCCGCTTTTGCCGCACTGTAGACGGTGGTGAGTGGGTTGGGTTTCAGCGACGCGAGAGAACTGATGTTTATGATGGAACCGCCGCCATGCTCGCCCATTCGCGTGGCGACCAGAGCCGTCAGACGTGTTGGACCCTTCAGATTGACCTCGATAATTTTGTCGAACAACGCTTCGCTAGTCTCCAGCAGAGAGGGTGCTAAGGGTGACATCCCTGCATTGTTAACCAGTACGTCAATTCTGCCGTAGTGACTGTATGCGGCCTCAACCACTTGTTCCAGATTGTCCCAATGGCCAACGTGGCAGGCCAAAGCCAGTGCCTCGCCGCCCAGCGCCTGTATTTGCTCGGCTACTTTCTGGCATTCATCGATTTTTCGGCTAGCGACGACCACTTTGGCCCCGCACTCGGCCAATTGAATGCTCATGGCCTTCCCCAGACCGCGACTGCCGCCCGTGATCAAGACGACCTTGTCGTTGACGGTAAATCGATTCTGCATGGTGAATTTCCTTGGTTGGTTAATCGGACCACTGATCCCCGAGCATTACATGCCTAAAACGCTGTAGTTGTCGTCCAACACCAATCGAATGCTGGCGTAGAGACCAAACAGCGAGAAGAAAGCCCATGGGCCATTAGTGCCCCATATATAGACCTTCATTTCTTTCTTTGAAATCAACGTGTGCCGTCCGGCCACAAAGAAACTGGCCCAGTAAACACAGGTGCAATACAACCATTGCCAAAACATCATCACGCCGACAATCCCCAGAACTCTGGCGGGCAGAAACTGAACAGTAATCCCTACGTGCAAGATGATGGATGGGATAAGGGTGGTGAAACCGTTACCAACATCCGCATTGAAACCGTAGGTTCGGCGATCGGCGTATGAACCGTCATACAGTGCATAGGTTGACCACATATCCGCCCAGAATGTGGGCGAGAACATGTTCTTTAAAGTAATACCTGTGCTCATGTATTCGATGGCGACCGGCACCTTGGTTTGCGTGCGGCGCTCGGCCCAGAAATCTCTGCGTTTTTCAATATAGTCGCGGCGCAGGAACAGGCAGATTTCCCAAAAGCAGATCAACAGGTTTAGTGATAGGAACAATGACAGCATCACGTGAAGCCAGTCAAAGCTACCGTAAAGCATGTAGGTCGTTGCCACACCGAGTGTGGTCAGCACCAGAATCTCTATGCCGGCGAAGGCACCAGCCGATAGTTGCCCTTTTGTGGCGCGTTCGTGTCTAAAATCTGCGGCCTGTGCCAGGTTGTATGCGTCCATAGCTTCCTCCTTTTTTCATGCTATTGCCGGTTATTGTGAAAAGTCTCAACCAGGTCTTCGCGTTGAGACAGTTCTATCTTGTTGCCGTCCGGATCCAGAATAAATGAGATAATTGATCCGGTTGTTGTGTGGCTATCGCTGACCGGCTGGTCCTCCACGGCGCCCCTTTCGCAGAGCGCTTTGTGCTCTGCTGCCGCGTCCAGAGCTTGAAACGTGAGGTAGTAGTAACCAATTCCAGTGGTGTCGACGTTTGCTTGGACGTCGGGCGACCACGAGAAACTGATAGCTGCGCCGGCGCAGTCGTAGGTTCTGTCGGCTATCTTGGGAAGCTGGCAAATGTGGCCATAAAAGTGATCGAAGCTTCTCTCATTTGAAACCGAAAAATGCACGGCAAAGCGATCAATGCCGCGATAACCAGGTGGTATCAAACAAACGCGGTTGCCGTCAGGATCTTTCAGCTGCCTAGGTGCCTCCACCCGGCCGTCGGCGATTAACAGCAATCGCAAACCATTGTCAAGATTGTTTGCAGGGAGATCCACGTCAACGCAATTCAGTTTTAGTACTGCGCCTTTGAGGTCCAGTTTGTACTGAGCAACACCATTTACCGGATACAGCTCCTGCGTAATGGCTAATCCAAGTTTGTCGTGCCAAAAGGCGAGCATGGCCTCTCGCTGTTGGGTGAGAATGCCGACATCGAAAAGCGCTCTGGACAGTTGCATGCTGTTTCTCGAAATAGTGAACTTAGTCGATCTGTTTTACGATCAACTTACCGGTATTCCTTCCAGCGTAGAGATGGTCCAAGGCCTGAGGCAGTTGATCGAACCCTTCCAATACCGTCTTAGCTGATAGAACTCTGCCCGCGTTCAACAGTTGCCGAATACGTTGCTTTGCGGTGCTGTATTTGTCTTTGTGGTCGGTAACGATGAAGCCCGACATGTTTGCGCGACTGCCCGCAACTGCGAGGATATTATTCATGGGTGGTATCTGGCTAAAGTCGCTATAGATGGACAAAAACCCGCACATAACGACTCTTGCGTTCGCCGCCAGGCAGGCAATGCCCGCGTCCAGTGTTTGACCTCCAACATTGTCCCAGAACAGGTCTACCCCGCCAGGACAAGCCGATTGAATGGCCGGGGTCAATTCCTGTTTCTTGTAGTTGATGGCATCATCAAAGTGAAGAGTGTCTTTAAGCCAGTGACATTTTTCCTCACTTCCGGCGATGCCAACAACACGACAACCGGCAAGTTTCGCGAACTGCCCAACTAAGTGGCCCACAGAGCCTGCCGCACCGGATATCAGCGCGGTGTCACCGATGACCGGTTTGCCAATCTCATAGAGACCAATCATCGCTGTAAGGCCGCTGATCCAGAGCACGCTGACGGCGTCTTCATCACTGACTGTAGGGTCGACTTTCTCAATGATGTCGTTGTTAATGTCAGTACCGTTGGCGACACAGTAGTCCTGCCAGCCAAATACTCCGGTAACACGTTCTCCTATCACATACTTCGAGTGGCGCGACTCAACCACTTCTCCCATTGCCCAGGAAAGCATAGGGGCCCCTGGCTCCTGCGGAACCATATAGTCAGCCAATGACATCATCCAAGGAACCATGGCAGGCTCGATCGAAAACGTGCGGGTTTTTACAAGAAATTGGCCGTCCGCAAGCTGTGGTTTGTGACTCTCCACGTAGTCAAAGCAGCCAGACAGCGGCTCTCCAGGTTGAGGAAAATGTTTGAACTGCCACTGACGATTCATTGCAATATGCTCCGGTTCATCTTCTGGCATCGATTCTCTAAGTGGTGCTTTGTCGTGGTCATCGAGAAAAGCGCCCGTTTCCTAGCGCGCAACATTTACTGGGCTTCCAGTTCCATTGGGTGCGTTTCCAACGTTCCAAACAACCAGTCGTAGAGCAAGGTAATGGTCGCGAAATTGCCTTTGTGCATGTCCAGGTGGTGCGCATCGTGCTTCATTGCGATCCAATTAATGGCTTCCCATGGCGCCCCGTCGAGGTCAATGCGACAGTGGTTCATCTGGTTAATTTGGGTATATATAATTGTGGTAATAACGATCGTAGAAACGTGGAACGGATGACCTTGAATCAGCGCCATCGACACTGTGACCACGTAGAAGAGGGCGATGCCGATAAATATCTCCCAAGGATGGAGAAGGTGTGAGTCGATTGAGCTGACTCGGCTCCTTGCTTGGTGATGAACTGCGTGTACTCGGCGAAAGTAACCCTGGCCATGAAAAAGGAAGCGATGGGTTACGTAGTAGAAGAAATCGTAGACCATGAGGATGAGAACGACATCCAGCAGAACGGCCCAGACGCTCTGGGCTTCAGTGGTAACAATAAAAGGAAGTACAAGTAGATAGAAAAACAAGGTAAAACCCAGGCCAATTTGTTGGCTGGACTTTACGCGGTGCTGGTACTTGTGGCCTTTGTTTCGCCACTTGTCTTTGTTCTGTTCGTTATTAATTTTCCGTGTCTTTGCGATTGCGGGGATACGAAATACAATCTGGTAACCCAAAGAAATCAGTCCAATGATGAGCGCGACAGTGATCAAGCCGCTCATCCAATCATAGGTAAGTTCCATGCTCATTCTCCCTTTTCGAGATCTTTTTGCGCTTCGGCGATGGCTTCCTCCATCGGGCCTAGAAGCGACGCTGCTCTTGGATACCCACAGTACTGGGCAATAAACAGGTGCAATTCACGGATGTCGACGGCAGACAGTTCGCCGTTCTTGATGCCGGCTTTGGTCTGGATTTTGAACGTCTTTTGCTCACCTTGGGCGGCGATCATTCCTAGTAATACAATGCGTTTGTCGCGCATGGACAATGTTTCGCGAGTCCATACTTCAGCGAACAGTGTCTCCAGCATAATATCGGTGAAGTGGTAGCCCTCAGGAGGTACGACTACGTCGCCCGCGTACACATCGTTCATTTTCTCTTCGCCGCGCTGGCGACGAGTTTGCGTGTTCATTCAGTTTACCTGTTAGATATAGGGATCGCCCGACAGCAGCAGATGCGCCAACTGCTTGGCACCAGCTTCCCCCAATTGACGATTTAATTGTCGGGCAATCACGTTGATATCATTGCTCTCGGTGTATCCAAACACCTCTTCATCAAGGCGAAGAGTGCGGTATATGCGAGCCGACACTTGGATTAATTCGTCCATCGCTTCAGCACCAATAACGGCCGTGAATTCAGCCATGAGCTCATCGACAGACTCTACCGAGTCGCTGATCAGCTGCTTGCCCAATTCTGTGAATTGAAGCACCAATTGGCGAGCGTCCTCGGGGTCTGGCCGGCGTTGCAGATACCCGCAGTCTTTCAATTCGCTGGCTATAACACTGATCGCCTGCTTGCTCAGGTCCTGAGCATTGGCCATCTGTTGGATTTGACCGCCCTCCGGGCCAATGTACATCAGCACTTGACCAAAGCTACGCTTCAGCTGCGGATGTCCCTTCGCCATCGTGAGTGTTTGCAGCCGTTCGCTAATGTAATCAGCCATGCGCGGCATCAGTGCCGCTAGGTGCAGCTGAGATGCGTCCTCGGTCGGGAACAGCAAGTTCAACTCGCGATGCAGCATGAGCAGAGCGCTGAGGGCCTGCCGTATTGCCGGCTGACCCACAATGGCGTCGAATCGACTCTGGACGTGAAGTGCCTCTCGAGTGCCTTCGACCATCAGTGCTTTACCCCGCGGCGTTGGCACCAGCAGTTTTGCTCGGCCATCGGTAGGGTCCGTTTCACGCCGCAGGTAGCCGATGCTCTCGATCCGATTGGCGGTCTGCATAGCCGCCTGACGGGAAATGCCGAGAATATGGGCGATATCCGATAAGCGTGCGCCTCTGTCGCCAGCGACGGAAATATACGGTTCGAAGTTGAGTCGCAACTGGCTATGGCCGTGTTTTACGGTCAACGCGTTCATGATTTCTGCCTGCAAATACAGAGTCACGCCCAGGAAATGGCGGGCGAAGTTGTCTCGGTACCGATGCTGCACCTCAAAGCTGAACGGATCATTGCGGCTGCTATTCATTGGTTTAATGTAAAGTAAGATTGACTAATAGTCAATTTAATTGACATATATTTAAAATATTCCTACTATGCGTCGCACAGAAGCAGAGGAGTGGGTGATGTTCACGCCAATCAATGTGGGCTACATAGGGTTAGGCAATATTGGTAAGCCTTGCGCGGTAAGACTGATTGCCGAGCCTTACACTGCACATGTATTCGATGTGTACCAACCTGCCGTGGACGAGTTGGTCGAGAAGGGCGCAATTGGCTGTGGTTCTGTCGCGGAACTTGCCAATCTGTGCAAACACATTGGCATTTGTGTGCGGGATGAGCAGCAAGTGGAAGCGCTGCTGTATGGCGATGAAGGCATTTTTGCGTCTGCGCAAAAAGATACACTGGTGGCGATTCACAGTACGGTGAATCAGGCCAGTCTGCTCAAGTGGGCCAAGGAGGCCACGGAACTTGGTATTTACCTGATCGATGCGCCGATTACTGGTGGTGCCCATAAGGCGGCCGACGGTGCCTTGTGCTATATGGTTGGCGGTGATGCTGATCTGGTAGCGCGTAGCCGCTCGGTATTTGATACCTCGGCTGAAAGGGTGATTCATGCGGGCGATCTCGGTGCCGGTATTGCACTGAAGTTATGTAATAACTTCATCCAATACACCGAATTTGTAGTGATGGCTGAGGCGACTCGATTGGCTGAGGCCTGCGGCTTATCGATTGACATGCTGCGTGAGGTCGGACTTCATAATGGCGTTGTTAACGAGCAAATGCACAGCTTTGTGGCGGGCCGCAATGGCCTTGTACGCAGCAGCTCTACTGAGCAGATGGACGAGTATTTCGGTGCAATGGGCAGGCTAGGCGAGAAAGATCTGCAGTGCGCGCTCGATACGGCCGCTGGCCACAACGTGACTCTACCCACAGCCAACTACGTCCGAGACCGTATTCTCGACGTTTTCTTAGCCCTCGATGAATCCCGTCCGACCGACTAATGAGACTCGAGAGGAGTTAATACGTGAATCCAGAAACACGATTGTTAATTGATGGCGAAATGGTTCCCGCGGCCAGTGGAAAAACCTACCAGAACATCAATCCTGCCACGGAAGCGGTGATAGGCGAGGTGGCCGATGCGGGCACGGAAGACATGGAGCGGGCTATTACGGCGGCGCGCCGCGCCTTCGATGAAACAGACTGGTCAAGCAATCACGACTTTCGCCTAAAGTGCTTGCAACAACTCAAGCAGGGTTTATTGGCTGAGATGGACGATTTTAAGCAGCAAATTGCTGCCGAGACCGGTGCGCCCATGGGTATCTGCGGAGCGACCGGTCCTCAATGTGAAGTGCCCATCGGGTTTATTGACTACACCCTGGAACAATTGCCCAACTATCCATGGAGCCGAGACATCGGAAACTACCACATCATGGGGGGCACCAGCCGGCGTCTGGTGGAAAAAGAGGCCATAGGCGTAGTAGCGGCTATTACGCCTTGGAACGTACCCTTGCAAATCAACTTGGCTAAGTGTGTGCCAGCCTTAGCCGCCGGATGCACTGTGGTTTTGAAGGCAGCGCCTGACACGCCGTGGTCGGCGATTACTCTGGGTCGAATCGTGAAGGAGCATACCGAAATCCCCGCAGGAGTATTCAATGTAATCACCTCTAAAGACCCAGTGACCACAGGTGAGCAACTGGTGGTTGATTCGCGGGTCGATATGGTGTCCTTCACCGGTTCGACCGCAGTGGGTAAACACATCATGGCCCGTGCTTCAGAAACGGTAAAAAGAGTCTTTCTTGAATTGGGCGGTAAGTCAGCCAACATCGTTCTGGACGACGCCGATCTCAGTAGCAGCTTACTCAGTACGTTAGCAGTGTGCTTTCATGCGGGTCAAGGCTGTGCGCTCAATACACGCCTGTTGGTACCTCGTGATAAGCAGGCCGAGGTGGAGGCATTGCTGAAAACCTATTTTGGGTTTATCACCTATGGTGACCCGAGCTCTGAAAGCGAAATCATGGGACCGCAAGTCAATGCGCGTCAACGCGAACGCGTACTCTCTTACATAGACAAAGGTAAGAAGGAAGGCGCTCGTTTGTTGCTGGGCGGCGGCAGCCCGGCAAATCTCAAGAAAGGCTTCTACGTTGAGCCTACTGTGTTTGTTGATGTCAACAATGACATGGCGATTGCACAAGAAGAAATTTTCGGCCCAGTGCTGTGCGTTATTGCCCATGACGGCGACGATGATGCCGTTAAAATCGCAAACGACTCCGATTTTGGCCTATCGGGAAGCGTCTGGTCTGCCAGTGAGGAAAGAGCACTGGCCGTAGCTCGGCGTATTCGCACCGGGACTATTAATGTCAATGGTGGCAATTTTTACGCCGCTGATGCGCCCTTCGGTGGTTATAAGCAGAGCGGTATCGGTAGGGAAATGGGCTTGGAGGGTTTCGAGGAATACCTTGAAACCAAGACTATAGCCATCGCGGTATGAGCAGCGCCTTGAAAGACAATGTGTATATCGTTACCGGCGGTTCCAAGGGCTTCGGTCTGGCCATCGCCAAGACCCTAGTGGCATCGGGAGCACGTGTCGGTCTATTGTCGCGAAATCAAGAGGATCTGGATCGGGCGGTGGCAGAGCTGGGTTCTGATGACGCGTTCGGGGTGACAGCAAACGTGATGCACGTAGACGACATCGGCTCGGCATTCGACGCCATCAACTCACATTATGGGCGCGTAGATGGCCTGATCAATAACGCTGGCATTGCCCGACCCAATACCGTGGAAAACCTGGTGGAAGCGGAAGTGCTGATGCAGGTGCATACCAACTTCATAGGCACCGTATTTTGTTGTCAGGCGTCGGTTCCTTTGCTGCGCGGTGGTGACAACCCTCGCATTATCAATATCTCTTCTGCTTCCGCGCACCATTACGACGAGATGAGCCACTTGTCGATTTATGCGGCGACCAAAGCCGCTGTGGAACGCTTTTCACGGGACCTCAGGGCTGAGCTTCAGCACGATGGCATCGGAGTCTCCTGCATTCGGCCGGGAATGGCTGGGACCAACTTCAGCGCCGGCTGGAATGCTGAGGCGCTCAGTGCGGGCTTGAGGGCGTGGGCTCATCGAGGCACCCACATGGATATTGGAATGAGTGCAGGGCACGTAGGCGAGGCCGTCGTCTACGCCCTGATGCAGCCCAAGGGCGTCGCAGTAGACCTGCTGGAGCTGCGCCCGAATATTCCCACGCCAAAAATTGGACACTAAAACACTCGAACTGAGGCACAGAGATGATTCACGATGTTCTAGGATACCGAGGTAAAAAAGTCGTCATCACTGGTGCAGCATCAGGTATGGGACAAGCCGCCGCACAGCTATTGGTTGAGCTTGGTGCCGAGGTTCATGCGCTCGACATTGCGCCGATCAGTGCGCCTGTTTTCTCGGCGCTAGAAGTGGATATGAAGAATATGCGCTCTATCGACGCGGCGGTCGATGTACTTCCGGAGCAAGTCCATGCCTTATTTAATTGTGCTGGCGTGCCGAGTCCGCCTTTCACAGCAGAGGACACTGTACTGATTAACTTTGTAGGCCTGCGTTATCTCACCGACGCGCTGATTCCGCGTCTTTCGGAGGGCGGCGCAATTGCCTCCATAGCGTCCACGGCGGGTATGGCCTGGCGTGCAAAATTGGAACAGGTAAAGGCGTTTTTGGCGGAGGACAATTCGCAGCAGGCAGCAACAGCGTGGATGGCATCGAATCCCGAAGCCTGTGCGGACGGCTACGGTTTTTCTAAGCAATGTCTCATTGTGTACACGATGCAGAAGGCCTCAGAGCTCGCGGCGCGGAATATTCGTATTAACTGTATTTCACCCTCGCCAACCGCCAGTGCGTTTATGGATCAGCTAAAAGACCAGGGCCAGATACCCGATGAGGCCATTGATTTATTCTTGCCCTCTAATGGTCGCTATGCCACCAGCGTGGAGATGGGTGAGCCGCTGGTGTTGCTGAACAGTAAGCTGGCTGGTTTTGTCAGCGGTGTTAACTTACCGGTTGATTTTGGCTATTGCGCCAACGTATTGATAGGGCAACGGGACGATCTGATAGGAATCACCGCTTAGCAGAGGTAAACAATGAGTAAGTGCGTCCAGATTCGGCAGATCGCTTACCTAGGAGAATCATCATAATGAGCAGATGGGCTGGGAAAAGCGCGGTCATTACCGGTGCCGGTACTGGCATAGGTCGAGCCGTCAGTATGGAGCTTGCGCGTGCGGGAGCAGTAGTATACGTGACAGCGTTGTACGAACAGGAAGCGCAAGACGTAGTAGACGCCATTCGTGCCGCCGGTGGTCGTGCGGAAGCGGCTGCTCTTGATGTCACGGAAAAGTTGGCGTTGGAGCGGGTGTTCAAACAGGTCGCTGAGGAACACGGCAGTCTGGATCTGGTTATCAATAACGCCGGAATTATGTATGTGGGCGAGTTTCTCGAGATGGACGACACGTTCCTTGAAACTTTGATCGACGTGAACATGAAAGCGGTCGCACTGGGAACACTGTATGCCTATCGCATCATGAAGGCGCAGGGACATGGCATGATCGCCAATATGGCATCCAGTGGCGGCTTGATTCCGGTGGGTACTATGGCGGCATACTCGGGCAGCAAACACGGGGTGGTCGGGCTTACCGCTTCGGTTGCTGGCGAGGCCGAAGCTCACGGCGTGGTGTTCAAGACAATCTGCCCGGGCAATGTTAGCTCAGACATGCTGAGCAAAGCCAAGACACGAGGCACCAATGCAGAAACCGTGCTTAAGGGTTTGCCAGCGCTAATGCCGGCAGAGCGGGCGGCGCGCATCATTGTGGCAGGGTTGTCCCAAACGCCACGCAAAATAGTGTTTCCGTTTTATGCAAAGATGCTTGGCCTCGCGCAACGAGTATGGCCGGAGATAGGCCATAAGGGCGCAGTTCGTTCCATCGAAGAATTTCGCAAGTACCGTAATGATGCGATTAATCAGGATTGATTGCATTATGTCGAGTGGCAACCTGGCCTTGATTGAACCAAAAAGCGAGTTTTTTTTGGGCGCCGCATCCGCCATGTGCCGCAAAATCTGCGGTGCAGAAAAGATCGGCTCAGCCCGAAGGAGGCTGTGGATAAAATGAGTGAACGACTCAATCAATTATTCAACTCTTATTGCCCGTAAAGGAGAAAACAATGGCTGAATGCCCCTATGCAAATATTATGGACCCTCAATTTCTGGGCCAAGGCTATGACAGCAAGGCAGTGGCGTCCATTCGTGCAGCGGGACCCGCTGTCAAAATAGAAGACCCTTCGACGGGTATTCCATACTGGGCAGTCACGCAACACGCAGCCGTCGACTTTGTATCAAAAAACAATGCCTTGTTTTCGTCGCGAATGCGCAGCGCCATACCCATGGAAATGGAGCAGGAGATAGTCGACAACATTCAGTCCCGCATGTTTATAAATCTGGATCCACCCGAAAACCTCGATTATCGTCGACTGATTCGGGATCATTTCACGCCAGCAGCGGTTGCTTCTTACGAACCACGGGCAAGACGCTACGCGAAAGAAATTGTTGATCGTGTGATCGACAAAGGCGCTTGTGAGTTTGTAACCGAGGTAGCCGCCGAACTTCCACTGCTGATGATTTTGGAGTTCTTTGACATACCTGCCAGTGATCGGGACAAGTTTTTCGGATGGACCAATACCATGATGTTCTCGGACGACCCGGATGTGTCCGGTGGCAAAGAGGCCGCAGAGCAGGCCGCAGCGGATTTGATGGTCTACGCCTTTGAACTGGCAAACAAATGGCGAGGCTCCGAGACTAAAAATGTGAGCAGCCAACTGCTTAATGGCGTTATAAATGGCCAACCAGTATCTGATGAAACCTTTGCCTGGATTGTATTGATGATCTTGTCAGCGGGTAATGAGAGTACCCGTACCACCATTTCGCATGCGCTTCGAAATTTGATGGAGAATCCAGAACAGTATCGCTACCTTCAGCAACATCCTGAGAAAATCGATGACGCCATTTATGAAATGCTGCGTTACAACCCCCCCTTTATTTGCATGCGCCGCACAGCAACCGAAGACATTTCTGCACCGGAGCTTGGTAACGCGCCGATTAAAAAGGGCGATAAAATCATCATCTATTACGCGGGAGCCAATAGAGATGAATCCGTCTTTAAAGATGATCCAGAACATTTTAATGTGCACCGTAGCGAACAGCAGGATCTGCAGCGCGATATCCGTTCGTTCGGAATCGGCAGGCACAATTGCTTTGGCATGAATCTCGCCAAAATGGAAATGCGGGTCATGCTGGAGGAAGTACTATCACGAATGGATAACCCACAGCTGGCCGGTGATCTCGTATACCTTAAGTCCAACTTTATTCAAGGCATTAAAGCGATGCCGATTACCTTTGACAAGCGCGCCTAGGCCAGCACGCTAACAGGACGCGTCCGGCTGAGAAAGTTCTAAAAACTCGCCAATATCGGCCAGCGCATCGGTCATGTTTTTAAGAATTTTTATGAGAGGTGTGTGAGCAAAATCTAATACAGCATCTGCTGTAGAAATATCGTAGTAGTGCTGCGGGTAGGGTTTTTTGCCCCAATCGCTGTCGGATGATGTCTTAGCGCCAAGGGCTATCGACAGCTCATCCTGGAAGGATTTGAAGCTTGTTCTACAATCCTCTGGGCCAGCTATGTTATACGTTTGATGATCGGATGCGGGGTTGGCAATCGCGTTGAGGTAAGCCGTGTTCACGTCATCGACTGAGACCCAATGTGCGGGCGAGGTCGGCGTTTTGAGTTTCATTTCTTTCGCCGCTCGTTCTTGCATGTCGGCGGAAGACATCATTAGCAGGTGCGGTGCGCGGTAATCGATTGCAGATGCCATTCGCATAATCGTGAAGTTAATGCCTGATTTGCGAATCGCCAATTCGGAGGCAATTTTGGTGGCGGCATAAGTGCAGGTAGAGGGTTGCGGGTCCGATTCAATAAAGGCGTCACAACCCTCAAGCTGAAAGCCATAATTTGCCACCGATGAAGAGTATATGAGCTTAGGCGACTTTGATGACTGTTGTATGGCCGCTATCACATTTAGGGTCCCGTAATAATTGACCTCCCAGCAATACTCCCATTCCTCTTCACAGTGGGAGGGCAAAGTCATAGCGGCATGGTGAATAACCACGTCTACGTCATCGACAACGGCGGCCCGAACGTCATCGGCATTGCGAATGTCGCCCCATACCCACTCAAACTCATGTCCCTTGTTGCGCCAGTAATGTTCGATCGACTCGTTGAAGCCGCTCGGATGGCTCAGGAAGTTCTTTCGCGTATCGAAACAACGAACCTCGTGCCCCGCGCCTAACAATCTGCTAAAGGTAGTGTAGCCAACCCTGCCGCTGGGACCTGTTAGCAATACTTTCATAACCAGGTTCCTCTGATTTGCGTGATTAGCCGGCCGTAATGCCGCCGTCGATTGACAGGCAAGCTCCATGAATAGAACTGGCCATCGGCGATGAGATATACGCGATAAACTCGGCAATCTCTTCTGGACTTGACGCGGCACGAAGCCCCGTGTATCGACTGACAAGGTCAAAATCGATATTGTCAGGAAAAGTTTGTCCGGCCATTATATTAGTGTCGATAGCACCTGGCGCCACAGCATTGATGCGCACGTTTTCGTTGACCAGTTCCATCGCCATGGATTTGGTCATGTGCACCAAGGCCGCCTTGCTGGCAGCGTAGGGCACCAGAAAAGCTTCACCCACCAATGCGGCTGATGAAGCAACATTCACAATATTGCCGCCCGTTTTCGTGAGGTGGGGCAAGGCCGCTTGAGACAAAAAGAAGGGGCCGTCAACGTTAACGGCGAAATGCTTACGCCAGAAGGACGGGTCGACGTCAGCGATGGCCCGGAATGATACGATGCCAGCTACGTTGCACAGCACGTCAATGCCACCACAGTGATTAACCACCTGATCGATCGCATTTGCGCAATAATTTGGGTCGGAGACATCACCTACAATCTTCAACACATTGGCGCCTTCGTCGGTCAGGTCGGACGCCGTTTGGGCCAAACGCTCATCCTCGATATCAAGAATCGCCACTGAGGCACCTGCTTGCGAGTAAAGCCGGGCCAATGCCCGTCCTACGCCGGAACCGGCCCCGGTGACTGCGACGATTTTGCCTTGGAAAGCGTCTTTACTGTACATGGTGTTTTTTGCTACAAGGTTTGCGGGCTCCACTAATGTTAGGTAGCCTAACAAAATAATTTGATCACTGTCAACTGGTCTGTATACTTTGGGCATTACCTCGAAACTTATATTGGATAGTAAGGTGCACGATGCCGGTGGATCACCTTGAGCAACTCAAACTTGAAGCCTCTGAGCAGCTTCTTCGGCTGACTAACAAGATGCTCTGGGGTCGAAAGCACCCCAGGGATTACGGCACTGGTGAATTGCTGTACATGTCGGAGGTCGAAGTCATTATAGAAGTAGGACAGCACCCCGAAATCAACCTTACTGAGCTCTCGGAGATCCTGGGTGTCACCAAGGCGACCTTGTCACCCATCGTCAATAAGCTGGAAAAGAAGGCTTACCTCTCCAAGCGGCAGACCCTGGAGAACGCTAAGGTCAAACGCCTGGTTCTGAAAGCAAAAGGACGTAAAGCCCTGGAAGGCCTGGCGGCCTATGGAGCGAAGCTACAGGAGTACATGGATGACGTCACCGAGCGTGAGCTGAAAAGTTACATGCGATTGTTGGGAAAAGTGGAAATGTTCGTGGACGATGTAGACCACGAGATACGCAAAAAATAGCAACGCTCAAGTTTCGCATTGACTCTTTGCTGAATTATAGTTAGGATACCTATCAATATTACAACTAACATTGATGGTACCTCCGTGCCTGTCGATTGCAGATGAAAGAGAGGTCGATATGAATCTTTGCGGCGTCCGCTTTGCGATGGTGCTGCTGCCCCTCGCAATGGCTTCGTGTTCAAAGGTTGATGACCCGAGTATTCGAGCGGTGCACAGCTCTGATCTGCCTGCGCCAGTACTGCGCACTACCGAGTTTAATCCAGATAGAAACCTGTATTGGGGCGATCTACACGTCCACAGTAGCCTGTCGTTTGATGCCTACACGATGGGCGTACGTACCTTGCCGGAAGACGCCTGGCGGTATATGAAAGGTGACACCATTGAACACGGCCTTGGCTATTCCATTCGTGCCAAACGTCCGTTGGATTTTGGTGCAGTAACCGATCACGCAGAGTACCTGGGCGTAGCGAGGCACCTCGCTGGAGAGCAGGTTGAAGACAATGCCATCCGAGCCGCGGTACAGGGCGGCCGACCGCTGAATATCACCTGGGAGTTTTTTCGCACCGCAGTGCTTCGGGTCTCCAGCGAGGAGAAGAAGAGAGAGCAGTTTGGTATTCCGGGATTGGAATCCGTTAATCGAGACGCCTGGCAGCAAATTATTGACGCCGCAGAACGCCACAATGTACCCGGCAGCTTCACTACGTTCATAGGTTATGAATGGACTTCAATGCCGGATGCGCAAAACCTGCATCGCAACGTGATCTTCCGATCTGGTAACGTACCCGAAAGGCTCTATAGCTCAGTGGACTCGGTCAATCCTGAAGACTTGTGGGACGTTCTTGACGCGCAAAGAGAAGAGGGCATTGATAGTCTTGCCATTCCGCACAACGGCAATGCCAGTAATGGCCTGATGTATGACGATGTGACCTTCAATGGTGAAGCCATAAATTCAGAATACGCCACACAGCGCATGCGCAATGAGCCCATCAGCGAAATTCTTCAAGTAAAAGGCGCATCGGAAACCCATCCCGAGCTATCCCCAAAAGACGAATTTGCAGGCTTTGGAATCTACGATGTGCCAATGAAAGTCTCAGGCGGTTCTCAAAAGAACGCGGGCGGTTATGTACGCGATGCCTTGCGCGCCGGCCTGGAATTGTCGCATCGTGCCAGCTTGAATCCCTATCGCTTCGGTTTTATTGGCAGCAGTGATGGCCACAACAGCAGCTCCTCCGTGGAAGAAGATAACTACCATGGCAAGCTACCAATATTGGACGGTAGTGCCGGTATCCGAATGGGGCTTAGCACTTTGGTACCAGACGATGAGAACCGCGGCAAGCAGTGGTTCGCGATGGGCCTTGCGGCTGTTTGGGCTGAAGAGAATACTCGCGCCAGCCTGTTCGATGCTATGCGCCGCAAGGAGACTTATTCCACTTCAGGGCCGCGTATATCCTTACGATTTTTTGCCGGCTGGAATTTGCAGGAAGCTGATCTTAGCGACTCGGACGGCTTGCAGAAGGTGTATCAAGGTGGCGTGCCGATGGGTGGTGAGCTGCGCGGTACCGGTGAAAATTCCTCTCCGCTGTTCCTGGTGATGGCGCAAAAAGATCCGATCGGTGCCAATCTGGATCGTATTCAGATTATTAAAGGCTGGGTTGATAAAGACGGCATAAGTCATGAACGGATTTATAATGTTGCGGCGGATGACAAAAGTCGATTCAACTCTGATGGCACTTTGCAGCCCGTAGGTAACACCGTCAACGTGAAACAAGCGACGTATCGCAATAACATTGGCACGCCACAGTTAACGGCCGCCTGGCGCGACCCAAACTTCAACGCAGCGCTGGACGCTTTTTACTACGCTAGGGTCATCGAAATTCCGACGCCTAAGTCAACCACATTCGACGCCAAACTATTGGGAATGGAAGCGCCGAAGCCTAGCAGTATTCAGGAACGCGCGATCAGTTCGGCAATTTGGTATGGGCCAGCGCAATGAAGCTATTCAAGATGGAAATAATATATTCGACCTCTGGAGTACTCATCACATGAAATACATTCTATCCACGTTTCAGAAAAAAGGTCCGGCACTGGCAATTGCACTGACTTTGCCGTGGCTTGCGGTGGGTTTACCCACAGCCGCGCATGCTCAAATGGTTTTAGAGGAAGTGGTAGTAACCGCAAGGAAGCGGGAAGAAACCCTTCAGGATACACCTATTGCTGTTTCAGCCTTTACGGGCGAAGCTCTGCGAGCCGCTCAAATCAACAACGTCAGTGATCTAACCCGCAATGTGCCTGGCCTGTCTCGCAGGGAAGGTCGCAAAACGGCTGATTTGAATATTCGCGGCGTTGGTACGCGCTCACCCGGTGTTCAAGCCGAACCGGGCGTGGGTGTATACGTGGATTCCATTTACGTACCCCGCAACGATACCCAGCTCGTTGACGTGCTGGACGTCGAATCTGTGCAAGTGTTGCGTGGCCCTCAAGGTACTTTATTCGGCAAAAATACGGCCGGTGGCGCATTACTGTTAACTACCAAAAAACCTGGACAGGAGAACGAGGGCTTTGCAAGTGCCAATATTGGCGATCTAGGTCGTAGCAACTTTCGAGCGGGCTTTAGTGGACCGCTAGTGACGGACACGCTTTATGGTGGTCTGCAATTAGATTATCGTAAAGAGGATGGTTACCGCGAGGATGCCCGCACCGGAACAGATTTCGGGGATGTTGACAGGCAGTCTGTGCTGGCTCAGTTGCGCTATGAGCCAAATGAATCATTTGTTGGTGACCTACTACTGTTCTTTGGTGACGTCGATGAGAACACCGCACCGGCAAATTGTATCCAGGCGACAAGCGCGCCACTGCAAAACTTTACCGCGCCGGGGGTAGCTACGCCGTTCAATGAGCTGTGTGCTGAAAGCGAAGAACTTATTGATGACGAAAAAGTTCTTTTTGATCGTAGCCCCCTGCCTTACAAAATCTCTAACATGCTAGCTGGTTTAACCATGGCTTGGGAATTGGAGACGGTCACTATCAAGAGCATCACCGGCTATTTATATCAAGATGACATGTCTACTGCTGACAACGATGTGGATGCCACAAACCTGTTTACATTAAGCAATCAAGCCGAACCGAACAGGCAATTGAATGCCAATGGGATTGATGCGAATAACGAGAGCCGCCGCTTTTTCTCTCAAGAGTTGCAATTATTGGGAGACGCTTTTGACGAAAAGCTATCGTACACGGTAGGATTATTTTATTCACATGAAGAGATTAACGATTCACCTTTTAGCCAACTACTTGGTCCAGGTGGATTCCTTGGTATCGACCTGGGCAACGGCGAAGTCTCACTACTGCCCGCCAGTATCGGTTTCCGTGAAGCCGCTATAAGAGATTTCGAAAACACATCTTTCGCACTGTTTGGGCAGGCAATCATCGATCTGTCGGATCATTGGCAGCTGACGCTCGGTGGCCGCTATACCTATGAAGAAAAGCAGGCTGAGCAGGCAAATTATGCCGCGGCAGATGCTTTCCCGGTGGGAAATCGGATTTCTCGCGAGGCTTTCGATGCCCTTGAAACGTATATTCACGATGTTGTTCCGCACCCCACTAACCCAATCCGCGGCGGAAAGGACGATTGGAATGAGTTCAGCCCATCCCTAACTCTCACGATGTTCACACCCGACAGCTGGAGCAATGATGTGTTTGATGGTGGCATGATCTACGCAAGTGCCAGTAACGGCTTTAAAGCCGGCGGATTTTCCCCATTTGGTGATGATTTCCTCGCGTTTGATCCGGAGAACCTGTGGAGCTATGAACTGGGTTACAAGCTGGAACTGTGGGGACAGCGCGCAAGGATTAATGGTTCATTCTATTACTCCGACTATGAAGATATACAAATTACTGTCACGCGAGTGTTCCCTCGCGAAGACCCCACATTACCCCCTATTACGCTGAACGGTACCACTAACGCGGGCGAGGCAACCATCTGGGGCGCAGAGCTCGAGTTCACTGTAATTCCGGCGGATGGATGGTTCCTGGCGGCCACCGCAAGTTACATCAATGCGGAATACGACGAATTTGTTGATGAAGGTGTTAACCCCGACGGCACTACGTTTGATATTGATCGCAGCAGCGAAGATTTTGCCTATACGCCGGAACAGAGCTTTTCACTAACGGCTCAATACGAGTGGGCCACAAGTCTGGGCTCAGTCACACCTCGGCTCAGCTACTACTATATAGGCTCACAATTCATCGGGTTGGATTCTGCGGCCGCCGCTACAGACCAGGCCTATTTGGATTCATTCGATTTCTTGAATCTACGAGTGGCTGTTCAGCCTGAGGCTTTTGAGGGTCTGGAGATCGCAGCTTACGTGAATAACCTGACGGATGAGCAATACTTCGGAGCTGGTATAGCCAGTATCAACGGCATAGGCGCTGTGAGCCTCGTTCCTGGAAAACAGCGAACCTGGGGTATTGAGCTGCACTATGGCTGGTAGACATTGCCCAGGCTTTTCAACCAATCCAACACATCGGTATCTTGTTCATTCTGAGGTGCGGAAAATTCGAGCGCGCGTTGAGTCTGAAGACAAAGCTCATTAAGAAAGATTGGACAAGTTAATGAGTTGCATCGAGAATTTTATGAACAGCCGAATGTCGTTGAGAATTGCAATCGTGCCAATTCGTCTATTTTTTTGATACTACAACAATTCACAGTAACTTCATTTGCTGGAAACATGAGAGATTTATTAAGTTTGATGCAATGCACTGTGTGGATTGTGGATACAAACTATTGGACAACGCCGTCAACGAAGAACTCATTAACAGCTATGAGCTCAAACTTATAGTACGCGATCTCGTCACGAATCAGGGTGTCGACCCCGATGCCCTATTTTTTGATACTGGCGTGACTCTAGATGACATTGAACAGATAGGGCATCGACTCACGCTCGCACAGGAGTCCGCGTTGTTTGAGGCTGTTGCTGGCCATAACGAAGATCCTATATTGGGTCTGCGAATTGGGCGTAAACTCACACTGCCGAATTACGGCGTGTTGGGATGTGCTCTAATGGCTGCTATGAATCTCGATGAAGCTCTTCAACTGCTCAATGATTTTGCTCCACTTGTAAGTTGGGCTTCCCACGGACAGCTGCTTCTTGAGGAAGAGCGGGGTGTGGTATGTCGAAGTCTTACTGTCTTCCCGATGGGAAGCAGCGCTGAAGCCTGTGCTCTTGAGATTGACAGCACCTTCGCTTCTATCCAGACCCTGTTCAATGAGCTTGCGGGTGGAGGCGTGTCTTTCGAGGCAGTTCACCTTATACAACGACCCTCAAGTTCGTTAGAAACCGCCTACCAAGAGCATTATAATTGCCCGGTGCGGTTCGGTCAGCGGCGAGATAAAATACTGGTTTCCCGCTCCGTGCTGAACCGGGCGCTTCCCCATAGCCAGCCCGAAAATCGTGAGCTATTCAGGGATGTTTGTCGCAGAATGACGGAGAAGCGCACAGGTACGCGTGGATTAGTGGCGGCAGTGCGTAACTGTATTCAGTCAGGCGAAGGAAATACGCCGTCGCTCGAGTTTGTAGCTGATCGCTTTAATCGCAGTTCCCGCACCTTACGCCGCCAGTTGCAGGCTGCGGGAATGAGCTATCAGGCAATTGTTGATGATTGCCGGCATCGTGATGCCTGTCGTCTTCTGACCACCACGGTGCTAACGACAAGCAGCATTGCTGATCAACTCGGGTATGCTGATTCGCGGTGCTTCAGGGCTGCGTTCAAGCGTTGGTCGGGTATGACGCCCAGCCAGTACCGAGCCGAGAACAGCGTGTGAATGGTGACATTGCGTTTCGTGTTGTTAACACTTAATCCGCGACATGTCAGGGTCCAACATCGGCCTTAGTGAGGCTTCAGCTTCGTATCGCTTGCCAGCGATTTCTATTTCCCATTGGTCGTTGCGAACATGGTCCGGGGTAATCACTTCTTCGGACTCTACGAAACCCAGGCCAACTGCGCCACCGACGGTGAATCCATACGCCGCGGCCCGTATGTAGCCGACCGGCTCACCATGGCGAAAAATCGGCTCGGCGTGATACATCAGAGGCTCCGGGTCGACGAGCTTGAACTGAAGTAGGCGCCGCTTCAGACCACCGGCTTCTTTCTGCTTTGCAAGCGCGTCGCGGCCTATGAATCCGCCTTCTTTTTCCAACTTTACCGCGAAGCCGAGTCCGGCTTCCAAAGGAGTATCCATGTTATCGATGTCATGGCCGTAATCGCGATAGCCTTTTTCCAGCCTCAGGCTGTTAAGGGTTTGCAGGCCGGCATGTTGTAATCCAAAGCGCTTCCCTTCCTCGATTATTCGATCGTATACCTGAAAGGCGTGCTCGGTGGGTATGTAGAGTTCCCAGCCGAGTTCGCCGACGTAGGTGACTCGGATGGCGAGCAGATTCGCATAGTCGATATCGATCTCCTTCCCATGAAGGTATGGGAAAGCTTTGTCGCTCATGTCGGACGTGGTCAACGCCGAAAGTAATTCCCTCGACTTTGGGCCGTGAATGTTCAATTGGGCATACGAGGATGTAACGTCAGTGACGAATACATGGTCTTCTTGGGACATATTGCGTTCCATCCACATCGCCACATGGCCGTGCGCTGTGTCAGAACAGATCACCATGAACTTGTCGTCAGCGAGACGTGTCACTGTCAGGTCTGCCTCGATGCCACCGGCCTCATTCGTCCACTGCGTGTAGACAATTCTACCTGGGGGCACAGCAATGTCATTACAGCAGAGCTGGTTCAATAGTCGTTCTGCATCTCTGCCCCGCACGAGAAACTTAGTCATAAAGGACATATCCATGATTGTCACATTCTCACGGCATGCCTCGTGCTCGGCCTTATGAAACGGGAACCAGTGCTGTCTGCCCCAGCTATAGTTATCGATTTTGGCGCTTTCCCCCTGTGGCGCATACCAGTCGGCGATTTCCCAAGCGGCGCTTTCGACAAAGTGAGCGCCAGCTTCGACGAGCCGTTCGTGTAGGATTGATCGCTTAACATTGCGTGCGGTTTTCATTCCTAGATTCGGGTAATGGGGCTCATACATCTTGCCAAGCACCTCGACCAAGCGGTCACCGAGGTAACGTTGGTTTGCCTGGCAACTATGGAAGCGATTGACGTTGATGGCAGTAACATCCACATCGGGGCGACCATCCACAATCCACTGTGCGAGTAAGCGTCCAATACCGCCTGCAGACAGAATGCCCAATGAATTCATGCCGCATGCGACGAAGTAGTTGCGCAGCTCCGGGGCCTCGCCAACCAGCGGTGCTAGGTCCGGCGTAAAGCTCTCGGGGCCACAGAAGAACTTCCTGATACCCAGGTTTCTGATTTCGGGTACCCGTTCGTACGCGTGCTCTAGGAAGGGAATCATGCGCTCCCAGTCAGGATCAATCTCCCCGAAGCAGAAGTTATCAGGGATTCGCTCAAGGTTCCATGGCTTAGCCACTGGCTCAAACAGGCCGATCATCAACCCCCCCACTTCCTCGCGATAGTAGGCATAACGATCGGGATCCTCCAAGACTGGCGCATCGGATGATATATCGGGCAAATCTTCCGTAATCAGGTAATAGTGTTCGGCCGCTTGCAGAGGAAGTGTGACCCCAGAAAGTTCACCAAACTGCCGGGCCCACATACCAGCGCAGTTGACAACATATTCCGCCTGGATGGGACCCTGTGAGGTGACAACACCTGTTACATGCCGCTCCTCGGTGAGTACGTCAGTGACTTCAATGCCTTCAAGGATAGTGGCGCCGGCCATGCGCGCCCCCTTGGCCAAAGACATGGTAGCGTCGACAGGGTTTACGCGTCCATCCTCTGCGGTGTAGAACGCGGCGATAACGTCGTCCATTTGCGCATTCGGCCAGTAGGCGCTGGCCTCTTCCACGCTTATTTCATTACAGTCAATTCCAAAGTTACGCATGAAAGAGGCAGAACGACGCATTTCCTCAAGTCGCTCCTTGTTGCTAGCAACTTGCAGATAGCCAACAGGTTTGAAACCGGTCGATACCCCTGTCTGTTCTTCCAGGTGAGCGTATAGGTCTCGACTGTAGGTAAAAATCTCAGCGCTTGTTTCGTCGTTGAGGAGTCCAGATACAATCAGGCCGGCAGCATGCCAGGTGGTGCCACTGGTTAGTTGTTCCTTCTCGAGTAACAGAACGTCTTTCCAGCCTAATTTGGTCAGGTGGTAGGCAACACTGCAGCCCAAAATACCGCCGCCAACAATGACGACTTTAGCTTTCTGAGGCAATTCGATTGTCATGTTTTCAATTCTCTATTGATAGCGCGTATATATCGGAGGTTGTAGCTATAGGAAGCTGATAACCCTGCTTCTAGGAAAGGGAAATCTTGAATTTTCATGCCTCTCTAAGCGTCCATCCAGCGATATTAATCGACATCTTTGTTCGCCAAGTTACGAGGTTGATCACATCACATACCATGGTATGTGAGCATACACGCGGGTATAAGGCGAATAGTGGCCATTAGAAGGAGAATTTCGGACGCCAGCATTATTAAGACCCAGCTTGGCCGAAATTATCCGCACCTTGGCCCTTTCAAGCCTTCAAAGGACCACACTCTGGCGCCTATCTTGGCGATCTGAGGAATGTTTAGGGCTTTATATATGGCCTTGAATGGCGGGAATCCTTAGCGGTAGCGCGGAGTTATTGGCGGCGTAAAATGAGTCTCGACCTTGGGTCGAAGTTGTATGGATACGCCAAATGGCTATTGCCTGGATGTTGAGAAACACAGTCTACGCTGCCAGTAAACAAGTAGTCTCATCTGTTCCTGATGAACTGCACTAGTGTTTTTTGAATAGGACGCACGAAAATGACTACGCATTCTGCAAAAAGCGGAGAAAGCAAGTTCCGGCTGGTCGTTTCCTGCCCCGACAGGGTCGGAATAGTATCAGCTGTCTCCCAGTTTTTGGCTGACCGGGGAGCATCGCTTGTAGAGTCGCATCACCATACAGACGAGCAACAGCGCTGGTTTTTTATGCGCAACGTGTTTTCCGTAGCTGTGGCGGAATTTCGAATTGACAGCTTTATCTCGGAATTTCGAGAGCTGGCAGAGCCATTCGGGATTGAGTGGAAGGTTTGCCATAACAAAGAGCCGAAGCGTGTTGCCATTCTGGCCAGCCATGCATCGCACTGCCTGGCCGATATCTTACACCGCTGGCACAGTGGTGAGCTTCACTGTGATATTCCCTGCGTCATCGCCAACCACGAAAACTTGCGGAGCATGGTTGAATGGCACGGCATACCTTTCCACTACGTACCGGTGGACAAGTCAGACAAAAGCCAACATTTTTCGAGAGTAGATGAGATTATTAAGCAGAGTGACGCCGACACCATCGTGCTCGCCCGATACATGCAAATTTTGCCGCCAGAAATGTGTGAGCGTTACGCGGGACAATTGATCAATATCCACCACAGTTTTTTGCCGGCCTTCATCGGCGCAAACCCTTATCAGAAGGCCTATGACAGGGGCGTAA
Source organism: Pseudomonadota bacterium (assembly GCA_039111475.1). Taxonomy (GTDB): domain Bacteria; phylum Pseudomonadota; class Gammaproteobacteria; order Pseudomonadales; family JAUIET01; genus JAUIET01. The sequence goes on along the minus strand of JBCCIP010000001.1, from coordinate 207,184 downwards.
AACTCATAGGTGCTACCTGCCACTATGTGACTCAGGACCTGGACGAGGGCCCTATCATCGAACAAGATGTCGTTCGCGTTAATCACGATTGTGACAAGGATGACATGGTACGACTTGGCAGAGATGTTGAGCGTTCCGCACTTTCGAGTGGTCTTCGATACCATCTGGAAGACCGGGTCATAATCCACGGGAACAAGACAGTGGTGTTTTCGAATTAGATTATCTGCGAGTTTAATAAGAGAGAATTTCTAAATCTGGTTTTCAGAATGTATTGAAAGAAGATGTTCCCACTACGTTTTGCCACCACTTTGCTTCGCTTACTTCGTTTGTCATGATAATTATCTTCTGTGTTATTTTGTAAAGTATTAGGTATTCGAGAGGACTCTGTGTATCTGCACTCCATGCCACCAAGCTATGATTTCCAACAATAGAATGACTACTCAGCTCAATTATGCTTCACGCAAAATTTCAGCGAACGTTAATCCAGATTTCGTTTCATGCAATAGATCCAAAGCGCTTCGCACGGCCAGCTTTCCGCGTAAATTGTTGTTCGTTAGATCGCTTGTCTCTTGTATATTCCTAGTTTCTGGAGAACATCTAACGTATCGAGAGATGCAAACAATGAGAGGCCGTCCATCAGTAAATTGAACTTAGACCTAGAATTCGAGTGTACCTTGGCGGGTAACTTCGTCATGACTTACAGTCTAACGTCGGACTTGGGTCGAATGCCACAGAATAACGTACGCAATACCCACGATAACATTGGCCAGGGTGCGAGAACGATGCACATTATAGTTCGATGAGTATCTCAAGCCACGATCGGAACGGTCGAGCTCTTCGATACGTTTGCAAAGGTTGCAAAGAGTCTGTTTCATGTGGTGTTTGTTTAAAAGCAGCGGTTATAGTAGTTACAGCTCGGTACCATCTTATGTGAGATGCTTTCTGTGCATCTAAAAAGTAAAGAAACACTCGGAAAAAATAATGGAATCAAAATCGGAAGCTATCCAGCAGGAAGTCAGAGACTTTCACACTAACTATCCTGATGTGGTCGACGTCGACCTGTACTGTATGGATATCTGCGGTAATATCTTTGGGAAACGTTATCCCCTTAATCAACTTGCAAAGTTGGCTGCAGAAGGTGTGAAGCTACCCCGTGCAATGCCATTGGTGAGTGCCAAGGGAATTGCTTTAGAAGTGGGCAAGTATGGCCATGACGATGGTGATCCAGATCAATTATTTTTTCCTGTAGCTGGAACCCTGTGCGCTGTTCCATGGGCGAATAAAGCGCGAGCGCAGATGTTGATATCGACCTCAAACACCCAAGTGCCTCTTGCATTTGAGCCTCGAGTGGCATTGACCAAAGTTTTGGACCGATTCAGTTCCGCCGGGCGTATTCCTCGAGTCGCATTCGAGCTCGAATTTTATCTTGTAGATGCTGAACGAGATGACAATGGGAAAATTCGACCGCCATTCTATAGAGAGGGGAAAAGAGACGATGCGGCATTACTGACCTTGGAGCGACTCGATAGATTTGGCGACTGCTTTGACGACATCGTCCAGTGCTGCAAAGAGCAAGGTGTGGAAACAGGCGCACTCTCCGCGGAGATGGGTCCAGGCCAGTACGAGATAAATCTAATGCATAGTGATGACGCATTAGCGGCTTCCGATCATTGTCTCATTTTTCGTAGAACAGTAATTGAGGTTGCTCGCTTGCACGGCTTGCAGGCGACATTTATGGCCAAACCGTATATTGATCACGCTGGCAATGGGCAACACTTGCATATCAGCTTATACGATACTGATGGAATGAATATATTGCATGAGCAAAATGAAGCTCGTCTAACTAATGCAGTGGGCGGATGCCTTGAGCTTTTGCGGCCGAGCATGGCAATTTTCGCGCCCAACGTGAATTCCTACCGACGATTTGTCAGCGATAATTCCGTCGCATTACGCGCATCATGGGGTAGGGAAAATCGTACGGTTGCCATACGGATCCCAGACTCTGACGCCAATAATCTACGACTTGAACATCGCGTTTCAGGTGCTGACAGTAATCCCTACCTAACGCTTGCCTTCATACTTGCCGGCATCGATCATGGTTTGTCTAATGAGATTTGTCCTCCTGAACCTTGTGATGAAAACGCGTCCGAATCGGGTGACCTTCCTTCCAATTTGCGCGAAGCTCTCTCGCTGTTTCGAAAGTGCGCGCCTCTAATAAACTGTTTCGGTATCGAGTTCGTAAACACATATTACCTTCAGAAGATCAGCGAACTTGCAGAGTTTGAATATGAGATCGGTGCTCGGGAGTATGATTGGTATCTTTAACTTAAATTATTTAGTGCGTTCTATATATAAGGAAGCCATTTGATGGGCTTATTTCGTTGACCTATGGGTTGAGGGGGTCCGAGGTAAGGCTGGGATTATTCATTAAGCACTCGGCGGACTGTTGCTATGATGTATTTTTGGGCTTCGAAGGTTTCTTCGCAGGACAGGGGTATGTAAGTAGAATTCCCGTAGGATGAAGAGTCGATAAACTATACGCCTTATAATTTGTGTTTTGAATTGAGTTAATGTCGATATGAAATTATTTAGCAGCTCTATCCATACGCGTGAACACGCTGGATCGTATTACGCAGCTACCCAACGTGATATCGAAGGTTACCCGACGCTTAGCGAGAATATTCGGGTGGATGTTTGTATTGTTGGGGGAGGCTTTTCAGGAGTCGCAACAGCCTTAGAACTCGCGGAATCGGGATACAAAGTGGCCTTATTGGAAGCGCAGCTTATTGGCTGGGGTGCTTCTGGTCGTAACGGTGGCCAGATTATCGGCGGATTTGGTGAGGCGCTGGCGCGTAAGAATAAGGATGTTGAAAGAAAACTGGGTATAGGTGCAACCCAGACGCTCCGGGCGATGGGAGTAGAATGCGTTGATATCATTCGAGAGCGTGTGGCCAAGTATCAGATTGAGTGTGACCTGAAGTGGGGTTACATAGATGTTGCCAGAAAGGCTCGAGAGGAAGTGGATCTTAAAGCATGGCAGGAGGAACTTCGGCGAAACAATTATCCGCATGAAACGCGCTGGGTAGAAAAAAAAGATATCAAGAGTATTGTGGGAAGTGACCGCTACATCAGCGGTTTGGTGAATATGGGCTACGGCCACGTACAAGTATTGGATCTGTGCAAAGGTGAGTCGCGGGCCGCCGAATCACTAGGAGCCAGGATCTATGAACGAACAATGGTTAAACAAATCAGACGCGGCGATCCATGTGTAGTGGTGACCGATACTGGAACAGTAACCGCCAACTTTGTCGTATTGTGTGGTAACGCGTATTTGCGCCAACTCGCACCTGAGCTTGCGCCGGAGATCAATCCCTATATTATGCCCGCTAGCAGCTATATTATTGCAACAGAACCGCTTACGGATGAATTGGCCAATTCGGTAATGGCAGAAGATTATGCTGTTTGTGATCAGCGTACGGCGCTGGATTACTTTCGCCTCAGTGCTGATAAGCGCTTGCTATTTGGCGGCATGTCTAATTACACAGCACGCGACCCCAAATCTATAACCTCGACCATGAGCGTCGGTATGCATAAAGTGTTTCCTCAACTCAAAAACACCAGTGTCGAGTATGAGTGGGGTGGGCATATGGGAATCGGCCTTAATCGCGTTCCACAGTTTGGCCGGGTGACAAGCAATATTTATTTCGTTCAGGCGTATTCAGGCCACGGTGTTGCGCCAACGCATCTTTCGGGTCGAATTCTAAGTGAGGTAATCCAGAACCAAGCAGAACGTTTTGACCTGATGGCTAAGGTCAAACATGTTCCACTACCCGGAGGCCAAAAACTAGGTCAAACCTTGATGGCTGCAGGGATGATGTTCTACAAGATTCGCGACGAATTGTAAAAACCTGTCATGGCCAATTTGTATAAAGTCTTCTCGGAGTCTCGGAATTACTAAGTGGCCAGCATTTTCCCTCATTTGACGCTAAATCTTCGCTTCGCAGCAGGGTAGATAGCGCTATACGACGATGTGTTGAAAGTGAACTCTAAACGAGCGCCATACAGAATTTAAGATAGTCTCTTGCTGTCAAGGAAGCGGTTGCCAACCATCCAGAGCAATACTAACGCATTCAGCAATTCTGGCCTGATATGCCAACTATTGGCCCAAATGGATATTCAAAGCAATACGTCTGCTTCTTAAGCTTGGTAAAGTATAAACAGGTAGAGATTTTGAAACTTGGGTACCGATTCCTTAAGAAACCCCAGTGTCGTCATAATTGGCGCCGGCATGACTGGCATATTGTTAGCGATCAAACTACGTGAAGCTGGAATCACCGATCTTACTATTCTTGAGAAATCAGATCGCTTGGGAGGCACTTGGCGCGAAAACACGTACCCTGGAGTTGCCTGTGATATTCCGGCGCACATGTATACATACTCGTTTGAGCCTAATCCCGAATGGAGCCATAGATTCGCGCATGGAGAAGAAATACAGCAATACTTCGAAAGAGTAGGTCGAAAATACGGTGTAACCAACAGCATCTCTTTTGGTGAGTCAGTTGCAAGTTGCATTTACAAACGTGGCAAATGGACAGTGACGACGGAGAAAAATCGTACTATCTCTGCGGATTTCGTTGTTAATTGCACAGGTATTCTGCACCATCCGGCAAAGCCAGAGTTAAAAGGCCTCGATCAGTTTGGTGGAGCAGTTTTCCATACTTCCGAATGGAATCATGATGTCAACTTGAGTGGAAAGAGAGTCGGTATCATCGGAACAGGCTCTACTGCGACTCAGGTTATACCTGAGGTGGCGGCGGTCGCAGATCACCTGAGCGTATTCCAAAGAACGCCTCAGTGGATTTTACCGATAGGCAATAGAACAGTTCAGCCCGAAGAAAAAGAACGACTCAGGAAAAATCCTGTAAAACTGCATCGGCTTCGTAAGCGGTATATGTGGGCGATCAGTCAACTGCTGACCAAAGCGGTAACCGGCCATAGAGTTCAGTATTCCTTCTTTAGCAGCCTATGCAAATTGAATCTCCGCTTTAGTGTACGAGACCGAGATTTGCGTGCAAAACTCACACCTGATTACAAGGTAGGCTGTAAAAGAATAGTGGTAAATACTACCTTCTACCCTGCGGTGCAGCGCGAGAATGTCGATCTGGTCACCGTCGGAATCGGAGAGATTAAGCAAGCTGGTGTCCAGACAATAGACGGCCGTCTGCACGATTTAGACGTGTTGATATTGGCGACTGGTTTTGACCCCGTTGCCTATATGCGTCCGATGCAACTGATCGGAAGTCAAGGCCTTTCTATAGACCAGGCTTGGAGTAAGAAAATCAGGACTTACCGATCCCTTTGTATTCCAGGGTTTCCTAACAATTTTCTAATGTTGGGCCCCAGCTCCCCCATCGGCAATTACTCGGTCATCGAGATGAGCGAAGTGCAATGTGGCTACCTTTTAAAGCTAATCGCCCGGTGGCAGCGCAGTGAATTCGATGCTATCGAAGTTAAAGAATCCGCGGTCGAGCGATTTGCCTCCTACATTCGAACTGGCATGAAGAACACCGTCTGGTTGGGCGGTTGCCAAAGCTGGTACCTCGATGGTGACGGCGATCCCATATTGTGGCCATACACCTGGGAACAGTGGGTTGAGGAAATGTCGGAGCCCGAGATAAGTGATTTCTCCCTCACGTTCTTTGAAAACTCCAGTCAAAGCGCTGAACGAGATCCAGCCGAAGCAGCCTGAACACAATCTATCTGATTGCAGCTAAACGAAGAAGTAAGAAAGTTGAGAGTAATTCAATGACTATTGAACACCCCGTCACAAGATTCTCCGCTAAAGCTGCAGAAAATCCCGCTGCGCCCTTCCTGCACCAACCTATGGGCGCCACCTGGCGCACTTATTCCTTTGAAGAGGTTGACAATATTGCCAGAAAAATCGCGTCAGGCCTGCTGGCGCAGGGCTATAACAAGGGCGATCGTATAGCACTGATGTCTCAAAACTCGGCGGATTGGATTATCGTTGACATCGCCATCATGATGGCTGGTATGGTCAGCGTGCCAATCTATCCTACTGCTGGTGCGGATACAGTACGCCACGTCTTGCGTCACAGTAAGAGTAAGGCTGTTTTTCTCGGTGAAATTGAGGATGAGACTGTTGCAGAGGCTATTGATGGTCCCCTAAAGATCGCATTGACTGCGTGCAAAATTAACTGCGAGCTATCGCTGGAGAGCTTAGTTAATGGCTATGAGCTGCTAGAGTCCATCGAATTACCTAGAGAAAGTGATTTGATGACCATCGTCTATACCTCTGGTAGTACGGGTACACCTAAGGGGGTTGGATTGACCTACAGAAACATGGTGGCTGGGGCTGTTGCACTTGGTGAAATATTTGCTCGGGGGCCTAATCGAGTTCTCTCCTATCTTCCTTTAGCTCATGTAGCTGAGCGCTCTTTTGTTGCCATGGGCGCGTTCTATAACTCGGTCGAGATTTTTTTTAATGAGTCGCTTGATACTTTTGCCAGGGATCTGCAGCATGCGAACGTTACGGCATTTATTTCTGTTCCGCGTCTGTGGGCTAAATTTCAGACGCAAGTGTTCGACGAAATACCCCCGGATACCTTACAGTCGCTTTTGGAATCCGAGCAAGGCGCCACTGTCGCAGCGAAAATACGGGATAAAATGGGTTTTGGGAATTGCAGAGTCTTTCTATCCGGTACGGCGCCTATATCCGCTTCATTGCTCCGCTGGTACTACGATATTGGGGTGGACATTATGGAAGGTTGGGGTATGACGGAGACCTCAGGTGTGGCCTGTGCGAATATGCCATTCAAAAATGAGAGAATTGGATCAATTGGCGTGCCGGTAAATTCCGTCGAAATGAGACTCTCAGACGAGAGTGAGATCTTGGTACGCGGTGATTCTATACTCGAGCGCTATTACCTGAATCCAACTGCCGATGAGGAATCATTTGTCGATGGCTGGTTCAGGACCGGAGATTGCGCGCAACTAGAGAAGGATGGTAGCTGGAAGATAATCGGACGTGTTAAGGAGCTTTTTAAGACTGCCAAAGGAAAGTATGTCGCACCGGTACCGATCGAATCTGAGTTGCTCTCCAATCCCCACGCAGAGCAAGTCTGTGTAGTCGGATCGGGATTAGGGCAGCCTTTTGCTCTTATAGTATTGTCAAAACATACCTCGGAGCAAACTGGCGAGCTAACCGCCAGCCTGACAAGAACACTTGAAGTGACAAATTCCAGACTTGAACCGCATGAAAAGCTCTCAGGGCTGCTGGTGGTCGCTCATCCCTGGACAGTAAGTAATGAACTGCTTACGCCAACTTACAAATTGAAGCGTGTCAACATTGAGCAATACTATAAATCGATTATCGATAATGTGTTGATTTCAGCTGTGCAATGGGAAGCCGCGCTAAAGAGCGCTTAATGGTCAAACTCGAAGAGGTTCTCCGGCTCACCCGGTGTGACTTTTCCGGTGGCGCCAATGACGTCTTCTTCGATCATGCGCTGTAATACAGAAGCTTTTGGCGATGTGTGCGAAACGAAGCGTTGTCCATTCTGCAACCGGCCGATTACGATGCCCCTTTCGGGTCCGTTCTTTCCGTAAGTCACCGTAAATGTTTCGATGTAGCCATTGCCGCTTGGCTCCGAACACAGCTTAGGGCGGGGAAGATTGTCTATCATCGATTGGAGTCCCATTGTATCCGGTTTTTTCCACGGGTGGTCAGGCTTCGATGAGGAGTATATGCCAACGGAATGCTTGGTTAGATAACCGCCATTAGCGGTGATCATTCCATGCCGGACTCTTCCCGACCGGATCATGCTTCCCATTTCAGCGATGGCGTGCAGGGAATAATTATTGCCTGGTCCGCCAAAGACGGTGAGACCGCCCGTGACGGTTAAGCTCCTCCGTTCGTTGACGTCCAAGCCCAGTGCTTTAAGGGCAACCTGAACCGCTGAGGGAAAGCAGCTATAGATGTCGAACGCATCGATAGCGTCAAGACTTATATTCGCCATTTCCATTGCCTCTGCGGCTGCAGCCTCCAGGGCTGGAGAGCTGACGAAATCGGCTCTTTCTGTAAAATGGTCCACATCATTGGCGTCACTGCAGCCTGTGAGAAACACGCAGCGCTCGTCATCAATACCCAATTCCCGAGCATGACTCTGACTTGTCAAAATGACCGCACATGCCATATCAACTCCGAGAATCGCAGTCATTGCTCGAGTGTAGGGGTGGGAAATCATACGGTTTCCATTGTCTGTACATAGGATTTCTTTCGGTGAAAGACCGCGCTTGACCCAAGCGTGTGGATTGTTCGCTGCGACGCAACTCATGTTGCTGATGATCCTAGCAAGGCGCGCCTGGTGGCATTTGGTGTCGTGTCCAATCTCGTTCTGCAACGCCGCCTCGATCATGGGATAAACGTTAATAGGTTTAAACAGACCATGCGCGATTTCCGTGGGATGCAGCTTCAGCTTACGGCTGTCAATACTCTGTGAAACCTCATCTCCACCCTGGCGCCAGTGCGATACATCTATTCCCCTCTTCAACGCGGCGAACAGTGTGCCCAGTAATTCACTCCCGGTGATCAGTACCGCGCGTGATTTGCCGGCCATCAGTTTGTCAGAGAAGTAATTCACGAAATGTTGCGGAAGATTGCCGCCCACTTCGGCGGTATAGAGTTTTGCATCGATACCTAGGCGGTCCCTAAGCTCGGCGCCGGGGTTAGGTTGCATGAAAGGCGCCATCTCAGGAACTTGTGTGCCCAGAAATGGCACGGTTACTATTGTGTCGATGGATGCGAGGAGTTTACTAGAGCCGGAGTCCTCTAACGCCATTCTGGTAACTTCTTCCATTGCAACGACCTTGGTGCGTGTGGGGTCGGAATCCCGGTAGGTCTTTTGTGCCAAGCCCACTAGTAAGGGGTAGTCATTCACCATTAGGTAGTCTCTCTGCGAATTTCGAATCCTATCGCGCTCACTCGACACTACTGAATGGTAATTTGGGCTATTATTTGACATATCAGGCCATACTGGTATTTTCATGTACGCGTAGATATTGGAAGAATTCCCCAGCTGATGGAGTGTAGAGAAGAGAGAGTCGACCACCATCTCAAAGGTGCCAAAGTGGCGCTTGAGGCCATGGTGCAGATGGGCTTCAACCCTGCCCAGTGCCTTGCCGATACCGGGCTTTCCCTGCTGCAACTCGAGGCGACCGACACTGGATTCACTCTGGAACAGGAACATTGCTTGCATCGCAATATGCTTCGCCTCTCAGGCGATCCAATGTTAGGGCTAAAATTGGGAATGTCTTACAGACCTGAGGTGTTTGGTGTGCTCGGTTATGCCATGCTGAGTTCACGTACCATGAAGGAATGTCTCGAAATTCTTTATGATTTCGGCCAACTGACCTATAGTTTTTTCAGGTTTGGGCCGGCGAATATCGAAGATAGGACTGGCACAGCCTTACGTGCCACGTTGCCGATTCCTGAGGATTTGATTCCGTTCTATTCCGACAGAGATATTCAAGCCGGTTTTACTCTCTTTGAATCTCTGGGTATGGGTGGATCGGAGATTTTGGAAGTTCACTTGGCGCATGATGCGGGTGGGAATCTGGATAGCTACGAGAGCTGGTTCGGTTGCCCTGTAGCAACTGACAAGGCGCAGAATGCGGTGATATATAACAGTAGCATTTTGGATATTCAGCTTCCACAGCAAGACGAGGAAACAGCGCACTACTGCAGGGTTCAATGCGAAAGACTGTTAACAAAGATAAGCGGGGCGCATAGTATGACGCAGAGAGTCACCGAATTAATGTTCTCTACACCAGGACATTTTTTATGTCTTGATGACTTGGCGCTTGAAATTGGTATGTCTGCGCGGTCTCTCCGTCGCAGATTGCATGAGGAGGGGAGTACATACCAGGATATCCTGCGCAGCGTGCGTCTGGATCTGGCAAAAGATTATCTGGCCTCTTCCCTATCGATGGAGCGAATATCCGATCTCTTGGGATTTTCTGAGGTGTCCGTTTTTTCTCGTGCTTTTAAACAATGGACCGGAGTGGCTCCAAAGGTTTATAAAAAGCAGCACCTCTCTCGAGCAGATGTGTTCTCCGCAGATAAATAATTTTGGCGCAAACTAAAAGCATGTAAATAATAACTGCGTAGGATATCGTGCGTTCTAGGTGATAAACAAGTTTCATTGCCGCGACTCTAACTGGTCGTAAATTCTTTGGTTTTAGCTTGATTTGGCCTGATATGTCAATTAATGGCCCAATCGGATATTCCTGGGCAAATAGGTCGCCCGTATCCTACGCCTAGGATATTGGGTTTCTCTACATTAAGTCCAAAAGGTGCCGCCTACGCAGGCATCAGACTCATAGTCAGGTGTTATAAATGTACGACTCTTTGAATTATCAGGTCAACAGGTTTGCCCTTTATTGCATTGCTCTGGCTTTCATAACGGGAGCCATCGCTTTGTTTCTCCCCTTGGACATCCCTGATGGCTACAACGCTTCTCATATGGACCGTGTTGTCTGGCTCAACGATAACAGAGTGTACTTCATTCTCGGTTGGAGCAATCAGATCGCCGCCATGCTTTCACTTACAGGGATTTTTCTCGGCATCGCCTGGCAGGTACGAATCAAAAACCAATTGCGTGCTCTACTCGCGGCAGCTGTAGCGGTAGTATCGGTTGTCGCATTTATAATACCAAAATTTATTGCGGTCTGGAGCATTCCACAGTTGGCGGAGGTTGCCGTGGATGGGGCAGTAGGCTCAGAAGTATCCGGAACTCTGCTTCCTATCCTAAATGTTTCTGTGCCCTATTCGCTGTTCACTTCTTTTGATTTTCTCGGTTTCTGGTTGTATGCAGTGTTCGCCCTGCTTGTGGCCGGACCACTCTACGACCATTCGATGAGCTCCAAGGTTTCGGCGGTTTCCTTGGGCGCTTACGGCGCAATTTACCATGGCATGTTGGTCGTCATGTTGCTAGGTGGTATTGAGATTGCGGACCTTTCGGACTATTTCATAAATATCTCCGGACTCCTGCTCTTCATGGCGATAGCCATGATATTCAGCTTCAGATCATCAATGCGCGCAGCTGCCCAGTAATCGAGCATGTCACAGACAACAGAACTGCCTTTGCTGCAACCGATCCTGGATGCCCAGCGAAAGGCTTTCCTAGCCGATGGCTTCCCTTCGGCTAAGACGCGCATAGACCGCATTGATCGAGTCAAGGACGTGCACATACGTTACAAGCGCCGGATTATTGAGACATTGGAGTCGGATTTTGGGAGTAGACCGCAGGGGCAGAGTCTGGCAACGGATGTGCTGAGCACGGTCCTGGATGTGCATCAAACGCGCAAAAAAATACGGCAATGGATGAAGCCCCAGCGACGCAGTACGCCATTACTTCTTCGTCTGCTGGGTGGAAGGGCAGAGATACAGTTCCAACCTCTGGGCGTGGTCGGCAACATTTCACCCTGGAATTTTCCTATGGGCTTAGCGTTTCAGCCCGCTGTTGGTGCGCTTGCTGCCGGTAACCGCGTCATACTCAAACCGTCAGAGTCGACTCCCAAAACGTCGGAACTGATCGAGGAGATGGTTGAGAGCGCCTTTGACCCGGCTGAAATGGCTGTTGTAACGGGTGGTGCAGACGTGGCTCAGGCGTTCAGTCGACTACCTTTCGATCATTTGGTGTTTACCGGAGGTCCCGATATTGCAAAACATATTATGCGCTCGGCGTCAGATAATCTTGTGCCAATGACGCTGGAATTGGGTGGCAAGTGTCCAGTCATCGTGGGTGATTCGGCTGACCTCAAATTGGTTGCAGATCGCGTAATGGGCATTAAAACGGTTAATAGTGGGCAGTTGTGCCTATCGCCTGACTATATATTTCTGCAGGAATGCAAAGTAGAAACTTTCCTAAGCGAGGCCTTCAGGGCTCTGAGTCAGTGTTACGCATCCCTCGCAGATAATCCAGAGTACACGGCACTTGTCGACGAGCGTCACTGGCATCGCATAAATAGTTATCTAGAGGATCTGAAATCACGAAACACGCGTGTTGATGTGTTTAATCCCGCAGACGAGTCGTTCGATTGTCCACAGGTGCACAAGCTACCGTTCTTGTTTCCAGTCGAGCCTGAAGACGATGCCCTGATTATGCGGGATGAAATCTTTGGGCCTGTTCTATCCATAAAGACGTACCGGACTCTGGATGACGTGATTGACTTTATTAACCGGAAGCCGCGGCCGCTAGCGATCTATTACTTTGGGAAGAACAGGCGAGAGATTGATGCGGTATGCCAGCGCACAACTTCGGGCGGCGTCACTATTAACGACTGCGCGCAACACGTTACGTGTCCAGACCTGCCGCTGGCCGGAGTAGGGAACAGCGGCATGGGCGCTTATCACGGGCATCATGGATTTCTTCAGTTCAGTCACAGCAAGGCTGTCTACAGGCAGGGATTTGTTAGCCTTGGGAAATTGCTTAGGCCCCCGTTCAGTCCCAGCAAAATTCGCATGATCGAATCAATGATGTGATTCTGCATCCACAAAAACCCTCACTACATATTAGTCAAACATAAAATGTATATTCTCTAACAAGGTGGAAACGTATGAAAAGCACAGTGTCAATAATCAAAAAATCTCTTTTGTTGGCCTCCTTTTTGCCCTGTTTGGTTCAAGCACAGGTGCTCGAAGAAATTGTGGTAACAGCGCAAAAGCGGACGCAATCGCTGCAAGAAGTACCGATTGCGATTACTGCGTTCAGTGGGGGTAGCCTTACCGAGATAAACGCCACCCATTTCAATGACCTCATAGACCGCGTGCCAGGCATCTCAAGCAATGGTGGTGGCGGGTCTAATGGCTCTAGCACTATCTCGGTTCGTGGAATTACCACGAATGATTTTGGCAATGGCGGCGACCCGTCAGTGGGAATGTACAGAAATAGTATATACGACCCCCGCATGTCCAGCTTCCACGACATTGAACGCGTGGAGGTCCTGCGGGGACCCCAGGGCATGCTTTTCGGTCGCGCCTCATCATCTGGTGCAATCAATATGATTACCGCCAAAGCAGATCCTAGCGCACTTGGTGGCGAGGTCATGCTCGGTGGCGGCGAACGAGGTCAAGAGAGGGCGAGACTGGTTCTTAACGCGCCGCTGTCCGACAGTTGGGCGCTGAGGTTTTCAGGAATGTACGACAATATTGACGGCTTTGTCGACAATTCGCTGGGCGGAGATGATCTCGGCTGGGATGAGCAAAAGGCGGCTCGTCTATCCCTGTCGTACCGTGGTGAGCGCTTGAATCTTGACGCGATTGTCGATTACGAAGATCGGGATCAATCAGGTATCTTATACAGCTTAATGGAGGGGGATACTCTCGATACGCCTGCGACCGGCGACATCAATACGGTTGCCAGTAACCTGCTCGATGACACCAGCAATGACAATGACCTAACCAGTTTTATCCTCCTTATTGACTATGATTTTGACTTTGCACGACTGAGCTCGTTGACGGGTTATCGCGAATCGGACGCTTTCTATCGCGAAGACTTTGACGGCTCACCACTGGAACTTATCGATTACATGGACGATGGCGATTCTGAATACCTGAGTCAGGAATTACGCCTGGTAAGTACGGGCGGCGGTTCATGGGATTGGTTTGTAGGGGCGAGCGCATTCCGCGAAGAGTACCAGAACGATTTCCAGTTTACGATGGGCGAGGAGACCGTCTGTACATTTTTGATCGGGCTCCCGTCTTGTAACGTCTTTCCAGGTTTTACACCCAATGAAGTGGGTTACCAGGAGTCCGGCAGTGGTGAAGGCAAAACCACAGGCTATGCGGCTTATGGTGAAGTCGGCTATTCCTTTGCGGAAGCTTGGCGATTGAGTGTCGGTTTGCGCTACAACTACGACGAAAAGGAATATACCCAGATATCAAATGCGGTACCGGATGGCGGGCTTTATGACATCTTTGGACGCTTTGAAGTGCTCTATGGCTATGAAACGCCTGCACCCGTGAAATCTGACGATGACTGGAGCAATACCAATGCAAGGGTATTGTTGGAGTACGCACCCAATGATGACTTGAACCTGTACGCTTCCTTTACCCAGGGATCAAAACCAGGGGGTTTTGACAGCTACCAGGTAGATAGTATTGTTCCTGGCTTCCCAACCTCCTTCTCGGCACCGAATGCGGAGGTTAATTCATTCGACCCAGAGGAAGTTGATTCCTACGAAATTGGTGCCAAAGGCTTTGTGGGTGATGGTTCATTCGGCTACTCCGTGTCTGCCTATTACTATGACTACACGGACCTGCAGCAGCAGGTTCTCCAGAACCTGGTGACGGTGGTGGAAAATGTAGGAGAGGCGACCGGCAAGGGAGTTGAGGGTGAATTCGATTGGCAGCCTCATGACCAGATAAACCTGTCACTTGGCCTGGCTTGGTCCGATACCGAGATCGACGATATCGGTCCCGAGACATGCACAACCTTAGAGGGTGGTAGCTGTAACGGCAACGCCTTGCCCGTTAGCCCGGAGTTTACGGCCTTCTTCACGGCAACCGGCATTATTCCCTTGGGTGATAATGAGCTGTACGGAACCGTAGAGTATTCTTATTCCGATGACTATTATTCCAGTATTGATAATTCCGAGAGCACAGCGGTCGAGTCTTCTGATCTAGTAAACTTCCGTGTCGGTTTCAATTACGGCGATAACCTGACGATTCGAGCGTTTGTGGAGAATGTGACCGATGAGGCCTATTACACCAATGGTGCCGATACGCGCGATTTGATTGGTGTGCTTGTCGGGCAATATCCGATCACCCCGCGTACCTGGGGAGCCGACATCATCTACCGATTTGGCGACTAGTCAAAGCTCTATCTCTATTCAATTTCTATCTGTTACTCTCACCTGAACTGGAGCGCTTAGTGAATAAGGTACAGAAAAGTATAACTCGGCGTGATTTTCTCAATGGTGTCGCAATAGGTAGTGGTGGTCTTGTTTTACAGGCCTGCGGAGGCGACTTGGGCTCTTCTGTGAAGATCACCTCACAGGGGCCACTCCATTTCGAACCCCCGGGCTCGGGGAGAAGCTACCCGCCGTCTCTGACGGGAATGCGCGGCAGTCACGACGGATCCTATGAAGTTGCTCACGCACTGGCCTGGCGCGGAGAGAAACCGAAAGAGTACGAGTCAACGAATGAGCACTACGACCTGGTCGTAGTCGGCGCAGGGATGAGCGGCTTGGCGGCGGCCTGGTACTACCGGGAAAAGATAGGGCCAGATGCTCGAATCTTGATTTTGGATAACCATGATGACTTCGGGGGCCATGCCAAGCGCAATGAGTTCCACCTGGATCGAAGAATGGTTTTAGGCATTGGAGGGGCAAATTTCATCGACAATGCCAGGTATTTCAGCGAGGAATCTACTGCTCTACTGAAAGCGCTAGGGCTCGATCGGGCTGTTCTGAATGCCATCACCGAGCAGACCCCTCCAGATTACGCTCTGGCCGCCAAGGTGGATGCGGATAACGGAGTGGCATTACCAAGCCACGATGGCCACGTGGTTCTGAATGGCAACTGGGCTAAGTACTTTCATGGGGCAGAAGGCTATGCCAAAGCCATTCAAGACTTACCATTGCCCAAGGAAGAGATTGACAAGCTGAGCGCATTCCTAGGTGGTGAGAAGGACTATCTGGACGATCTCTCATTAAGCCAAAAATACGACTACGCTCAATCCGTAAGTTACAACCAGTTTCTGACTGAGCGCGTTGGGTTTGCAGAGGAAACCCTGCCACTCTTTGATGCGTTGCTGCTGATCTACCAGGGCCTTACCGGTTGGAATATGTCGGTACTTGAGGCCATTAGCGCTGGCTCTCCTGGACTTAGAGCTATGGGGTGGCTCGGCAACCTCGCCGCAACGCTGGGCCTGCGGTTTGCAGACGATTTGATCGAGGCGCAGATGTTCCCCGACGGTAATGCCAGTGTAGCGCGCCTGTTGGTCCAGCAGCTTATACCCAACGTTGCGCCCGCTATGCGAGGTGTGGAAGATGTTGCTATCGCGAAATTTGACTATGATGCACTAGACAAAAATGAGGAGAAAATACGCCTCCGGCTGAACAGTACTGTAGTTGGAGTGTTTGAAACGCCTGATAGTCTAGTCGAAGTCGATTACGTGCAATTTGGAAAGCCTCTTCGTGTAACTGCTAAAAGCTGCATTCTTGCCTGTTACAACGGCCTGATACCCCACCTGTGCCCCGAAATGTCCGAGCCACAGAAAGAAGCACTGAAATATGGTGTAAAAGCGCCATTTGTGTACGCCAACGTGCTTTTGGAAAATGGTCATGCATTTTCCAAACTTGGCATGTCTATGATTCAATGCCCCAAGGATCCATTCCAGTGGGTAAGCATGGCGCCCACTATGGCGGTGGGAGGCTATGAACCACCCAGAGGTCCCGATGATCCGATGGCAGTGTATATGATGGCTTCCCCAATCCCTGTTTCTCAGAGGGGGGGTTCAGGCAGAGATATTTTCAGACTCGGTCGTCACGTAATCTACGCAACGTCTTTTGAGACCTATGAGGACCAAATCCGTAAACAGTTGCAGGCTATCCTGGGTGCTTATGGCTTTGATCATGCGACCGAAATTAGGGCAATTACGGTCAACCGAATCTCTCACGGCTATGCCTATTCTTATCTCGCGCTGGACGATCCCGAATGGCCCGAGGGCGAGGCCCCTCACGAGTTAGGCAGGGCGCAGTTTGGTCGTATCTCGATCGCTAACTCTGACTCAGAAGCGCGGGCCTACATGGACGCCGCATGGGATGCAGCGTGGCGAGCGGTCAACGAACAAACTAGCGCATAGCAGACTGTTTTTGAGTTGAGTTGGTTATGCAGACGAGCTTGCGAAGAGATAAGAGAACATGAAAAGCAACGGTAAACAAGTAATCATAACTGGCGCCAGTACTGGCATCGGGAGAGAACTCACCAAACTTTTTTTAGCGGATGGGTACAGGATCCTTGGTGTTAGTCAGCGTCAGGAAGGTTTAAGGGAGCTGCAGCAGCAGCTCGATCCAAAACAGAACTTGCTAAGTACGTTATCCCTGAATTTGGCCGCACCTGATGCTGCAAAATCGCTCTATGATTACGCCAAAAGTAATCTCGATGACGTTGATGTACTTGTAAACAATGCGGGATTCGCTTGTTATGGACCGTTTATCGATACGGATACTGAAAAGCTGAATTCAATGTTACAGCTGAATGTAGTTACCTTAACAGAGCTTTGCCATTCTTTCGGGAATGACATGAAACAGCGTGGCCAGGGAAGCATCATAAATGTAGGATCGACCGCGGGAATGATGCCAATGGAGAATTTTGCTGCATATGGCGCATCAAAATCGTACATTAACGCTCTTAGCTATTCAATGAGAGCTGAGCTCGCACCCTACAACGTGCAAGTAACCTGTGTCACGCCTGCTGCGGTTGCGACAAGCTTTGCGGCCACAGCAAACATCGATAAAGCCGAGGGTAATTCTCTTTTGAAAAGGCTGTTCGATAGTGGAAGAGTTTCCACACCAGATGAAATTGCCGCGGATGCTTATAAAGGTTTTAAGCAGAACAAGGCTCAGGTTCTTACCGGCAAAAATGCCTGGATAGCCGTACTAGCGCCGTTGCTCATTCCCCAACGCATGTTGCCAAGAATGTTCAAGATGTAAAAGACAAATCTGAGTTTGACTTTTGTGCAGGTCTACGAAAGAGGATAAGAAAGATGAAGAGACCGCTTGGATTAGCTGATAATTTCTTTTTGAGAACAGAGAGTCGTGCAGCTCCGCAGCATATGGCAGGCTTGATGATTTTTAAGAAACCTCCAAACAGCGGCCAGCAATTTCTCAAAATTGTCTTTAATGAAATGAGAGGCTTTTCCGTTAACCGGCGACCTTTCAACGAAATACTTTCTAAAGGAGCAATCGAGAAGATTATTCCGGCTTTCGAGACAGTTGACCAAACCTCCATCGATATTGACTACCACTTTCGACATTCTGCATTACCCAAACCGGGTGGAGAGTTGGAACTCGGGCAGTTGGTATCCAGACTCTACGCTAACCCACTCGATATGACGAAGCCACTGTGGGAACTTCACCTTATCGAAGGTCTGAGCAAGCAACGGTTCGCGATATTCTGCAAGATACATCATGCACTGGCTGATGGCATGTCGGGTATGAAAATATTGTTTGATTGGTTAACGCCTATCGCCGGGGATGATGCTTTCATTCCGGTGTGGCATTGCCCGGAGGAGCATTTGGAAAGTGATGCTGAGCACGACGCGGTGATCACAGCAGGCCTGCCACATCAGAGAAAGCCTTCGAAGACGATTCGGGACGCTCGCGGGTTGGCCGGGTCGATAATTGATTTGCAGCTTACGGGAGTAAAACTCGCAGGAAAGTTCTTACTTGGCTCGGCGGCGCTTTCTCTTCCTTTCCGGGCTCCCCGAACCCAACTGAACGCAAAGATATCCGGAGCAAGGCGCATTGCAACGCAGGACATAGAATTTGCGCGATTTAAAAGGCTCGCCGAGCAATTGAACGTTACCATAAATGTTATCGTTTTAGCTATTATCGGCGATGCGCTGAAGCGTTACATCCAAGAGGTTACTTTAATTCCTGAAAAGACGATGATTGCCCTCAACCTCGTCAGTCTCCGAAGAGAAGGTCGTCAGGAAAAAGCAGGTAATATGATCGGCTTTATTCTCGCTGACTTGGCCACCGATTCAGAGGATATCATTGAACGTGTCGAACGCATTCGAGCCTCAACAGAAGAAGGCAAGAATTATTTGAGGGGGCTTTCACCGCTCAGCGCACAATTGGTTTCCGCTATGCCAATGGTAAATGAGAGACTTGCGCTAGCCGCCGGATTCGAGGACTATATTGATCCTAGCCAGAATATAATGGTCTCGAATCTGCCTGGCTTTTTAGAAGATCGCTATCTCGGCCGTTGTAAGCTCGATTCGCTGTATCTCCCATCCGTGATTGATCATGGAAATCCACTCTTGATTACTGTTGTTACTTGCGTGAAAAAACTCTGTTTCACTGTAGTGGCCTGTCCAGATGTCGCCACCAGTTCACAGAACATAGCAGTCTATTTGCCTTGGGCAATATCTCGGCTTGAGGTCGCAGCCAGCAAAGCGGCCCAAAAGTAGACCAATACTATGGGACGCTATACCGAGTGGGAAGCACGTGCGAGCGAGCTAGAAGAGGTAAGAGGATGTAATGAGTGGCGTATGATTGATGAGCATCCTGACTATAACGCGCATCGTGTTAGATATCGTTATGAAAAGCTTTCTCGTCTTCGAGCCTCAGGGGATATCATCGGGATGATATCCGTTCTAAATGAGGGCATACACGGGAATCAGGATGGTATAGGTAACCCCAGACTTTATTCGCATTCTGAGCTTGGGACAAAACATCTAATCGAGGACTATGTTGAAGTCGTTTGCATTTGCCTACTAAATATCGCTGATGCCGGACCGGCTGATATCGGGTTTGACGAGAAGCTTAGTTTTTTCCGTCGTGCAAACCACTGCTTTGGTCGGTCTGCGCTGGCCCTTAGCGGAGCTGCAGGATTGATTTACTTTCATCAGGGAGTAGTTGATTCGCTCATCGATCAAAATTTATTGCCCGAAGTCATATCAGGGTCTAGTGCTGGATCATGGATGTGTGCGCAACTAGGCACTTACTCGGATAAAGAACTGAAGAGTCATTTTGTCAGGCATAGATACACATCTCCGGATTACGGAGCCCATAGGCTATCAGGATCAGACTTATTGGGTTTTCTTGTAAGCTCACGAAAAGTAAGGTCTAGCTATAAGGATGCTATGGTCGACGAGTTTGTTGAGCCTGATCTAACTTTTGAGGAGGCTTTCGAGAAAACGGGGCGCTACATCAATATTTCTGTTGCAGCCGCCGAGCACAATCAAACAGCGCGACTTCTTAATGTTATTACCACCCCACGCGTGACCATTTCATCCGCCTGTAAAGCAAGTTCTTCCATTCCCGGCCTATTTGACCCAGTTCAACTTTATGCCAAGAGTGAGTCTGGAAGAAATGTGAAGTACATACCTGGACAACTCTGGGTGGACGGCTCTGTTACCGATGATCTACCGTTCAGAAAGCTTGCGCGCTTGTACGGTGCAAATCATTTCATCGTCAGTATGGCGAACCCGGTGGCAATTCCCTTTATTGCTACGGATCCAGTTCAGCCTGGTTTCACGGTATCGTCCTCTGCAAGGAGCGTGGTCACCCACATCGGTAAGGAGGTTCTAAAATGCGCCCACAGTTCTCTAGGGAGGTTGGGCGGCAGGCCCATCAGTGAGCCCATATCGTTACTTCAGCAGCTGGTCAATCAGCAGTACCATGGAGATATAAATATCTCACTTGATACCAAACAAATTGATTTGCGTCGGTTCTTTTTTAGCTACAAGTCGGAGAGCGATATTGAAGAATTGATAGCCGAGGGACAAAGAGCTTGCTGGGCAAAGCTTGCTCAAATAAGGACTTCAAGCGCTATCAGCCGAACGCTGCACGGCATTCTAAAAAACATCGAGATTGAATCGATTTCCGAAAAACACGAACATCGGCGGAGCCACATGATCCTTTAGGCTGCCGAATCTTTACGTCGCCAGATGATGTGAGGTGTATTACATCAGACTAGATCTGAGCCGGTACAGATGAAGCGTTAGGTTCCGTGAGTGCTGCTCGTTCTTGATGCGGGGATTTTGATCGGCGCGCCGATTACCAAAGACACACCTTCCGTTATCTTGTAAAGCGGCTGGCTCGAGAAAAAACTTGAACTCGTAACCTCGCTTGAACAGCTCAATGAGCTCGATCGCGTGCTTTCCTGCGAAAATCTAAAGCGCTATACTACTCGGCATCAAGCTGATTTGATCTTGAGCACAATTAGCGCTTGTGCTCAACTTTTCATATCGATTCCAGAGTTTGATCTATCTCCTGATCTTGTTGACATCAAAATTATTGCAACGGCAATATCACGTTCAGTGGACTATCTGGTGACAGGTCATAAGACAGACCTACTCTTACTGGGCAAGGTCAATAAAACTCCCGTGGTTTCAACACGTCAGGCAGTGACGATCTTGAATGTAATTGAACTCATTAAGTTTGATTGGAAAAGTTAACGAGAAGCGACCGCTAGATAGGCCAAACAGACATACAGCACAATCCCGTCTACCAGTAACATTCGCAACTTCATGTGTCAGATTTGTGGACCCCACCCTAAAACTGGAGCGGAATTGTTGGAGGCGGTCAGTGTTGAGAAAGCCGGCAAACATCTACCGGCTTACGCAGCTAAAATGATTACAGTCATGGGTCAGCTTGAAACAGTAATTCCTTGCCAATTTTCGCAGCATCTCTGCTGGCCGATTCCTTGCCTTGTTGCTTTGCCACAGCAGCGATATGGAAGAATAGTCCGGCGTAGGCAGCTTGACGAAGCTCCACACTGAGTGCACTGAGATAAATATCTTGCGCAGGCTCATTTGTCTGTTGCAACTGCTGCATAAAGCTAATCATCTGCTCACCAGTGAACCACTCGATGAGACCAGCGCGCTCGGCACGATGCGACTCTGGCGCCAGGAATTCAATGATGGGTAGGTTATCCGTATTCACAGGCACGCCTTGCAACCAAGGGTCAGATTGCTCAACCCTACCCAAATAGTAGGCGAGCAGTGGTATCTGCTCTGATGTGCCCGCTTTCATCGCAGCAAGAGCTTCGAGTGATTTTTTTACGAGGCGAGTGTCAGTATCCAACCGCTCAGTATCTGGATGACCCACCAACGCCATAATTGGTTTATTGGCATAGAAATCTCCACGCCATAAGCTGACCATTGGAAAGCTAGATGCCATTGTGTTCACAATTATTTTCAGCTCTCGCTCGCTGATCTGGTACAACGGCACCCATTGCACAAACAGGCCACCCGAATTAAGTCGAGACTTTGCGCGCTGGAAATGCTCACGTGTGTACAGTAAGGCCACCCCAGCTCGCCAGGGAATAAACAGGTCGGCAATGATCAAGTCGTAGGTGTTTTGGGTTCCTGCGAGGTAATTTCGCCCGTCTTCATGAACTATGTTAACTGAAGGATGCTGATGAAAGTTGTTAGAGTACTCGCCAAAGTACTGGGCCGAGGCTTGAATCACTTCAGCGGATAACTCTGCTATTGTCGCATTCTCAATGGGGTAATTGAGCACAGTGCCCGCGGTGATGCCGGAACCCATGCCAAGATAAAAAACGGATTTGGGGTTGGGGTGTAGGTGCATGGGCAAGTGCGTTTGAATTTGTTCCATTCGCTGTGCGCTTGAGCCACCTAAAGCATACCAGTTGTTCAACTTGATTCGGCGATTACCTTCTTTCTCAACGACAGCGACTGTTCCATCAGCTCCTTCCCACAGTGCAAGTAGTCGTTCCTTGGCCTCATTAATACGCACCAAAGGTAAGTGTGCAGGATTAAAGAAAACCAGTAGTAAGGCGAGGCACGCGACGGTTACCACCCGCGCGCTTGGGTTCTCAAAACGAACAAGTGGAACGGCCAAATAGGCCATGCCAATCAACAACACACTGTTCCAAAGCCCGAGCATGGGAAGCATCACAAAACTGGCCACCAGCGGCCCAACAACAGCGCCAATCGTATTCCAGCCGTTTAATCGGCCAAGTGTGGCACCGGGCGTTTCATCCAGGCTCTCAGCATAACGATAGAGATAAGGAAGAACCATGCCCATGAGCAAAGTAGGAATACCCACGATCACTCCGGCAGTGAACAAAACCTGAAGCAAGTAACTGCCCAACTGATCTTGATTGCCCAGGTAGCGCAGGCCATTTGTCCATTCGATGAAAATAAACGGTGTGCTTAGACAGGCCACTGCCGAAATAGCTAACAAAACTAACAGAGTATTTAAGTTGGCGTGCATTCTTGCGTTCAACAGGCGTACCAGAAAGGCGCCCATAGCGAGTGCCGAGAGGAATACAACTAATACGGCGGAAAATGTGTAGGTGGAATTCTGCAGAACTTGAACAAACATTCGGACCCACAGCACTTGCATTGCGAGGCTGAGAAACCCCGACAGAAGTGCAACAAACTCAATAAAGCCGAATTGACCCAAGACCGTTGGACTTTCGAGTCTCGTGCTCCTGTCACTGGTATTTGAAGGTGTTTTGGAAGTTTCAGCTTTCGCCAATAGCCAAGTTATAGCCCCCAAGGTAAAGGAAAGCGACAGCGCGATACTGTAGGTAATATTCAAACCTAACTGGCGCGGCAGAAAGAAACCTGCTGCGATCGCACCTAACACCGCACCCAGTGTGTTAATGCCGTACAGCGTACCTGCCCAGCGCCCTAGTTGTTGGCGATCCTTGACCAAATACTCGCCCATTACCGGTAGCGTGCCACCCATCAGAAAACTCGCTGGGCAAATCAGCAGCATGGCCAGCAGCATTTTTACCACACCAAACAACAACTCGCTGCCTGAAAAGGCCTCAAAGACGAGGCTGTATATCTGAAAATAGAGCTGAAACAGCAGAAAATAGAACAGGCCTGCTAAGACAATGCCAAATTCCAATAGGGCATAGGTTCTTAGAGGATTTGTAAGCCGCGCAGCCCGCTTTCCGAAGAAATGCGAGCCGGCCGCTAAGCCCATAAAAAACGCCGCCGTTGTAACGGCCGCGCTTTGTGAGGTGCTACCCAGTAATTGCGCGAGCTGCCTCATCCATAGGATTTCATACATCAGCCCGGCACTGCCTGAGGCAAAGAAAATCCCTAGGATGAGCCTCGCAGTCAGTTTGGAGTCACCAGACTGCATGGATCGTGAAACATGTGCTTAGTACTCATACCTCAGACCCACGGTAAAAGACCGCCCGGGTTCTGGCGCGAAGTTTTTCAGGAACGAGGTGTGCGTTCGAATTTCTTCGTCCAGCAGGTTATCGCCTTTTACAAACAGCTTCAGCTCACCACTGTTCGCTGAACCAAAATGGTAATCGGCGTACATTGACAGATTGGTGTAGCCTTCTGTTGCGAGCTCTAGCTCACCGGCATCGTCCTGATCATCCACTTCAACAACGTGC
Organism: Pseudomonadota bacterium; assembly: GCA_039111475.1. Classification (GTDB taxonomy): domain Bacteria; phylum Pseudomonadota; class Gammaproteobacteria; order Pseudomonadales; family JAUIET01; genus JAUIET01. Next base: position 183,045 of record JBCCIP010000001.1, on the reverse strand, counting down.
AGGTGTGCAGACCATACCGAACCAAAGTACTGCAGCTCGGCACCAATTTTTGACGCTGGAATGCGGGGAACGTTGCCGCCTTCCGCGTCATCAAACTCCGCATCCACCATATCGCCAAACAAGCTGAGCTGCAGTGAGCCTGCATCGTTGCTCAACAGTGTGAAGCTTACTTCCGCTTCCAAGCCTTTGAATTCAGCGTCTCTTGCCTCATAGTTTGCTATCTGCGCGCCTTCATGCTCCTCTCCGGCCAACTCCAGGAAGATGTAGTTATCGATGCGGTTGAGATAGGCGCTCAATTGTCCAGTGATGCGACCGCTGTGCACGCGGTAGCCGAATTCAAAGTTATTGGCGGTTTCCTCTTCGAGATTGGGATTGCCAATTTCGAGCAAATTAGTGGCCGCATGCAACACCAATTCCTCATCGTCGACCGGCGGGGCGCACGTATCAGTAGAGATATTGGAGAACAACTCCTCGACTCCAGGTGCGCGCTCCGAGCGGGAAACACCAACCAAGATGTTGGAGTTTTCATTCAAGTCGAGCATCGCGCTGGCGCTTACACTCGTTGAGCTGCCATCATATTCACAGCCGCCATTCGGATCGACGGTGCTGTCTTCAAAGCGAACACCCAATTCAGCGGTAAAGTTACCCTGCTCGTAACGTTCGACTCCAAATATGGCCCAAGACGAGACATCCGACATGGGAATAAACGCTTCCTCACCCGTCGCTGAGAATTCGGTATCGCTAAGCTGCGCGCCCCATACACCGGATACGTTACCGATCGGCGCATGACTTGCTGTAAAGCGGCTTTCCCAGCCTTTATTGGTAAACAGCGTACCCACCTCGGCTTCACCGTCTTCAAAGATCTCAATTTCGCTGTGCTCGTAGTCAGTATACCCAACAGCACCGCGTATTGATTGAATGAAACCGTCGGCAAAATTCAATCCGCCTCGAAGATCAAAGCGTTGGCTTTCCATTTCGATACGAACGAATTCGACTTCTTCCTCGTGACCTTCTTCTTCCTCTTCGTCATGACCTTCTTCCTCTTCGTCGTGGCCTTCCTCTTCGTGATGACCGTGGGCTCCGGGTGGCAGTCCATAATCGTTGTTCAGTTCGCTCACTGAAAAGCCAATGAAGCCGGAATCACCGACCCAAGAGAGGCCTAAAGTGTAGCCATCCGATTCGGAATCGGAATTGCCAATAAAGCCATTGGTGTTTTCGAACTCTTCCTCTTCGTGCCCTTCTTCCTCTTCGTCATGACCTTCTTCCTCGTCATGACCCTCTTCGTGATGCCCTTCCACGAGTTCTTCCACTGCCTCAACGGCCACTTCGTCAATCGCAAAGCCCTTGATGTCTACGTTGTCGTTATCTCTGCGAAAAGCATCCACATGAAAGCTCACATTGCCGGCCGATGCATTCAGTCCGAAGACGGTCTTGATCTCGTCGTTACCGGTGTTGTGGCTTTGCTCAATGGCGAGCTCGGCTTTCTCAAAGTTTCGTTCCGGTACACGGTTGTCAACCACGTTCACTACGCCGCCGATGGCACCACTGCCATAGAGCAGGGTTGAAGGCCCACGTATCACTTCGATTCGCTCAGCAAGTATCGCTTCTACGCCATTCACATGGTCGGGGCTAAATGCAGCGACGTCAGTAACGCCGACACCATTGGCCAAGGCCATAACACGTCTAGCACTTTGTCCGCGAATTACCGGCTGGCCTACACCTGGCCCGAACGATGCGCTGTTCACGCCAATTTCATTCTTGAGTGTTTCGCCCAAGGTGTTGGCCGCCTTTTCGCGTAATGCTTCTTCAGCGAGAACCGTAATTGGCAGGGTAGTTTCTGCTTCGCGATCTTGAAAAGCCCCGGAAACGACAACTTCCTCAAAATCGAAGCCCGCATGAGATTCGTTCTCTGCATGACCGTATAGACTGAAAGCGCTGAGCGAGAGTAGAACGCTTGCGGAGATCAAGTAATTGATAGTAGTTTTCACAACATACTCCATAAAAAGAAGGACAGATCATTGGTCTGTCGTTCAATCGAATTGCGAGCGGCGAAGCTCACGATCTGATAAGGACAGACGAACTCTAAACGATTGGTGTCAGGTATGGAGGTGGCGCACGCGAATTGGCCCGCAAGAGCATCATTTCAATCAGCGAATCGCTTAATGAAAAACAGGCCTCAGCGAACGAAGTAGAATGGTTTGTCAAAGGAGCTACTGCAGGTAGCGCATCACCAACACAGAGATTCAAGCAGAAGCTACAGCTAGAATCGATTTGTTGATGTGCATGCGCATGTGATAGTTCAGCAGTAAGCGCCATGAGAAGTGCGATCACGAGCAGGGCGCTTAGCAGTGGTCGCCCTTTCAACGAACCGTGCATTGTAGAAACCGAAATCTGCATGCTACTTATGACAACTATCCGACAAAACCGTTGCTTATTTCGTCCAGGGGTATGAATTTTTCCCGGTCGCCCCGTTGGGGGGCTCGTATGTTACAACATAACATTCAATAAGCCAGAGTAATGACAAAACAAAATTGCCCTGGAAAGACAATCTATTCCATTAGCTGGCTAAGATACCGGGGAAAAGTAGTGATTTTCGGCCGTAAGTCTGTTTTTCACCCAACTCACCCGTTCGTAGCGCGCCGATAAGAAACGATCGCGGTACCGGTGCGTGGAAAATTTCATTATCGCCGATATCACCGATGCCTATTGACGATTGGCGAACGTGTGCTCCGTTGCCTAAGCAGGCGGCAACAGTATTCAAATGAGAGGCCTGGCTGCCGACGGAGTGACCCAACCTTCCAATTCTGCGGCGCTCATATCTGTGATCATTGATGGTGTTTCCCAGCCTCTAGAGGCACCGCGACGTGGTTCGCGAGGCGTTTGGGACGTTGAACGGTTGGCGGTATTGCGCGGTGCTCAATCCATAATACAAGGTCGTAATGCCTTTGCTGGCGCAGTAGTCGTCAAGACTAAGGACCCCGTATTCGAACCGGATCTGAGTCTTCACGCTGTGTTAGGCGAGCCTGACAGGCGGGAGGCCTCACTTGCCGTTTTAGCACCGCTGATTGAGAACGTACTGGCGTTTCGCTTGACTAGAGAATACCTCGAATCTGAAAGCGATATTGAGGTGCTAGAGCCTGCCAATCAGCGCTTTATTGAAGACGAATACGATGCCTTTCGTGGCAAACCTTTGTATCAACCGAAAAGCCTTGAAGACCTGCGAGTCATGCTAACCATAGCCAGGATATTTGATTCGCCCAGCTCGGCGACGGTGTCGTCGGGCAGCCCGCGCTAGGATGGTACCATGGCGGCCACCCTGTAGCTGTCGGAATCGATGAAATGGAGACAAATGAGCAAGGGAGCGGAACCCAATGAAGCTTTATCACTTCCCGCCTGCGCCTAATCCGGCGAAGGTCCTGGCCTATCTTAGGGAGAAAGGCATCGCAGAAGTAGAGCTCGTGCTGGTGGACTTTTTCAAACGAGAGCAATCAGCACCGGAACATCTAGCACGCTCGCCGCGAGGTACGGTACCAGTGCTGGAGCTGGACAATGGCACCTGTTTGACTGAGTCGCTGGCAATTATTGAATACTTGGAAGAACTTTACCCCGAGCCACCTATGATCGGTTCGACCCCGTTAGAGCGAGCTGTGGTGCGCGCGCGCGAGCGCTATATCGAGCTCAATATTACCAATCGGTTGGTGCGCCTTGTGCACGCCACCAATTCGCCGATCGGTTTACCGCCCAATCCCGGCTTAGCGGAGAGCGAACGCAACAACCTCCCTGGGTCCTTAGCGTACTTAGATGAGCAGGTCGGACCTGGCCCCTTTGTCATGGGTGTCAGCCCGATGATTACCGACTGCACGCTGTTGGCGGGTTTCAACTTCGCCAACTTTGGCGGGCTCGAAATTCATCGTGGCTACGCCAATCTTGACCGTTGGTTCGAGGCATTTGCAGTGCGACATCTGTGACTCGCTGGGAAGTTTGTTACCTTCGCCTGCTTAAAAAGGTATAGGGAACATAAAGCCCCTGTTGCCAGCAAATTGAGGTGCTGAAGAAAGGTCAATGCCTGCGGCGAAGGGAATTTGCGAGATAGAACGGCATAGTGTTGCCGACTATGAGGTGAATACGTGCAAACGACAAGCGCTAACTTGCCTGGTTCTTATCACAGAAAATGCACCTAGTCACAGCATATGCAGCTAGTGTGTAGATAGTAAGCGGCGCTGATTTGCGGCGTGATCGCTCATTTCAGCCAAAGTCGCTTTAAATCTAGGGTCATTACGAAGCGAAGACAGCGCCGGAAATTGTGGTAATGCCCACCAGAATTCCAGCGCTCCTTTCTCTGCTTGTTGTTGTAATAGCTGCAATGCGCGCTCTCGTTGACCACTCAGGGCCAGAAACTGGTGTGTATACGCGCGCTCGGCAAAAACAGTGGAATACGTTTCAGCCGCAACCAAGCCCGCGTCCACAAGAGCATTTGCGCGCTCGGTTTGGCCCGCATCTCTCAGCACGCCAATCAATGCAATGGCTGTAGGTGCATTGGCCATGTTGACTGTGGGGTCTTGCTGACGCCACAGCTCAGGGTGCTTTTGGCGCAACAAAGCAACCAGATCAAAATCACTACTGACAGTAATAGTTGCTGCATGTATAGAGGGCACCAAAGAGTAGGTGGTTGCTTCAATTTGCGGCATGCTCTCCACCAATTCAAGTAAAATGCGGGGGTTCCGCTGGTCTCTCACCAATGACACAAATTGTTGCCAAAAGCGTGCGCTGGAATTATCGCCATGCAGCTTGGCACTTTTGCGAAACCACTGAGCGGCCAGGTCTTTTTCTTCAACTTCCAAATACAATAAACCAAGATACGCGCTGTTCACGGTGGAATCGGCGTCAATCAGCAGGCACTTGTGCATGGCCTTGATCGCGGCAGCAAAGTTACCCGCTGCATGTTCAATTATCGCCTGCCAAACGTAGGCCCAAGAGTAGCTCGGGTTTATGTCGATTGCGCGGCGAATAGCACTCAGTGCTTGGTCTCTCTGCCCGTTGGCAAACCGAACAATAGCCATATTAACGTTAACCCATTGGGACAATGGGTCCAGTTTCAACGCCGCGGTGGCACGTGAGATGGCTTGCTCTGGCTGGCCTTCCGCCAGAAACACCTCTGAGTAAAGGAACTGCGCGATTGAACCGTTGGGTTTGAGTGCGATCGCCTGGTCAAGATCGGATTTCGCGGCCGCGAAATTGCCCTGCCGGTTGCTAAGGATAGCGCGCGCAAGATATGCCTCTACCGCCCTTGCATCAAGCCGCAAGGCTTGAGTGATGGCGCGCTGCGCTTCAGGAACAGCGACGTCCGCAGGCATATTGTTGTCAAAAAAATCGAACCTTGCGTACATATAGGCCAGACTGGCATAGGCATCTGCAAATTCTGGGTCCAGCTCTATTGCCTTCTCAAACGAAGACCGTGCTTTGTGATGCCAATCGCTGGTGTCGCCATTCATTCGCCAAAATTGACCCTGCAGATAATGGCGATACGCATCGAGGTTTGTCGAGCGGAGGGTTTGGGAACCAGATTCGGTTTGATAAGTAAGGTTATTTCTCAGATTATGTGGAACATTCTGGTCGGTAACACCGGCAGGCTTGCTCAACACCGTGCTTTGCAGCGCAGCCAGCACTTCGGTCGCCATTTGCTGTTGTACAGAAAAGAGCTCGTTGAGCTGACTGTCATATTGTTGAGACCAGACCGCTGTATCTGTGCTGACGTCAATCAATTGGGTGGAAATGCGCAACGTATCTTCAGACCGTTGCACGCTGCCTTCCAATACATGCTCTACATCCAGACTGCTGGCGATGACGTTCAGTGTTTCGTCGCGATTCCTGAACGCAAATGACGAACGGTGCGAAGGCACCCTGATACCGGCAACCCCCGCCAGGGTGCTGAGTAATTCCTCGGCTATGCCTTGCGCGAAATAGTCGCTTTCGGCGTCAGCACTCAAATTGCGGAAAGGCAGAACTGCAATCGAAGGCGGTCGGACGAGGGTCGACGGTGCAGCAGGCACTTCATTCGTTTCCTGTCGTTGATCTTCGATGGTGGAGTAAAGCATTACCGAGACGAGAAAAACACCGGCCGCCCATGCCATCCCTTGCCATCCAGAAACGCCGCGTTTGCCCACAATCTTCGAAGTTTCGATGCTCGCTGTTGCGCGCTCCTCAGAATCGGGCTCAGTCCATTGATCGGGTGTAGGTGACGCAACCTGAGGGTGCGAATGTGTGACAACCTCTACCTCGGCGATCATCCGGTAGCCCTTCTTTGGAACCGTCTGGATGTAACGAGGCTGGCTGGTGGTATCTGCTAATGCGTTGCGCAGTTGAGAGACCGCTCTCGTCAGTGTTTCTTCAACAACGACGCGCGCTGGCCAAACCGCCGCAAGCAACTCTTCTCGTGTAACAGTTTCACCCGCGCGCGAGGCCAATTCACACAAAACCCCCATGGCCTTCGGCTCAATATAGCTTATGGAACCGTTTTTACGAATTTGATTGATGCCGGGGTCAACCGTGTAGTCGCCCAGCTTGAATTCCGTTGTGATGTTAATTAGCGCGCACTCTTTTCTTTAAAAACAAAGGCTTAGCTTTCCGAGCAAGCCATCAGGCGGCCTTAGTGTAGCGTCAGGTTTGTCCCTTTTGCCACCCTTAGGAAAACCTTAGCGATTCATTGCCTGCACATCAGGCCCACACTGGGCAGACTAGCCACTATGTACCTCACAGACACAGCGTTTGTATTAAACCAACTCACGGGAGCATAAAGACATGTCCTTACTTCGTCCACGATCACAGCGATTATCCACTATCACATTATCCGCAAGTCTGCTGTTGGTACTATCCAGCGCAGCAACGGTTGCTATTGCTTCAGAACCTCTGCAATTGCGTACCGATAGAACCGAAGTTCGCGGTACGCGCGAAGTGGAGTCTGGAAATTATCAAGCAGGAATTCAAAAACTGCAGGCCACGCTGAAGCGTACTTCCAAGGCACACGGAAGGGCGCCAATACTGAATAACTTGTGCGTTGCCTATATTGCCACCCAGGATTTGGACAATGCGTTCGACTATTGCGAACAGGCCGTTCAAAATGGCCGCAACCTGTCTGTTGCATACAACAATCGAGGTGTGCTCAGAGTTGTAACAGGGCAACCTGGCGAAGGTATAGCTGACCTTCACATTGCCAACATATACAGCAACGACTTTGGTGTGGCTAAATCAAATCTGGCACGTCTCGCCGACTAAGCGCACACATTTAATTTAGGCCACTTCATTTAAGGGAACCCAGGTTCCCTTTTTTGTTTCTATTGGTAGCGGTGGTCAGCTTGTGCAATAGGGCAAGTTTGCTTGAAATCCAAGTCGCTTACCCAAACGGGAACACTTTCTAAGGCAATTGCGGCTCTCGCCAGTTCCCACAGTGTGTAAACCACCCACTAAAGCAGCCCAATGCCGCCCCGTTAGCTGTAGAATGCAATTGGCAAATCGATTCTGCAATTGGCATAAACTCGCGTGCCGGTGAGAATAGCGGTTTACCGAGTTTTCGCGCACGTCCATGGGTTTGGTATGGGAAAGAACAAAATATACAGTGTTCATTGGCTAGTTGTTGCTTTGCTTCTTAACATTGCCGCTCAGCACAGTTCGGCAGACAATCATGCGTCGTCTGATCCCATTGGCGATGCACAACAAGCTAATGAAACACTTGACGCTTTTCACCGAGCGGCAGCAGACGCTGATTTTGATGTGTACTTTGCGCTCTTCAGCGAAGACGCGGTGTTTCTTGGTACTGATGCGAGTGAACGATGGCCAGTCGAGGAATTCAAGGCGTACGCCAAACCTCATTTTGATAAAGGACGGGGTTGGGTGTATGTGCCAGCTGAGCGGCACATCGTCATCAATGATCACATTGCCTGGTTTGACGAACTTTTGGACAGCCAATCATATGGTGTGAGCAGAGGCAGCGGTGTATTGGTGAAGGTAGAAGGGCACTGGAAAATTGCCCAGTACAATCTGCACTTTCCTATACCAAACGATTTAGTGGACGATATTACCGATAAAATTAAGCAGTTTCGGATGAAGTAATAAGCAATCGCTGCTCTTTAGTTTTGCAAATGTCTCACAACATACGCTTCAACATTGGGCCAATAGTCAGGCGCCTGGTGGTTTTGCCTTTCCAGGAAATCAAGATACGCTTCTACCTGCCCAGGAAGCGTATTGGCTAAAACCTTTGCTTTTTCGCGGTCCAGTGACGTGGCGTTTGTTGCTACACTGTATCTAAGAGACAACCAATAGCGTTTGCAGCGCTCAATTTCCAAACCTAAGTTGTTCTTCTCAGGGTAATTGTCTGCAAGCCATATGGCGATATACGCCATCGCTTGTGGGTAAGTTGCACTGGGCGGAATTCCGCTGGTATCACTTAGCCCACCATTATACGGCAGGTTGCCCAAAAGCTCGGTAATCGACGTTTTTCGCCGCTCGATCATAAGCTCTGAATCGAGCTTGCGCTTATCGTTCCTGCTAAGGATAGAAAAACCAAGCCAACCTTTGGCAAGTCTGATTGCGCAATAGATAGCAGCTACCAGGCTGATGTAGGCGAATAAGACGACGATGCAAAAAAAGATGATGAAGAACATGTTCTCAATATGGTGCGCGTACGGCTTCTTCAATAGGCCTTTATAGTGGCGCGAAGCGTTTTCGTGTTCAATCATATACACGGCGATAACGATGAAACTCGCACTGCCTATGTAAATGTAGGTTGAGTCAATATTATTCATGGGGAATAATCGAGGCAAGATCGAACTTCAATAGTTATTTCAAGCACATTCCGTAGCGGCAGATTACTCATGACAACCGATAAAGTGACACGAAGCTACTTGCTTGGCAAGCCCGATGCCGAATGCGATTTCCCGTTTGGTCCGGATGTGGAAGTGTATAAGGTAAGAAGCAAGATGTTCGCAACGCTTGGCTATGAAGACGACCTGGCGAGAATTAATTTGAAGTGCGACCCGGATGAGGCGCTGATACTGCGCGATATGTTTGACGCGGTGTTACCCGGTTATCACATGAATAAGAGGCATTGGAATACGGTGCTTCTAGACGAAAGCATTCCGATGTCGGAAATCGAACGGCAGATCGATATGTCTTATCGATTAGTAGTGAAGTCTATGAAGAAAGCGGAGCGGCAAATGCTTGAAGTGAAGTATGGCAGTCAGATTCTCTATAAATAGTAGATTGCGACATAGCTGGCGCAGCAAGATCATTTTCACGTTGGCAGCTGATATTCCCTAGCATCTTCGCTATTGGCCATCGTTTCCAATTCCATTGCCGCTGCCCTCCCGGCATGCACGGCTTGGGCTATTATTCCGGGTGCCAGAGCGTCACCAATTCGAGTAACGCTGTGTATTCCAGCCGCTTGCCAATTTCGCTCTTCTTTTCTCAAGTCATAATACACACTGTCGGTCGGCGTTCTTGCTGTGACCGGAATGAGCGCAGAGCATGGGAGTACAGTTTCTTTGTCAGAAAATAAACATCGCAGCACGGCGGCATCATCGCGTAGATCGTACACGACATGGCTGGAAATTATTTTTACACCTTCGTTGAGAAGCTGAGCATTGACCAAAGTCAATTCTTCCGTGTATTGCGACCAGTGCGCAGCAGTAGCTTGGCTGCAGACCAATATTGTATTGAATCCCGCCCGCCGAATGCGCAACGCAATCACTGCGGCCATGTAGTAACCATCGTCGTCATAGATGATCACTGGCTCTTCTGAGGCTTGGGGTGACGGTATTTGGCCTGCAAGCACAGAATTGACTGAAAACAATAGGGAAGAATCGTCGCTGTAATTGGTGGTCGCGAGACTGCGCCCCACGCCATCATCGCGCCAGCGTGCGCCCGTCGCCAACAGCACATGGTTAAAGCCATAGTCCAAAATGTGTATTGCATCCAGTCTACTGTCCAGATAGATGTCTGCCCCGACTTGCTTCTGAAGCTGCTGAACTCGATGGTCTGCAACGCGTCTCCATTCATTCAGGCCGGGTAGGGCGCTTTCCTGCAATACTCGTCCACCCAAGCGGGTACTCGCTTCGGCAAGCGCAACAGTAAAGCCGCGCTTTGCCGCTGTCAGCGCAGCTTCAAGCCCCGCTGGCCCCGCACCAACAACCAGTACGGAGCTGTCTGATTCGGCCTGAGGTACATGCTCTGGATGCCAGCCACGCTGCCATTCCAACCCCATAGCTGGATTCTGTGTGCAGCGAATAGGATGGCTGAGATAAGTGCCGGTGTAGCAAATATTGCAGCCAATACACTCTCTAATATCCTCTGCTTGCCCATCTCTTATTTTTTTAGGCAGAAATGGGTCGGCAATGCTCGGTCTGGCAGCACCTATAAAATCAAGTTGGCCCGATTTGATCTGCCTCGCCATTGTATCTGGCGATGTAAATCGCCCGGTGCTTACGATCGGTTGCGTAACAACGCTCCGCGCATAGTGAACAAAGTTCTCCAGCATGCCTTCTTGGAAAAAACGGCTAGGCCCAATTTCCCGGTACCAATCATAAACGTTCAAATCCCACAGATCTGGCAGGTCAGCCAGTATTGAGAGCATTTCCCTGGTCTCGTCATCAGCGCTGGTGCCTGCTTCTGACAGACCTTGATCCACGGCAAATCGAACAGCAACTGCACAGCGTCCTGCCACGGCGTCCAGGGTGTCTTCTATGATCTCCCGAACCAGTCTTACTCTGTTTTCAAGACTGCCGCCGTATTCATCATTGCGGGTGTTGTGGTCGGACCACAAGAATTGAGACAAAAAATAATTATGCGTTGCGTAGACATAGACAATGTCATGACCGGCGGTGACCGCGCGCCGGGCTGCTTCCTTGTGCCAGCGGCGAATGTTCACGATGTCGCGTTTATCGGCGCGACGGGTTTGCCAGGGAAACTCCCAAACCGGCACAGACGCCACGCCATAGGCGGGAGTTCGGGATAATAAATTACCGGTTGCGTTGCCAGCAATACAGAGCTCCACCGCAGATAATGCACCGTGTTTGTGGATGGCCTCGGTCACCAGCGCGTTGGCCCGTATGTCTTCCTCATTCCAAAGAGTGGCAAACGGGTGTGGTGTGTCATCCATAGAACGGTGGATACTTGTGTATTCAGAGCACACTACTCCCCAGCCACCTTCTGCTTTGACTTCGCGCATGGCCGCCAGCGAATGTGGGTGACGATAGCCCATGCCTGAACCGTGTGGTACTTGGTAGAAACGATTAGGAGCGGTTTTGGGCCCTATTTTCACCGGCTCGAAAAGGACCTCATAAGGAGAAGGTGTTTTGTCAGTACAGACTGAATTCATACTAATAATCGGCGTGTTTTGCCGGCCATGTTAGCACTTGTAGTCCGCACGAGACTAAAGCTTGGCGCATCTGGCGTTATACTGATGCGCAAACTACAGGAGACCAGACGCATGCAAACTATCCCACTTGGAATACACGGACTCGAAATTTCGCGCCTGGGGCTGGGGTGTATGGGTATGTCGGCGCTGTACGGTGCAACCGATGAAGCAGAGAGTCTGCGTGCGCTGGACAGAGCGTTAGAAATCGGTATCAGCTTCTGGGATACCTCTGATATTTACGGTCCGCACACAAACGAACGGCTTATTGCCAAAGCATTGGATGGGCGTAGAAACGAAGCTGTGTTGGCAACCAAGTTCGGTTTACGTTTTGACGACGGCAAGCTGGGTATTTGCGGCCGGCCGGAATACGTAAAGCAAGCCTGTGATGCTTCATTGAAGCGCCTGCAAACAGACTGTATTGATCTTTATTATCTACACAGAATCGACCCGCAGGTTCCAGTAGCTGAAACGGCCGGTGCGATGGCAAGACTTATTGAGGAAGGCAAGGTTCGCTATCTTGGCTTGTCTGAGGCATCCAGCGCAGACTTGCAATCAGCCTCTGCTGAGGCGCCAATATCGGCACTTCAGAGCGAATACTCTCTATGGACACGAGATATCGAGGCCAAGATATTAGGAACCTGTCGCGAATTGGGTATAGGTTTGGTGGCCTACAGCCCACTTGGCCGAGGGTTTCTGTCAGGCTTAATCGCCAGCCGCGATGACTTGGATGACGATGATTGGCGGCGCAATAATCCGCGTTTCACTGAGGAAAATTTACGTCAGAATAAAGCTCTTGCCGACCGTGTTCAGGAAATGGCATCTGCGAAAGGGATTACACCCGCGCAATTTGCGCTCGCCTGGGTACTGGCGCAGGGTGGCGATGTAACCGCTATTCCCGGAACCAAGCGCGTGCGCTATCTTGAAGACAATGCTGCTGCTGTGAGCGTGCGTTTTAGTGACTCAGAGCTGCAAGAAATCGAAGATGCTTTCCCGGCGGGTGCTGCGGTTGGGGCCAGGTACTGACAGAATTTGAACGACGGGTTAAATCGCCTCAGGCCTCAACAAATGGCAGCCAAAAACTAAAAACCGTTTCTTGATTGGGTTTGCTTTTAACGGTTACCCGTGACTGATGCAATTCCATAATGCGTTTCACAATCGCTAAACCAAGGCCGTTGCCGCTGGCCTTAGGTTTTACTTCCTCAGAATAGAATCGTTCGAATATGTGAGGCAGAGCTGCTTCAGAAATGCCGTCGCCATCATCAACTACCTGAACGCATATTCCGTCATCGTGTGCAAAAGAACCCACGGTGATATGCCCGCCTGCGTGAGTATTCTTCAGCGCATTACTCACCAGATTTTCCAGCACTCGATGTACCAGGGCAATATCTGCTCTGGCAAGCAGGTTTTCATTTTCTGCGTGTACCGCGAGAGAAATATTGAGCTCGCGCGCCTGCAGCTGTTGATCCTGCACCAAATCGTGTATGAGTTCACCCAAAGGGAATACTTCCCAATTGGGTTGTATGCCGGGTGACTCCAGCTTCGCCAGCTCGAACAACTCTCCTATACGGTCGTTAAGTCGGCGGCTGTGCTTGTGCGCTATATTGATGTAATCGCTCAGCTCGTCTTCGCTTAAGCTGCCCATCTTGAATACAGCCGTTTCCAGGTAGCCTTGCAGTGCGGATACGGGTGTTCTCAAATCGTGAGATACGTTAGCGATCAGCTCTCGACGGGTTCGGTCAACGGTTTCAATTTCGTCAAATTGCTGCTCAATGCGTTCGCTCATCTCGCCTAGTACATGATGCAGCTCGCCAATCTCATCACGAGATTTTTTTGCCGGGAAAATTATGCGCCCGCGGAATTGACCCTGTCGATAATCGCGAACCTCGTTCATTAAGCTGCGCAATCGTCTGGTCAAACCAAAGAAGCACAGAAGCCCAACAGCAACCGCCAGCATCAGGCTGACAGCAATCGTCAGTTGACCACCGCGAAGTTGTTCGCTATCAACCACTGTATTGCGGGCAGTTTGGTAGGCTTGCCCGTTCAATACTGTGTACAAGTAGGCCTGTACCTCACCTTGAGTTGTAATTGTTGATACCGAAAATACTTTCTTACTGTTTGGCTCCCTGGGATCGTCACCAAAAATAGGGAGAGGATTTGATGGGTCCAGGAATTCCTGCAGTGGCTGCAAGTCGATGCGGGTCATTTCAACGGAGCCGTATGGCAAGGCGTGTGATAATACAGTGCCGTCTGCGGCTATAAGATACACCTCAACGATTGGATTGATCAGCATTACATGGTGCGCCAATTCCTTCAACGCTGGAGCATTCGGCTTGCCGTCAATCCATAGCGGCATGTCTTCGGCGGCATGCAAAGCGATGTCTCGATTCACCCGCTGAGTGGTTTCAAGAGCGTAGAGTTCGCTGCTCTGACGGTTTACCTCAACCAATACCACGCCAAGAATCAGGAACAGGGCAAGCGTTACCAGGGCAAGCTTGGTATAGAGTTTGTTTAACATATTTATTCAGGCGTAAATTTATACCCAATGCCCCATACCGTTAGTATCTTCTGCGGGCTGGCCGGGTCGATCTCTATTTTCGCCCGTAGGCGATTAATGTGGGAGTTAACGGTGTGCTCGTAGCCGTCGTGTCCGTAGCCCCAAACTTCGTCCAGCAAATCTGAGCGGCTAAACACTTGCTCGGGACTTTTGGCGAAGTGGTGTAGCAGTTCAAACTCCTTCGCAGTCAGTTCAATCTTGTTTCCATTTCTGGCAACCGTTCGAGTTCGCGAATCTATTGTGAATTCACCGCAACTCAATCGCTCGCTATTGCAGTTACTGCTAAGGCGTTGCTGTGTTGAAACACGGCGTAAGATGGCTTTCACTCTAGCGGTCAATTCAAGGGGGCTGAAGGGCTTGCTGACATAATCATCGGCACCCAGCTCAAGACCGAGCACCCGGTCAAGCTCAGAACTCTTCGCCGTTAGCATGAGTATCGGTAAGTCTTTGCCCGCAAGTCGCAAGCGGCGGCATACTTCAAGCCCGCTCAAGCCAGGCAGGCGCAAATCAAGAATTAACAGGTCAAACGATTCCTGCATGGCCAGCTGCAGTGATTCATCACCAGCAGCCTTATGCACCACATTCATTCCAGCGTCGCGAAGATGCAGATCAATGAGCTGAGCGATATCTGCTTCATCCTCAGCAACCAAGATTCGCTTTGCTTCCGATCGCATTCTAGACACACACCGTTATTATTGATTGGGTGATAGTGTGTATTAGAACAGTAGCGGGTAAAACAGTTCCCCGCCGCCGACCTGTTTAGCGTCCTAGCGATCCATGCGCTGGATAAAAACGCGAGCAACCGGGTTTCGCCAGTCATACACGGACGAAGACAGGTCGCCAACACCCTGTATGCCCGCGCTGATATGCACAAATCCTTCGCCACTTTCGTCAGGGGAAGCACCTGCACCTCCGCAGCGTGGGCCAGGTATATTTGCGCAAATCTCGTCATTGGGCTCGGAACCGGCGTCATAACCCAGGGCGTTGTATGAGACTGAGCCGCGTTTGGGAAGTTCTACAGAGTTCAGTGCTACGAAACTATCATTGGTTGGTAGCAGCATCGCCGCTAGGCTCAGGCGACGAGCTTTACCATACGCGGTTATTGTTAGCGTCACTGATTGGCCCGGAAAGAGCAGCGGCGGGCCAGGCAACACTTCTGCGCTGTTTGCAGTATCGCTGACCATTCCGGTGCTGACGGCCAGTGCCTCCAAAGGGCCGATATCGCCTCCCTCGGCGAGTAGTGCGAGCTCAGGCAAGGCCGGTTGACCCAGTGTGAATGCTTGTATGGCTGGGTGATGCGTTGCCACCAGGATTGGCGTGAACTGAACGCCGCGCGTGATATTGGTAATCGTTACTTCGTATCGCCGTTCTTCGCTGGCACTGCTTGATGTGCTAACCACCAGCACCAGGCACGCAATTACAATTTGCGATAGGGACTTAATCATGACCTGCTCCGAGAAATTGATGTTCGTTAGTGGGCTGTAAGCCCAATCAAACGATGGAAGAATCCCTTCCTCAATTCCTCACGGAAGTATCACAAAAGTATCAAATTGCTATGCGATTCTGTCCGACTCTTTGGGACGGATGCTGGAGACCCTATTGCCCTTTTTTGCGCACAACTGTTCGATTATCTGTGATTTGAGCTGCAGCTCTTCGTTCAGACGCTTGCTGTATTCTCGCTGATACTCAAGATCGCGAATCAGTACAATATTCTCGGTTTCGTAACGAGTTGATTTTGCGAGGAAACGACTGAGCTGGCTCGATATAGAGTGCATCAACAGAAACCAGCATAGTAAGGTTACACCGACCCACATTTTCTCAGTGCTTCCTGCCACTATTAGCACCGTGCTTGGCATGAGCAAGGCGGGCACACCGAAGTAGCGAAACGGGTTGAAATGACCGTTGTAGAGAAGACTGGTACCGGCGGTGATGGCGCCAAGGGCCATAAAAGGATAAATCATGTTGCGCGGTTCAATATGGTAAGACAAGTACGCAAACATTAGACCCCAAACTGCGCCATTAACAGTTACGCTGCGGGCGCAAAAGCGAAAACAGGCGGCGAGCTGTGATGGATCGCCATATTTCCGGTAATCGTTGACCTTGAGTAGCCGCCAGTGAACAATCGCAATCACGCTCATTGACCAGATAATCAATGCGGAATTTGCTAAGGTTGACCACATCAAAGCGGCCACAACTAGCGCGGCAATCGAGTTGCCTGCTGCCGTAGTGACGGTTTGAGATCGCAGCAACTCCATTTTTCTCTGGAATATCTGCTCGGCTTCGAGGTCGCTGGGGTACAGCATAAGTTATGATTATCATAGGTGTGATGCACGATGATAGTGTTAGATAAACTGAAAGGAGTCAATGGCTCTAATTTGGCTTCACCCCAATATGTAGTGTTCAAAAAATTGTACACTCTACATATTGTGGCGATCTGTCCAGGATATTTGGTATTAATTACACCGTAGGCTTGCTACTGCGCGTATACCCAGCGCAGTAAGGCGTCCTGAATGGCATGTCCGCTTCCCCTATGAGCATCTGTGGCGTTATGCAGGCTTATCACAATGTAGCGTTGGTTGCTGCCTGCCTGCACAATGCCAGCCATAGACACGGCGTGATCAAGCCGCCCAGTTTTTAGATGTGCGCGACCTTTCAGTGGCCCGATCACGTGTCGCCTTGCGAAAGTTCCATCTTCGCCACTGATGGCCATGGATGACAGAAGCTCTGGCATGTATGGGCTTTGCCATGCTGCACTGAGCAGTTTCGAAAACTGATGGGCAGTAGCGCGAGTCTGGCGAGAACTGCCTGCGCCGTTGTCGATCAGCAGCCCTTCGAGCGGGATGCCTTTTGTTGGTAACCATTGTTCCATGGCCAAACGCGCGTTAGCGGTGTTTGCTGGAGGACCGAATTCTTCCAGGCCAAGAGTCAGGAACAACATGCGCGTCATCACATTGTTGCTGTATTTGTTGATAGACCGGACCGCCTGGGATAGAAATACTGAGTCAAACTTTAGCAGCGGGTCCTGTTCAAATTCCTTGCTCGCGGTTCTAAGCCGTCCTTGCCACTGGCCGCCTGATTCTAGCCACAGCTTACGGAATAAGCGGGCCGTATAAGCATCACGGGACATCACACTGCGTGACATACCATAAATCTTGCAACGTGATGGGAACTGGCCATCAAGAATAACTTGACCCTTGTCGTCTACATTGATTGCAATTCCGCGGTTGTAACCGCGGCAAGACCGGTTCACAGTGCGGAGATTGTTAACCACTTTGAGCCCAGCAAGATCTGGCACGATCTGCACGTTAACGCGGTTGCCTATGTTGGCGGGCCGGAATAAAAAAGTAGACACATTGAAGTTGCTGACCAGAGCGGCAGGCACCACGTTGTACGCGCGCAGGGGTTGTCGGTCAAAAGCTCCCGGGTCTTCTTCAATTGGCTGAAAAAGGCTTTGATCGACGATCAAATCGCCCTTAATGGTGTGCAAACCATTGGTTTGCAGTCTATGTACAAGCAGCCACATCCGCTCTATGGGTAAGTAGGGGTCACCGCCGCCCTTGATCCACAAATTGCCATTGAGTACGCCATTTTTGAGTTCGCCATCGGCATAGAGTTCGGTTGTCCATTGATATGCCGGTCCTAGCATTTCCAAGGCGGCGTAGCTGGTGAACAGTTTTATGGCTGAGGCTGGATTACGCGCAGTATGCTCGTTGTAACTCAGTACCGGTACTCCGCCATCGACAGGCTGAACTACTATGCTTAACCCCGCTCCGTCCAGCTTAAAACGCTTCAGAACAGATTGTATTGTTGGCGGCAAAGTCGAGGCGGAGTCAGTTGCTGCCAGCACCTGGCATGGCACGCCAACCCACACGACCAGTATAAGTAAACAACTGCAAAACCTGATCATCAACCTGGTGAACTCGGCGCAATAACAAGAAGCGAGACAGTACAACAGGCGGTGTATTGCGCGCTACGCCAGCGACTATGAAGAAATCACGCCGATTGTGTGGCCATTAATGACGCAACCCTGTTGTGATATTATTGGAGTGCAAAACGCAGCAACTGATTATTGGAAGGTAGAGGCAGCAATGGCCATAGAGGCAAACCTCGACGAGCAACAACAAAGCTACGCAGCTGACCAGGAAGTTGTGAAGCGCTATCTGGATGGAATTGACGAGCCGGAGCCATTAGAACGCAGTGCGTTAGAAGCTCATAAGCAATCGATTAAACAACTTCTCAAGCGTGAAAACGCAGTGCTGGTTGCACATTATTATACTGATCCTGAGATTCAGGCGCTGGCCGAAGAAACCGGCGGTTGCGTCTCCGATTCGCTGGAGATGGCCCGATTTGGCAATGACCACAGCGCGGATACGCTGGTAGTGGCCGGTGTTAAATTCATGGGGGAGACCGCAAAAATCCTGAACCCTGAAAAGCGCGTGTTAATGCCAACCCTGGAGGCAACCTGTTCGCTGGACGTAGGTTGTCCTGCTGACGAGTTTGAAGCGTTTTGCAAACAACACGAAGACCGAACCGTGGTGGTGTATGCGAATACTTCTGCAGCGGTGAAGGCCTTGTCGGATTGGGTGGTCACTTCCAGTATTGCACTCGATGTGGCAGAGCACTTGCATTCGCAAGGTGAGAGAATTCTGTGGGCCCCGGACAAACACCTTGGCAGCTACGTCAAGCGCGAGAGCGGTGCTGATTTAATTGCCTGGGATGGCGCTTGTATTGTGCATGAAGAATTCAAAGCGAAGGGCATTCAAGATCTTCAGAAAGTGTATCCGCAAGCGGCGGTTCTGGCGCACCCGGAATCACCGCAATCAGTGTTGGCCATTGCGGATCGTGTTGGCTCAACCACTCAGATTATTAATGCAGCCCGCGATCTGCCCAATCAGCAATTTATTGTTGCCACCGACCAGGGTATTTTCTACAAACTGCAACAACAAATGCCCGATAAAGAATTTATTATCGCGCCTACGGCGGGCAGCGGGGCAAGCTGCCGAAGTTGCGCGAATTGTCCGTGGATGGCAATGAATGTGCTGGAACGCCTTGAGCAGAGCTTGGATGAAGGCAGCAACGAGGTGTTGGTTGATGCAGCACTTGCGGAACGCGCAGTAGTGCCTTTGGAACGAATGCTGAATTTTGCTAAAGGCTTAAAGAGGCAAGTGGTAGGAAACGCTTGAAGCTCAGGGAGATCGTATTCCGCTAAATATTGATCGCTTCCTTCATTTTTTCTAAGCTGCGCATACGCTCACTGATTTTCGCAGTCGCCAGATAATCGCCGCGAACCAATTTTAGCGCGTAGCTGAGTTGACGCTCAGCTTCATCAAATACGCCATTCAGAATAAAGTACTCGGCACGCGCCTGGTGCACGCCGGCTATATTGCCGGCCAGGCCATGTGTTTCCGCCAGCAGATACCATACGTGTTCGTCATGGGGGTGCAGCTCAACATGATCGAGTAACACGAGCTCACACTCTCTAGCTCGGCCCTGTTTAAGCAATGCTTCGGCATAGCGCATGGTAAGTGGGTGGTTACCAGGATTAATGGCAAGGTGTTGCTCCAGTAAATCAATGGATTTTTCCACTCGCCCATCGCGCAGTTCTATGTCGCTTTGGGCCAGCACGTAGGCAATCCGGCGAGGATCCCGCAAGACAAGGGGCTTGATTGCGGCGCGGGCCGAATTAAGCTTACCGGCCTCAGTATAAGCCAGCACCAAACCATAGCGGGCGGCTGTTCGGTTGGCGGTGTCGCCTTTAAGGTCGGATTTAAATCGCTTTATTGCTTCCCCCGCATTCTGCGCGTACCGGGCCTGAACTCTGGCGCGCATCAAATCATAGTCATCAGTTTCCACAACAATGCTGACGGGATAATCCCTGGCACGGTTCTTTGAATCAGAAATTCGTGTTTCACTCACTGGGTGCGTGAGTAAAAATTCCGGCGGCGTGCGGTAATAGCGTGACGCGCGCTGCATTCGTTCAAACATCGCAGGCACCGCATTGGGGTCCATGCCGGCTCTGGCCAGTGTTTGCATACCCAGACGGTCGGCTTCCAATTCGTTGTGACGACTGAAATTCAGACGTGCTTGCAGTGAGGCGGCTTGAGTTGTTGCTAGTGCCGCCATACCAGCATCGCCTCCGGCTGTTGCGGCTATCACCATGCTCCCCAACAAGGCCAGCATATTAGGAATTGAGCTGCGACGCTGCGCTTCCACGCCGCGCGCAAAATGTTTCTGGCTTAAATGGGCGAGTTCGTGCGCCAGTACAGCACTGAGTTCGCCCTCAGACCGGGCATGCAGCAATAACCCCTCGTGAACACCGATTATCCCACCAGGAACCGCAAACGCATTCAAGGTTTTGTTCTCTACTATAACCAGCTCCAGGCGGCGGTCGTCCAACTCGCTGTGTTCAGCCAGACGATAGATCAGATCTTCAAGATAATTGGCCAGCAAAGGGTCGTAAGCCGTTTTAACCTGGCTTCTGAAGCTGCGCAACCAGGCTTGACCCAGCTCGTATTCTTTTTCGCTGGAGATCAGGCTGGAGCCGGCATTGCCCAAATCAGGCAAATCGCTGGTGTTTGCAGCGAGCACCGCGGGACTCGCCCAAAGCAGTGCCAGACTCGCCACAATAGGCGCGCAGACTCGCGCTGCCCTTTGTTGGATTATTGAACAATTTCTCATCACAGCTAAGACTTTAGCACTTATTCGCATTAGCATATACCGGGCTGGTTGCATGCAGACTGAAGCGCTTGTTAAGTTCATGTTTTTCATCAAGAAAAAAGCCCGCTATGAATGTCTTTGGTTTAGAGTGCTGGCTTGTGAATTAATTCCCCTGCTGCGGTCTGCAATGATGGGGAGGGCAGGTATACTTAACTGCTTGCGCGAGACTGCCCGTGATTTGGCCCATACATATATTCAGTGACTGAACGATTTCAAACCGCCATAGAGGTTGACGCTCTGGGCCTGGATTGCCCGATGCCGCTGTTGAAAGCCAAGCAGGCAATCAATCGGCTGGATATCGGCCAGTGTGTTCGTGTGCTGGCAACAGACCCGGGTTCTGAGCGTGATTTTGCAACATTTGCCCAGCAAAGCGGTCACACACTGGTACACAGTGACAATAGTAATGGGCATTTTGAATTTGTTCTGATGAAAGCCGAAATCTGATCAATGCTTGATATCTTTAAAAAATGGATAGATGAATACTTTGCTGACGAAGAAGCGTTGATTCTGCTGTTATTGCTGTTTGTAGGTTTCACAGTCGTTCTAACCATGGGCGACGTGGTTGGACCGGTAATTGCGGCGTTAATACTTGCGTTTTTGTTGCAAGGCATGATTTCACGGTTAACGCGTTGGAAAGTGCCTAGATCCATCGCGCTGGTCATTACCATTGTGTTTTTCATGGGGGCGGCGCTTGCCACCTTGCTAGTGGTATTGCCTTTGGCTTGGGGCCAGTTAAAGATTTTATTTGGTGAGCTGCCAAAAATGCTGACAAAGGGGCAAGAGCTGCTAATGTTGCTGCCAGAGCAATACCCTGCGTTTTTTAGCGAAGAACAGGTGCAGGAAATAATTGCGTTGGCCAGCACTCGTGCCGGTGAACTTGGTCAATGGGTAGTGTCACTGTCGATGTCTACGATTCCCAATATTCTGAGCTTAATGTTGTACTTGATACTGGTGCCTATTCTGGCTTTTTTCGTTTTGGCGGATGAAGGCAAATTTTTCCGAACGCTTGCCAGTATGCTGCCAAGTGAGCGACCTCTGATGACCACGGTGTGGAAGGAGATGAACGTTCAGATTGCCAATTATATTCGCGGCAAAGTGGTAGAGATCGTTGTGGTAGGGGCGGTTACTTACGTGGCGTTTGTCGCTTTGGGTTTACAGTACGCCGCATTGTTAGCGATTTTGGTTGGCTTGTCTGTGGTTGTGCCCTATATAGGCGCTACCGTAGTGACCATACCTGTAGCCTTGATTGCTTATTTTCAATGGGGTACAGATTCGCAGTTCGTCTACACCATGATTGCTTACCTGATTATTCAGGGGCTGGATGGCAATGTTCTGGTACCACTGCTGTTTTCGGAAGCGGTGAACTTGAGTCCGATAGTCATATTAATTGCGGTGATCACCTTCGGCGGCCTGTGGGGCATATGGGGCGTGTTTTTCGCTATTCCTTTGGCCACTCTGGTGAAAGCTGTTTACAACGCGTGGCCTACCCGACAAATTGATGTGTCCGTTGCAAGCATGCCGAGCGCTGATGCTTCTTGATTGAGTTTTAGCTGCGTTTGCGAATTTTTCATGCGCAGTCCTTTTGAGCAATACTGTGGAGATTGAATTTGAGCAGATTTTTTAGATATGCCTGCCTGTTATCTATCGTTATTACGAGTACGAACGCAGCGGCGTTAAGCCCTGCTAAAAGTCCGAACGACGATCGTAGTTATCTGAGCTATGTTCTGGATAATGGTTTGCGCGTGTTGCTAGTGTCAGATCCGGATACTGTAAAAGCCGCTGCGGCTCTGGATGTTGATGTAGGCAGTGGTGCCGATCCACAAGATCGCCAGGGCTTGGCGCATTTCCTCGAACACATGTTGTTTCTTGGAACAGAGAAATACCCCGAGCCTGGCGAGTATCAGGACTATATTAACAGTCATGGTGGTGGCCATAACGCTTACACCAGTTTTCGAAACACCAACTATTTTTTTGATATTGATGCGGCGCAGCTTCAAGGTGGCCTGGATAGATTTGCGCAGTTTTTTGTCTCACCTCTGTTCAATGCAGATTATGTGCAGCGCGAGATCAACGCGGTGGAGTCCGAGTACCGCAGTAAGCTAAAGGAAGACTCACGTCGATCACTGGACGTGTTCAAGGAAGTGATCAATCCTCACCATCCATTCAGCAAACTGGCTGTTGGCAATATTCAGACTTTGCTAGCAGGCGCTACCAGCGACAAGGATATGCAAAAAGGCAGTGAGGCGTATCAACAACTTCGTGAGGCCTTACTGACTTTTTATGAGCAACACTACTCGGCCGATAAGATGGCGCTTGTCGTACTAGGCTCTGAGCCCATCGAAAGGCTTAAGAAATGGGTTGATGATCGTTTTGCCGGTATTCCTGGCAAATCCGACAAGCAAGCAGAAACTTCCGTACCGCTGTTTGCGGACGGTACTTTGCCGGCTATTGTTAGCCTGATACCTGAAAAAGAAACCCGCAGCCTTGCACTTACTTTTCCAATTCCTGCAATAGATAAGCACTACAAATCCAAGCCCAGCCAGTATCTGGGCAATATTGTTGGTCACGAGGGAAAAGGCAGCCTGTTGTCACTGCTAAAGGCGCGAGGCTGGGCGGAGTCTCTTAGTGCCGGTGCCGGTCTTGAACATCCGGGTGGCGCCACCTTCAATGTGACTATTGGCCTAACCGAGAGTGGGCTTGAAAATCAGACGGCTATAGTCGAGGCGCTGTTTTCGCTACTGCAACGAATTCGTGATGATGGTATTGAGCGCTGGCGGTATTTGGAGCAGAAAGGTCTTCTGGACACTGCGTTTCGGTTTCAAGAAGAGGGGCGGGCGATATCCTACACCAGTCGATTAGCCAGCAATTTGCAGCGCTATCCGGCTAAAGACCTACTTCGTGGTGACTATCAGCTGACACGCTACAAGCCGCGTTTGATCAAACAGATACTCGATCATTTGCGCCCTGACAATCTGCTTGTCACGGTAATGGCGCCTTCCGTCAAAACCGCCAAAGTAAGTCGCTGGTATAACACGTCTTATGCCACACGCCCCGTTACCGAGGACATTGTGCAGCGCTGGCAGCGGCCAGGCACTTTTGAAGGACTGGATTTGCCGCGACCAAACCCGTTTATTGCCACTGATTTTTCCATGCGAGATGGCAGCGACGCAGATAAACCGGAACGGGTAGAATCGACGCAGGGTGGGGAGCTTTGGTGGGCAAAGAATACCCAGTTTGGCACACCAAAAGCGCAGGCTTATTTTTTGCTTGAAAGCTCAGCTATATCACAGGATGTGCGCGCAGCCGCGATGTCGCAATTGCTGGCGGATGTGTTGTCTGATTCACTAAATGAGTACAGCTACCCGGCATACTTGGCGGGCATCAGTTTCCAGGTTCGTCGGCAGATGCAGGGCTTGATTGTTAGTGTTGGCGGCTTTAGCGAAAAGCAGCCGTTGTTATTGCAGCGAATTGCAAACGCGCTGGAGTTGGAGAACGTAGACGAGCAGCGTCTGCAGAACATTCATGTCGAATTGTTGCGTCGCTGGGGTAATGCGAATAAAAGGGTGCCTTACCAGCAGCTGTTCGGCGCATTAAACGATCACCTGGTTGCCAATGTATGGACACCAGAGCAGTTGGCTGCGGCACTGCCCACTGTTAGCGTACCCGAGCTTAAAAAATACGCCGTCAGCTATCTGGGCAGCAGTCAATTGCGTGGCTTAATCACTGGTAATGTGGGCCGCCAACAGGCGCAAGAGTACGCTAGTGTATTGTCTGGTAAATTGTCGTGTCGCCAGGCCAGCTGCGCCGCCGCGCCGCGCGAGGTCAGTCAGCTACCGGAAGACCAATGGTTCAACCTGGATATGGCACTTGACCACCCTGATTCTGCTTTACTGGTTTACCGGCAAATGCCTGATCAGTCGGCAAGTAATCGAGCCTTAAGTGCGATGGCCGGGCAGATTTTACAAGCGCCGTACTTTCAACAGCTGCGAACCGAACAACAATTGGGTTACGTTGTGTTTGCCACCCCTTTGCCATTAATGGATGTTCCGGGCAACGCTTTTATTGTGCAGTCACCCGGACATTCAGTCGCTCATATTCTTCAATCTACCCGTGAATTTGTTGCTCAGCAGCAAGCCGCGTTAAAGACTGAAGAAGCGCAGAAGAACTTTAAGCAACAAAAACAGGCGTTGCTCGGCCAATTGGATGAACCGCCCAAAAATCTTTCCGAGTTGGCGGGGCGTTATTGGTCTGACCTCAGCTTGGGCTATGCTTCTTTTAATCGCCGCGCGTTATTACGAAATGCAGTGTCAGCGATGGAGTTTTCGAATTGGAAAGAATATCTGCTGCATGAATTGCAAGGCGGAGTACTTGTCTACAATTCAGGAGCTAGAGAAACCGGTGAGCTTTCGCTTGAGACTCAGCTTATGAAGAGTATAAGCCTGGAATCTCTGCCGACATACACTGTCGGTGCTCAGGCATCTGAATTCGAACGCACACAGGAACCATAGGAAGCATCGAATGCCACATGCTTTGATAGTTGATGACTCGCGCACTGCGCGGGCTGTTCTTAAGCATATGTTAAGCAAAGAGTCTTATGATGTTGAGGCTGTCGAATCGGCCGAGCAAGGGCTTAATTATCTGGGTATTGAGTCCACAGACGTCATTTTTATGGACCATATGATGCCTGGTATGGATGGATTCCAGGCGGTAAAACGTCTGAAAGCCAATAAGTCTTTAAGACACATTCCTATTGTTATGTACACATCCAAAGAAGGCGATGTTTATCGGGGCCAGGCGAATGCTCTCGGCGCCACCGCTATATTGAGTAAACCAGCGACTCAGGCTCAACTTCAGCAAGTGCTTAAGGATGTTGCAGCCAGTGTGGTGAGCGCCTCCAGAGCGGATGCTCGCGCAGAGCAGAAAGAGGCGGCACTGAGTAAAACCAATGACGTTGCCACCGCAGAAGCAAGCAATAATCAGGACGGATCAGAGGTTGCGCCTGAATCGGCAAAGCCGAACGCTGCACCTGCCAACACTGTTGAGGAAGTGATCACATCTTCACCGCCTTCAAGTCCGGCGGAAACAAAGATAGAGTCAGCAAGCGAAGATATTGTTGCCTCAAACGATTCTTTGCCTGAAACGCCGGCCGGAAAGTCCTTCTGGCTAATGCCTTGGCTGCTGATTGCCAGTGTACTGGCTGCTATACTCGTCGGTGCTCGGTACAGTGAACTTCGCCAGGCCCATGAAGCCGCACGGCTGGCAAACACAAAACTACTACAGAGCGTTATTGTTGTAGCGAATCAGGCTGGCCGATTTGAGCCCGGAGAATTGGGTTTTTCTGGACAAAGAGTAGACCTGCTTCGAGCGGTTTTGGATGCCGCTGATACTGCCGAGTATAGAGGCGCTGTGTTACTTAGGGCGCATGCTGGCCAATTTTGCATGAGTCAGTCGCCAGCTGGGGAACTCTATGTGGCGAATGATCGGCTTGATATTGCTGATTGCGTTGCTGTTGGTATTAATGAAAAGGCTGCTGTGCGCCAAACGGAAACACTGAGTGCGCGATTTCGGGAGTTACTTGAGGTACATCCGGTGCTGCAGAATCAGCGGGTTGCTGTACGAGTGGAAGGTGTGGGCGATGCTAATCCCATCACCCCTTATCCGGATGCTGACGCGGTTAGAACCGCGGGTGATTGGAACTCCGTTGCCCGTGCCAATAATCGTGTAGAGTTCCAGCTGATTTCCGATTAACGGCAATAGCATAAAGATATGTTCAAACCTTAGCTAATTTAAACAGGCGCGAAATCGATGAGTTATCAGGATGAAGACCCCCAAGAAACCGAAGAATGGCTGGAAGCGCTTGATTCGGTGGTCAGGGAAAAAGGTAAGGAGCGCGCAGCGTATCTGCTGGCGCAGTTAGGCGCATTTGCTGTGGACAGTCGGGTAAAGTTGCCAGCGGCTATTACCACACCTTTTCGAAATACAATTCCTCCGGAAGCAGAAAAACGCATGCCAGGGGACTTATTCATGGAGCGAAAAATACGCTCATTGGTGCGATGGAATGCGCTTGCCATGGTGATGCGTGCCAACGTACGCGATCCAAGTCTTGGTGGACACATTTCCAGTTTTTCTTCCAGCGCAACTCTGTACGACGTCGGTTTCAACTATTTTTTCCGTGGCGCAAAAGACGGTCAGGAAGCCGACCTTATTTATTATCAAGGCCACAGTTCGCCTGGTATCTACGCTCGCTCATATCTTGAAGGGCGGCTCACTGAAGAGCAAATGGATAATTTCCGTCGCGAGGTTGATGGCAATGGCTTGTCGTCGTACCCGCATCCCTGGTTAATGCCTGAGTATTGGCAATTCCCTACTGTATCTATGGGGCTCGGACCGATACAGGCCATCTATCAGGCCAGAGTGATGAAGTATCTGAGTCACCGTGGATTGATGGACAGCGGCGATAGAAAAGTATGGGCGTTTCTTGGCGACGGGGAATGTGATGAACCAGAAAGTCTGGGTGCTATATCACTGGCCGGCCGAGAAAAGCTGAATAATCTTATATTTGTGATCAACTGTAACCTGCAGAGACTGGACGGCCCCGTTAGAGGTAACGGCAAGATCATTCAGGAGCTGGAAGGTGTATTTCGCGGTGCTGGTTGGAATGTCTTGAAAGTTGTCTGGGGTCGTCAGTGGGACCCGCTTCTGCAGAGAGACAAGACCGGTTTGTTGCAGCAGCGCATGGATGAAGTGTGCGATGGCGAGTTGCAGAACTACAAAGCCAATGGTGGTGCTTACACGCGCGAGCATTTCTTTGGTAAGTACCCTGAATTGCTGGAATTAGTGAAAGACTTGTCAGACGAAGAAATAATGTATCTGAATCGTGGTGGTCACGACCCTTACAAAGTCTACGCAGCGTATGCCAACGCGGTCGATCAAACTGATCAGCCCACGGTAGTGTTAGCGATGACCGTTAAGGGCTATGGAACAGGTGAGGCCGGCCAGGCGTCAAATGAAACACATTCGCTGAAAAAACTGGATATGGATAGCCTGAAGTATTTCCGCGACCGATTTGGTCTATCACTTGGTGATGATGAACTTGCTGACGTACCGTATTTTCGACCAGACGAAGACAGTGTAGAGATTCAGTATCTTAAACGTACGCGTGACTCGTTGGGCGGTAGCTTGCCGGTTCGTCGAAATGACTTTGACGCTCTAGAGGTGCCGGCGCTGGATGCTTTCGTCAGTCAACTGAAGTCCTCTGGTAAACGAGAGATAAGTACCACAATGTCGTTTGTGCGTATCTTATCGACACTGGTGAAAGACAAAAATATCGGCGAGCGCGTAGTACCTATTGTGCCGGACGAAGCGCGCACCTTCGGTATGGAAGGTATGTTTCGCCAACTCGGTATATACAGTTCTGTTGGACAGAAATACACACCGCAAGACGCTGACCAGATTATGTTTTACCACGAAGACAAATCTGGTCAGATTATGGAAGAGGGTATTACTGAGGCGGGTGCGTTCAGTGCGTGGTTGGCGAATGCAACCTCTTACAGTAATAACAATCTGGTGATGGTGCCATTTTACACTTACTACTCCATGTTCGGTTTCCAACGTATTCATGACCTTGCGTGGGCGGCAGGTGACTCGCAAGCACGTGGCTTTTTAATTGGAGCCACGGCAGGCCGAACCACGTTGAATGGTGAAGGTCTGCAGCATCAGGATGGTCATGGTTTGATATTTGCCAACACAATTCCAAACTGCGTGAGTTATGACCCTACCTATGCCTATGAGTTGGCAGTGATTATTCAAAGTGGATTGCAACGGATGTTTGCGGAGAAGCAAAACTTCTTCTATTACATCACCACGATGAACGAAAACTATCATCATCCGGAAATGCCCAAGGGCGTTGAGGAAGGCATTGTTAAGGGAATGTACCTGCTTCGAAAAGCGCCAAGAAGCAAAACCCGCTTTACCGTTGAGTTGTTAGGAAGCGGCACTATTCTGCGTGAGGTAGAAGCGGCGGCTGAGTTATTGCAGTCCGATCACGATATTAAGGCCAACATCTGGAGTGCTACCAGCATCAACGAGTTGGTAAGAGAAGCACAATCAGTAGAGCGCTGGAATATGATGCACGCAGACAAAGAACAGCGTGTGCCCTATGTGACGAGTTTACTCGCTTCAGCACAGGGCCCGGTTATTGCGGCTACTGATTATATTCAGGCGTATGCGGATCAGATTCGCCGTTTCGTGCCGCAATCATACAAGGTGCTTGGTACGGATGGCTATGGGCGTAGTGATACTCGCGAGCAATTGAGACATTTCTTTGAAGTTGATCGATACTACATTGTAATCGCAACCCTGAAAGCCTTGGCCGACGAAGGAAGCATTAAACCCAAGGAAGTTGTTGATGCCATGAAGAAATATGGCAAGAACAACGACAAAAAAGACCCATGGACGTGCTGATATGGCCAATGAACAGATAACAATCCCCGACATGGGTGGCGCTGACGAAGCAGAAATTATCGAGATTTTGGTTGCTGTGGGAGACCAGGTCAGCCTGGAACAATCTCTGCTTGTGCTTGAGTCCGATAAAGCTTCAATGGAAGTTCCCAGCCCTAAAGAAGGGACGGTGAGTAAAGTGCTGGTTTCCAATGGTGATAGCGTTACAACCGGCACTCCGATATTAGAAATTGATGTTCTGGCTGATTTGGCAGCTGCAAGTGATGCGGATGGCACCGATAACGGCAGCTCTGCTGCCGAGACAGCTTCCGCCGATAATGTAGAACATCGGGCCCCTAAAACTGATGCGTTTGAGGAGACTGCGCAGCCATCAACGAGCACAAGTCTGATTGAACTTCCTGACATTGGTGACGACTCTGCGGAAGTGATCGAACTCAGTATTACCGTTGGTGATTCCCTGAATGTGGACGACACCATCGCTGTGCTGGAGAGTGATAAGGCCAGTATGGAGGTACCGTGTCCAAAACAGGGGAAAGTACTTGCGATACACATAAAGGAAGGCGATGAGCTCAAGACCGGTGCGGCCTTACTTGATCTGGAAGTTACCGCGCCAATGTCATCTGAGTCTTCAGTTACTGCGCAGGAGGCACAAAAATCGGTGCCAGCGCCTGCACCAGCCGTTGCGCATGAACCGGCGAATTCTTCCAGCCCGGCACCTGCAAGCGTTTCGGATAGTCCGACAACTCAGCCCTCAGGGAAAGTATACGCAGGGCCTGCGGTGCGCAAACTCGCGCGTGAATTTGGCGTGAATCTAACCCGGGTCTCTGGCAGTGGGCCGAAAGGTCGAGTTCTGAAAGAGGACGTGCAGAGTTTCGTGAAACAGGGTTTGAGTTCGTCCGGTGCCGACCGCTCAGCCAGTAGCAGCGCAATACCTGCGGTGCCAGACATCGATTTTTCAGCGTTTGGAGACATTGAGTCCGTGCCCATGACGCGGCTGCATAAGCTGACAGCTGCCAATATGCATCGAAGTTGGCTTAACGTGCCACACGTTACCCAGCACGATGATGCCGATATCACCGAGCTCGAAGAGTTTCGCGCCAGTTTGAAACCTGAAATGCAACGCCGTGATTTAAAGCTGTCTCCGCTGCCGTTTCTTGTGAAAGCCTGTGCGGTTGCGCTGATGCGACACCCCAAATTTCGTTCTTCGTTGCACAATGACGGAGAAACGATTGTATTCAAACACTATTGCCACATAGGTATGGCTGTTGATACCGACGCAGGCCTGGTCGTGCCTGTGATTCGAGACGCCGACAAAAAATCTGTGTGGGAAATCGGTGAGGAGATTTTGGACCTAGCCGCGCGTGCCAAAGACAGGAAGCTGAAAATAGAAGAGATGCAAGGTGGCTGTTTTACTGTGTCCAGTCTGGGCAATATTGGGGGCTTGGGCTTTTCACCCATCGTGAATACGCCTGAGGTGGGTATTCTTGGTGTATCACGAATGACTGTAAAACCAGTCTTTGATGGTTCAGATTTTCAGCCGCGCAAAATGTTGCCATTGAGTTTGAGCTACGACCACCGAGCGATTAACGGTGGGGACGCCGGGCGTTTCCTGACGGAACTTTGTCAGTTGTTAGGTGATATTCGTCTGCAATTGATGTGATTCGCGCTGGTTAAAACTGCAGCTTATCGGGCAATAGCGGGTCCAGATTTTGTGCCGCCACAGAAGGGTATTTGCTATCTCGCAAGGCATGTATAAATTGCAGGGTCTTCAACGCGTCAAACCATGTGTGCATGTGTTTTAAGAACCCTGGTTTCGTATTACTGTGCTGCGCCGCGTGTTGAATCGCTTTGTTGATGTCGAAAGCATGCAATACTGTCTGCACCTCTGAGTTAAGCGAGCTCAGCGCCTTTTTGTGGTCATTTCTCAACTCTGGAAACACGCTTAGCAAAGTCTTTAGTTCCTCGAATACTGCCGGGTCATAAAAAAGAAACTCTCTCTCTGGGCAGCCTAGCGTAAGGATGTCACTAATGGCGGCACCGGTTCCAAACGGGGTTCTGTGAGATGTTCGGGTTCGTATTTTGATTGGTGGTGCCGGTATGCTCTCTATGCTGCCAACCTTGCATAATTTGTTCAGCAGGTGGAAGTCTTCGCCCGCGCTGCGCTTGGGAAAACCCCGCACCTGAGCGTAATGCTGGACGTTAATGATCAAGGTGCTTCCTAGGCTGTGGTAAGCATAGGGGCTGTTGGCCCACTTCAATGCGGCCACGTAATAGTTCATGTGCTGGTCGTAAATTGCTTGGGCCTGATTCAACAGAAGGTTTTCACTAGGCGTATGCACGAATGGCAATATTATCGCAGCCGTACTGCTCGCTGCCTTGTCGCACAGCGCAACATATGATTTTGGCAGAACAACATCGGCGTCAATGTTGTGAATCCACGGAGTGCGTACGTTCCCGTGCTGGATTAGCGACAATGCAATGTCGGCGCCGATCTTACGGGCCAGCCCCACACCGTGTTTTCGTGAAATCCTATGGTGCTTGCTGAAACGATCGACCAGCATCACTGACTGGTCATTTTTGGCGAACAAGGCGAGCCGTTGATCGCTGGAATGCCAGAATTTTCTGAATTCGATTGATAGCGAGTCGTGCACTTCCTCATTGTTTTTGCACGATTCAAGATCATCCGGTTGATTAAGAACCAGTATGATCAAGACCTTGCGTTCAAATCGGTTTTGCAATAATAGACCACAGTCAGCCCACGATTCGTCGAAGCAGGGCAGTACGACTACCGAATCAAATTGTTCCTTTAGGCCTTGAGTGAGCTTAGCTTCCGGTTCTGCGTAGCGCTGAAGATACTGTGCGATGGCAGACATTCGTGACGCTTAGTGAAGAGCGGCGCGAACCGGGAGCCTGGACACAATATCCGCTTCAATAGTTAGCAGTTCATCGGCGCGCGCGCTAACGTCACTTATCGGGAAATAGAGTTCGGCGAGTTCAAAAAAAAGATTCTCGTGGCGTTTCTCAGAACGGCTTATTGATTGATAGAATTTTTTCAAAGCCCCATCTGCCAAGCCTTCCGCGATAAGGCCGAAGCGCTCGGCACCGCGCGCTTCAATAATTCCGGCAATCACCAGGCGGTCAAGAAAGAAATTTTCCGGGCCTCTTCGAGTGTGCTTTCTCATTTCACCGACATAGGCATCTTTAGTGTCTGGCTGAAGCTGCAGTCCGCGTTGGTAGAGAAGGCGCACAACCTCTCGATAGTGGCTAAGCTCTTCAACAGCCAGCTCAGTCATGGCAAGAACCAGCTTTTCGCGGTCTGGATAGTGCGAGATAAGAGTAATGGCCATACCTGAGGCTTTTTTTTCCGCCGCGGCGTGATCGGGCAGAAATTCATCAAAGTTATTGATTACGCAATCAAGCCATTGTGCGCTTGTCCTGATGCGTAGCTCAGTGCTATTCGTACTCATCTATTCCTTACACGGGTATAATGCGATTTTCAGTGTCGCAAACAGGCGGTTCCATGGTTATCAAGCCACGCGTTAGAGGGTTTATCAGTGTTACCACCCATCCGGTGGGCTGCGAGGCGAATATTAAGCGCCAAATCGATTATGTCCAAGCAAAAGGTTCCTTGAGTGATGGGCCGAAGCGTGTTCTGGTATTGGGGGCGTCCACCGGGTATGGATTGGCGTCAAGAATTACTGCCGCGTTTGGCAATAAGGCGTCTACTCTGGGTGTTTTTTTTGAGAAAGAAGGCAGCGAGAAGCGACCTGCCACTGCAGGTTGGTATAACTCTGCAGCATTCCACAAGTTTGCTGATGAGGCTGGCCTATACGCCAAGAGCATTAATGGTGATGCATTCTCGGACGAACTTAAAGAGCAAGCCATAGAGCTTATCAAGGAAGACCTCGGTCAGGTAGATCTGGTTGTATACAGCCTCGCAGCGCCGCGGCGTACGCACCCACGTACTGGCGAAGTACACAGCTCAACGCTCAAGCCAATTGGTGATGCCGTTGTGCAGCGTGGCATCAATACCGATAAGGAGACAGTGGATGAATTTCGCCTTGAACCCGCAAGCCAGGAAGAGATCGACAATACTGTGGCGGTTATGGGCGGCGAAGACTGGGAAATGTGGATTGACGCCTTAAGCCAGGCGGGTGTGCTTGCAGACGGCGCAAAAACTGCCGCGTATACCTATATTGGCGACCGCATCACCTGGGATATTTACTGGCATGGCACTATTGGTCAGGCCAAGAAAGACCTGGACAAACGAGTGCTGAATATTCGTGAAACCATGCAGAAGATCAACGGTGATGCGAGGGTGGCCGTGTTGCAAGCGGTGGTCACTCAAGCCAGTGCCGCGATTCCCGTCATGCCTTTGTATCAGGCACTTTTATTCAAGGTGATGAAGCAGCACGGCACGCAAGAAGGATGCATTGAACAAATACATCGCCTGTTCACAGAATGCCTGTATACCGCAGAACCAGTGATGGATGACGAAGGCCGTGTTCGTGTGGATGGCAACGAATTGTTGCCGGAAGTGCAGCAGGAAGTGGAGCGCTTGTGGGATTTGGTCAACACCGAAAACCTGAATGAGCTGACTGATCTACAAGGTTATAAGCAGGAATTCTTGCGTCTGTTTGGCTTCGCTGTTGATGGTGTGGATTATGAAGCGGATGTGAGTCCGGAAGTGCCTATCTTGAATATGGTGTAAGCATGGCAGACTCGGCAATGCTGGCAAGCGGCGAATATGTTCAGTTAGGCACTAGTCTTGGTCGAGTGGTAGCGCCAAATCCTGGCCCCATGACAGGCTCAGGAACCAATACCTATGTGTTATCTCGGGATTGGCAAACTGCGCCCGTGACCTTGATTGATCCAGGGCCGGCTATCGATCAACACGTTGAAACGCTACTTGGCTTGTTTGGTGATCGTCTCGAATCCATTGTGGTCACACATACGCATTCGGATCACTCCCCGGCTGCGGCCCCATTGGCAAAAGCGACCGGTGCCAAAATCTATGGTGCAACACCCGCGCCTGACGCAGCGTATCAAGACGAAACGTTCAACGCAGACTTTGAACTTTACGACGATCAACGGCTGGAATTTGATGGTGTTGGTCTGCGTGCTATTCACACGCCAGGTCATGTCAATAACCATTACTGCTTTCTTGTGGAAGACGACGGTATCGTTTTAACCGGTGACCATTTAATGAATGGCTCAACGGTTGTCATCATTCCTCCGGCTGGAGTGATGAAAGACTATATAGAGTCGCTTGAAAAAATCAAAAACTATCCGGTAAAGCAGTTTGGTCCTGGACACGGGGATGTGATGGATCACCCGGTCGATATTATTGACTGGACTGTTCAGCATCGTCTTCGCCGTGAACAAAAGGTAATCGAGAAGTTAGCGGCAATTGGTAGCGCCAGTTTGGAAGAGCTTACACCGGCGGTATACGATGATGTTGATCCAAGCTTGCATTTTATGGCGTCTATGTCGTTATGGGCGCATTTGATTAAGCTTGAGACTGAGGGCCGTGTTCAAAATCAGAATGATGTTTGGAGCATGGTTTCTTAATGCTACTTAGAGAGGCCTGTCGGCTTATCCCTGCCCGAAGACCATCGAAAAGAGAGACCTTTTTTATGCCAAAAGTAGGTGCTTTAGGGAAGCCCAATGGATGGGTTTACGGCGAGTCTTCGGGCTGGTATAAGCCGGCAGGCCGGGATTGGCAGGATCTCAATTGATGACTCAACCACAAAAAACCATGCCGCAAGTAGTGCACTCCGCGGCAGAGAAGTATGGTGACAAGGTAGCGCTGGCTGATCGCGCGGTAAGTTACACCTACGATGAATTGGAAGCCGCGCGCGTGCAAGCCGCGCGTGCATTTATAGCTCAGGGAATTTCCAAAGGCGACCGCATCGCGATCTGGGCGCCGAACATTCCTGAGTGGATAATCGCGGCCATTGGTTTGCAATCAGTAGGTGCTGTATTGCTGCCTTTGAATACGCGGTTGAAAGGCGCGGAAGCTGCGTTTCAATTGCGCAAGAGTGGCGCAAAGATGCTGTTTACTTTAAGCGGTTTTCTTGATGTGGATTATGCGGCATTGGTGGCCGAGCAGGATTTACCCGAGCTGAAGCAGATCGTTATGTTCAGGGGCGATTCAGCCAATACCGTTCATTGGTCTGACTTCATGTTGGCGGGCAATGAGGTAGATGTTGATCTGGCCAAGCGCGTGGCAGAGGAGGTTCATCCGGATGATCCTTTGGATATGCTGTTTACCTCAGGAACGACCGGTGAGCCAAAAGGGGTCGTCACCTCACATGGTCAGAACATACAAACATTTGACATCTGGTCTTCTGTTGTTGGCTTGAACAGTGAAGACAATTACTTAATTATCAATCCGTTTTTTCATTCCTTCGGATACAAAGCCGGCTGGCTTGCATCGATTATTCGTGGCGCCAAAATGTTGCCGATCAAGGTGTTTGATATTGACGTCGTGTTGGAGCGAATAGAGAAAGATAAAATAACCATGTTGCCAGGTGCGCCAACCATTTATCAATCGTTGCTGGTTCATCCTAAGCGAAAACACTATGACTTGAGCAGCTTGCGTTTGGCGGTAACCGGTGCGGCCTCTGTGCCCGTTGAGCTGGTTAGACAAATGTCCAGCGAGTTGGGTTTTGA
Organism: Pseudomonadota bacterium; assembly: GCA_039111475.1. Lineage (GTDB taxonomy): Bacteria > Pseudomonadota > Gammaproteobacteria > Pseudomonadales > JAUIET01 > JAUIET01. The sequence goes on along the minus strand of JBCCIP010000001.1, from coordinate 147,232 downwards.
TACGGTGCTAACGGCCTACGGTTTAACGGAAACCTGCGGTGTTGTGAGTATTTGTCGCGAAGAAGACGGCGCAGAGTTGATCGCAACTACGTCGGGCCGTGCAATGCCTGACGTGGAAGTGAAATGCGTGGATTCAAAAGGGCATGAAGTGCCGCGCGGTGAGCCGGGTGAAGTGTTGGTTCGCGGATTTAATGTAATGCAGGGTTATTTCGATTTGCCTGAGGAAACCGCCAAGACGATAGATGACGATGGTTGGTTGCATACTGGTGATGTAGCCATAATGAACGCTGAAGGCTATATCGCAATTACTGATCGTATCAAAGATATGTTTATCACGGGCGGTTTTAATTGCTATCCGGCCGAAATTGAAAACGCTCTTTGCTCTATGGCAGGGGTTGCCCAGGCGGCTGTTATCGGTGTACCTGACGAGCGCATGGGCGAGGTTGCCAAGGCATTTATCGTTCAGGTTGACGGCGCGGATTTGCAAACAGATGAAGTGATTGCCTGGTGCAGGGAAAGCATGGCGAACTACAAAGCGCCACGGTTTGTAGAGTTTATCGATGCGCTGCCGCTGAATGCCTCAGGTAAAGTGTTAAAAACGGAGCTTCGCGTCAGAGCAGACTAGCCAGGCGCTTGGGCAATTTGCCCGACGCCGTGATCGGCGCCGGACGGCTTGTGCTTGGTACTGAACTAAGCCGTTCTATTTTGCGAAGAACTTGCCGGCCATGCCAAGCAAATCGTCAGCCATGCTGCCATCGCCATCTACATCCAGAAAGCTCTCCAGAAGTCCACCCAACGCGCCAGCCTGACCTTGGGTTTGTGCTTGCGGGGCCATGTTGCTTGCCGCTGCCCCTGAATTCTTCTTGCTCAGCGCACCCATGGCCATAGCGGCTACTACCGGTAGCATTTTCTTGATCAGGTCAGAGCTCACGCCTGTGTTTTGCTCTGCTCGCCCGGCTAACCCTCGGCTGACATCTTTGCTTCCTAGCAGGTGACCGAGAATGGCATTGCCATCGCTCACCGTATCTTGACTGGTCGCGTTAGCGGGGTTGTCGAAATACTGAGAGTGTTGTCCTTTCGAAAGAGCGGATGCAAGAGATTCTAGCCCGGAGGGCTGCTGGGTATTGAATTTCATGCCTTTTGCCAACACTGGAACCAGCTGCGCCAGTACTGAGCTGGTGTCGCCTTTTGACAAAGAAAATTGTTGAGATAGCTGCCCAAGTATCGCGGGATTTTCCAGAAGTGTGCCAAGTAAATTCATAATCTGTGCCTTATTAGGGTATGCACAGGCACAGTAATAGGCATGAGCGCAAATTGCCAGCGATAGAGCGTATAAAAGTGTTTCAGATTGCTTGTCAGATGCGCCGCTATTGGTCCGGATTAAGTAATGGTCATTACTGCATGGCACTGTATTGTTCGGGTTAAAATACTGAGTTATCAGGGGCTTGGGGCTTTTCTGTCCAGTGCTGAGTCTGACGCGTTATTCGGAGATTGCATGAACAAAGAAATGACCGCCGCACAGGTGGTTAGTGAGCTACAAGACGGCATGACCCTTGGCATCGGTGGCTGGGGTCCACGCCGTAAACCTATGGCGCTAGTGCGTGAAATTGTGCGCTCTGATCTGAAGGATCTGACAGTTGTGGCTTACGGCGGTGCTGATGTAGGCATGCTGTGTGCGGCAGCTAAAGTTAAAAAGCTGGTGTTTGCATTTGTGTCGCTGGATTTTATTCCGCTAGAGCCTTACTTCCGCCAGGCTCGCCAGGCAGGCGATATTGACGTGATGGAAATTGACGAGGGCATGATGCTTCTGGGGCTCAGGGCAGCGGCGTGGGGTTCTCCTTTTATTCCGACCGAAGTAGGCTTGGGAACCGATATTGTGAGCAAGAGTCCGGAACTTAAGATCGTCGACAGCCCATACGACGACAAGGAATGGGTCGCCATGCCCGCTTTGAAACTTGATGCCTCATTGCTGCACGTTGATCGCGCTGATTCAAGAGGGGTGTGTCAGATCAAGGGGCCAGATCATTATATGGATGACTGGTTTGCTCGTGCGGCCAATAAAACCTATGTGAGCTGCGATGAACTGGTGCCCTCAGACACGTTTCATGCTGATGCAGAAGCGCGCCTGGTGCATTGGGAGCGATCTCAGACTACCGGGGTTATCCCTATCGCTGGAGGCGCACACCCCACTTCCTGTGCCCCAGAGTATGGCTTTGATGTTGCGCATTTTAAAGAATACGCCGGCTCAGTGAAGGAAGGTGGCTTTGCAGCGTACGCAGACAAGTACATTCACGGGAAAACCGAAACGGAGTATCAAGACCTGGTTGGTGGTCTGATTGCAATTCGCGAACTGCCGATCCCGACCTACTAGGTCCACCACGAGATTTCAGCAATGAGTGACACAATACAATACACATTGGCCGAACTGTGCATAGTGGCCTGTTCTGAGGCTTTCGTAGGTGACGGAGAAGTATTGGCGACAGGCATAGGCGTTATTCCGCGCATTGCAGCTAGCCTGGCGATGAAAACCTCCAATACCGATCTGATGATGACGGATTCTGAAGCGTGGATGCTGGCTGAGCCAAACCCATTGGGCGAGCGAGGCGACAATTTCGTGCCCGCTAAGGAAAGCTGGATGGGCTTTTCGCGAATCTTTGATAATGTCTGGAGTGGACGACGCCATGCAATGCTTGGGCCTACCCAGGTAGACCGATTTGGACAATCAAATACCTCAGCTTTGGGTGGCACGTATGAGCAACCCAAAGTAATGATGTTGGGTGCGCGAGGCTTTCCCGGCAATTCAATTAAGCATCCCAACAGTTTCTTTGTGCCGTCTCATTCCAGTCGGGTGTTTATTGATGGGGAATGCGATTTCGTTTCCAGTATCGGTTATAACCCGGATAGATTGCCTAAGGGGCATAGTCTCGATGACATTGATATCCGGCGCATAGTGACGGATTTGTGTGTTATGGATTTTAATGGGCCTGAGTATCAAGCTCGGTTGGTATCGGTGCACCCCGGTATTACGGTTGAGCAGGTGGTGGAAAATACTGGATTTGCGTTGCATGTTGAGAGCGATACGCCAGTTACCCCAGCACCCACCCAAGTGCAATTGGATATTATTGCAGAGATGGATCCAAACAATAGTCGTAGTAAGCAGTTGAAGGACGATCCGCCTGGGGATCGCGGCTAGATAGCGTATTAAATCCGGAGCGAATTGCAGAGCCGCCAATGAAAACTCGCCGTGAACCCATCCCCGGGGCTTCCCTAGAGGACCTACTGTTGGCATTGAAAAGGCCCCTCTTTTCAATGGTTTTTATTGGCGGCTCTGCAATTCACACCTCTTATCGAGCGAGCTTCTAAGTGTCTGTATCTCTAAATTCTCGAATAACGGAACTATTGGGTTGCAAATACCCAATAATTCAAACCGCAATGGGCTGGGTGGCTGATCCGCAGTTGGTCGCTGGCACCTGCAATGCAGGTGGCTTTGGGTTTTTAGCCGGAGCAACCATTCCACCCGAAGAAATGGAGCGCGATATTCTTCGGGTGAAGGAGTTGACGGATCAGCCGTTTGGCGTGAACTTTCATATGTATCAACCCAATGCGGCACACATTGTTGAGTTGGTGGTTGAACATGGTATTCGGGCCGTCAGTTACAGTCGATCGCCAGGGCCTGAATTTGTTAAAAAACTCAAAGATGCAGGCGTGGTATGCATGCCTACCATTGGTTTGCCAAAGCACGCGGTAAAGGCGATTGCGATGGGAGCGGATGCGGTGACTGTTCAAGGCGGCGAAGGTGGGGGTCATACTGGTGCTATTCCAACGTCATTGCTGTTGCCAGGTGTGGTGGACGCGGTGAAAGGTGAGATACCCGTACTGGGTGCCGGTGGTTTTAAAGACGGACGTGGTTTGGTCGCGGCTTTATCGTATGGCGCAGAAGGCATCGCTATGGGTACACGTTTTCTGCTCACTACAGATAGCCCTGTACCGTTGGAAACCAAGCAGCGTTATCTTGATTGTGGGAATCCGGCTGAGATCGTGGTCTCAAAAGCAATGGATGGCTTGCCGCAGCGAATGATACTGAACAAAATGTTGTCGGAACTTGAGAAGGCAGGTCCGGTTAAGCAGTTGGCGATAGCGGTAAAAAATGGCTTGGCCTTCAGGAAATTTACGGGAGCGAGTATATTTGGCTTATTGAAGTCGGCGATTGCTATGCAAAAAGAATGCGACGTAACGCCGGCGCAATCGATAATGGCGGCGAATGCGCCGATGATTATTCAGAAGGCGATGGTTGATGGTTATCCGGATGAGGGGGTGTTACCGTCTGGGCAGGTAGCGGGTGTTATTGACCGCTTGCCATCTTGTGCGGAGTTGATTGAAGAGATTGTGGGTGAGGCGGAAGAACAACTCGAGATGATGGCATCTAGAGTGAAGTGAGGTTCTAGCTTCGATCTTCGAACACGCAGGAATGCGAAGAGGCGCTTGGTAAACCCGCCGGACCCACAGCACTCGCTATGCTCATGGGGCCAGCTTTAAACCCATCCACGGGGGCTCATCGAAAAGGTCCCTCTTTTCGATGGTTTACCAAGCGCCTCTTTGCATTCCTGCTCAGACCGTGCAATATCGAACAAAGCTTGTACCAGATTATTTGTTCAAATACTGCAATGTTTATGGGTTAACGAATCTAGAACTACTGAATTCAAAGACAAGAAAGCAATGGACCTAAAATACACATCACAACAGCAAGCATTCAGAATAGAAGTGAGAAACTGGATGCAAGCTAACGTTCCAAGTGAGCCTCTAAAGAGCTTTGATACTGAAGAAGGTTTCCAGCAACATCGTGAGTGGGAGAAAACCATGAACGAAGGTCGCTGGGGGATGGTGACCTGGCCCGAGGAATTTGGCGGACGGAATCTGGACTTGATTCAGTGGTTGATCTTTGAAGAAGAGTATTATCGTGCCAATGCGCCTACCCGAGTAAATCAAAACGGCATCTTTTTGCTCGCACCTACTTTGATGGAATATGGCACCGACGAACAGAAAGCCCGTATTTTGCCTAAGATGGCCACCGGGCAAGAAGTGTGGGCGCAGGGTTGGTCAGAGCCCAATGCCGGTAGTGACATGGCTGCGATGCGTTCCAAAGCGGAGTTGGTGGGAGATCACTTTGTGATCAATGGTCAGAAAACCTGGTCAACGCGAGCAGTGTACGCAGACTGGTTGTTTGGCATGTTTCGAACTGACCCCGAATCGGAACGACACCGAGGTCTAACGTTTATTCTTGTTCCGCTCAATGCAGAAGGAATTACCGTGCGACCAATTCCACAACTGGATGGTTTGCCTGGCTTTGCCGAGATATTTTTTGACAATGTCAAAGTGCATGTGTCAAACCGCCTAGGTGGTGATGGTGAGGGTTGGAAGGTGGCCATGGCAACGGCGGGCTTTGAACGTGGCTTGATGCTTCGTAGCCCGGCGAGGTTTCAGGAAACGGCGCGTCGGTTGGTGGAACTATATGTTGAAAACCAGGCGTCTGCTGACCAGGATCCCGCTATTCGTGAGGCTGTCTTACAGTCCTATATGCATGCTGAAGCCTATGCGCTGACCACTTATCAAACCGCGTGCCGCTTAAACCAGGGCGGTAAAATTGGGCCCGAATCAAGCACCAACAAAATATTCTGGTCTGAATTGGATCAGGATATGCATGCCACGGCCATGAGTATATTGGGAGCGCGTGCTGAATTGTTACCGCATGCGCCGGCCGCTGAAGGCGTGGGTCGTTGGTTAGATGGGTTTCTGTTTGCGCAATCAGGCCCAATCTATGCGGGCACTAACGAAATACAACGAAATATCATAGCCGAGCGTATGCTGGGTATGCCGCGCCTGTGAAGGTAGGGGAAGGATAAGAGGATGGATTTCACTTTCAGCGAAGATCAAATACTGTTTCGTGACAGTGTACGTGAGTTTTTAACGAATGAAGTAAGTGCGGAGTCGCTGCGTGCGCGCTGGGATGTACCCGGCGGCCGAAGCAAAGAACTGTGGGCAGCACTCGCCGAATTGGGTTTGACGGGCATGTTGGTATCAGAAGCCAATGGTGGCTTGGGTATGAATGAAATCGATTTTGTACTGCTTGCCGAAGAGTGTGGCAGAGCTGCCTTGCCAGAACCTTTGGTCGATACTGTGCTGGTGGCAACACCCACACTGCAAGAAGCGGGTATGGATGAAATACTTACAGCGGTAGCAAGCGGTCGGTCAGCAGTTGCCGTTCAGCCTACGCCCGGTGCATTAGTAGCCGATGCTGAATTTTCGGACTACCTTATTGTGCAAGAAGGCAGTGCTGTTTATTTGATGAAGTCCGCCGACGCTAAGCTGGAGCTGCAAGAGAGTGTTGACCCTGGACGTCAGCTTTACACGGTAACCTGGGACGCTTCTAATGCAACATTGCTGGCCGATGGTGATGACGGTACCGCCATGCAGTTTACCTTGTTTAACCGGGGCGCGTTGGGTGCGGCCGCGCAGCTGCTGGGTTTATCGCAGCGAATGATGGAGCTTAGCGTCAACTACACCTCTGAAAGACAGCAGTTTGGTAAGCCGATTGGCTCGTTTCAGGCCGTTAAGCATCACATGGCGAATGTTGCAGTCAAAACCGAGTTTGCGAAAGCGCCGGTGTATCGCGCAGCGTACTCCGTAGCACACAGCCTTAGTGACGCTGCACAACATGTTTCCCATGCAAAGCTGGCTGCAACAGAGGCGGCGACACAGGCTGCAAAAAACGGCATTCAGGTGCACGGTGCCATGGGCTACACATGGGAAGTTGATTTGCAGATATTTATGAAACGCGCATGGGCTTTGTCCAGTGCGTGGGGCAGTCGTGGCGAGCACAAAGCCCGAGTAGCGAGTACTGTGTTTGGCGCGGAAAGATCTTTGGGAGCCGGCCAGACGTTTGCGTCGGCTTCCTGACAAACTATCGGAGAACAGAAAAATGCCTGAAGCTTACATTGTAGATGCGGTCCGCAGTCCTACAGGTCGTCGCAAAGGTGGCCTGGCGCATGTGCACGCGGCCGACCTTGGCGGTCATGTGATGAAGACTATTGTTGATAGACACCCAATTCCCGACACTGAATACGATGACGTGATATTTGGTGCAGTGGATACCATTGGTCCTCTGGCCGGCGACATAGCACGTACGGCATGGCTGGCCGCAGGCCTGTCCGATGAGGTGCCGGGGACAACGATTGATCGGCAGTGCGGTAGTTCGCAGCAATCAGTTCATTTTGCCGCGCAAGCGGTAATGAGTGGAACCATGGATGTTGTGTTAGCAGGTGGTGTTCAAACCATGACGCAGATACCAATTTCTTCGTCGATGACGGCCGCCATTCCAATGGGCTTTAGCGACCCGTTTTCTGGTTCGCAGGGTTGGGTGGTTCGCTATGGCTCCGAGCCACCAACGCAGTATAAATCAGCGCAGATGATTGCTGATAAATGGGAGATCTCTCGTGAAGAGCTTGAGGCGTATTCGCTGGAATCACATACTCGTGCCTTGAAAGCGATTAAAGAAGGGCGGTTTGATAAAGAGATTGCGCCGCTGGAAGGCGTGACCATGGATGAGACACCGCGCAACACCTCCTTGCAAGCGATGGCGGAATTGGATTTCTTGTTTGGTTGCGACAAGGTCACAGCGGCGGTCTCCAGCCAGACCTGTGATGGTTCGTCGGCAATGCTGGTGGTATCAGAAGCCGCGCTGAAGCGTTACAACCTGACGCCACGCGCGCGAATTCACCATATCAGTGTGCGGGGTGAAGACCCAATCTGGATGCTGACCGCGCCTATCCCTGCAACCAAACACGCATTGAATCGTAGCGGCATGAACCTGGCCGACATAGATCTCGTAGAGATCAACGAAGCATTTGCGTCTGTGCCAATGGCGTGGTTAAAAGAAACTGGCTATCCGCATGAGAAAACCAATGTGAATGGCGGTGCGATTGCATTGGGCCACCCTCTGGGTGCCACCGGTACCAAGCTAATGACCACATTGCTGCATGAGCTAGAACGAACAGGCGGGCGTTACGGTTTGCAGACTATGTGTGAAGGTGGTGGTCAGGCCAACGTGACGATCATTGAGCGATTGTAAGAGGAAAGGTGATGAGCAATTTTTGTGAAGGACGTGTAGCGATTGTGACCGGTGCTGGCGGTGGGCTTGGGGCGGCACACGCCAAAGTGTTTGCCCGCGAAGGTGGTGCAGTGGTTGTTAATGATATTAATGCCGATTCGGCCCAGGCTGTGGTTGATGAAATAAAGTCGGCCGGTGGTAAGGCGGTTGTGAACACCTCGGACATCACTAATTACGACGACAGTCTAAATGCGGTAAAAGACGCGCTGGACGCGTTTGGCGACTTGCATGCGGTGGTGAACAATGCCGGTATATGTCGTGACCGCATGTTTGCATCTATGACAGAAGCGGAATGGGATGCAGTGATTGCGGTGCATCTAAAAGGGCATTTTTGTATTTCGTCGCACGCCGTTCATTACTGGCGTGGGCAATCCAAGGCGGGCGCGAAAGTATCCGGGCGAATTATCAACACTACGTCTGCCGCTGGGCTGCAGGGGTCAATTGGCCAGTCGAATTACGCGGCGGCCAAGGGTGGCATCGCTGCGCTTACTTTGAATCAGGCGGCGGAATTGGGGCGTTACGGTATTACTGCCAACTCGATTGCGCCTTCTGCGCGGACGGATATGACCACCCAGGTACCAGAGTTTGCTGAGCGCATGGCGGCACCAGAGGGTGGCTTTGATTACTATGCACCTGAAAATATTTCGTCGATTGTGGTTTGGTTGGCTAGTGCTGAGTCGTCGCATGTGAGTGGGCGGGTGTTTGAGTGTGAGGGTGGGAAGTTGAACATCTGTGATGGGTGGCGGAGTACGCAGTGGGTTGATAATGAGGGGTATATTGAGCCTGCTGAGTGTGGGGGGGTTGTTGAGAAATTGTTGGAGATTGAGGTTCCGGCGCAGAAAGTATATGGAACTTAGCTCACTTAAATCGAGACGCATTGAATGAAATGCATGAATTTTACTGACACGCCGTGAACCCATCCTTGGGGGCTCGTTGAAAAGGTCCCTCTTTTCAACGGTCAGTAAAATTCATGCATTCCATTCAATGCTTAGTGCCAGATTTGGAAGCCGTGTAAGAAAACTTTATGGAATTTGCGTTAACTGAAGAACAACTGATGATCCGGGAGTCGGCGGAAGGGTTTCTGGCGGCCAAGTCGGACAGTGCGGCTGTGCGTGCTGCAATGGCGACGGAGTTGGGTTATGACGTGGCGTTGTGGCAAAGCGTGTGCGAGGAGATGTTTTGGCATGCGGTGCATATTCCGGAGGAGCATGGCGGGCTTGGGCTTGGTTATGTTGAAGTCGCGGTCGTGATGGAACAGATGGGCCGGCGTTTGTTGTGCAGTCCGTACTTTGCAACGGTGTGTCTCGGCGCAAACGCTCTGTTGCTGGCGGGTAGTGAAGCGCAGAAAGCTAAATGGTGTGCGGAGATTGTTGAGGGTAAAACGGCGACGCTAGCGTTTAGTGGGGGTGGGCGTGATTGGTCTGGGCAAAGTGTTACTGCGAAGTTTCAAAAAAACGACGACAGCATTGTGCTGAACGGTGAGTATCAGTATGTGGTTGACGGGCATTCGGCTGACATTTTGCTGGTAGCGGCGCGCGACAGTGAGTCTGATGACATGGCATTGTTTGTGTTGCCGGCCCAGACAGCAGGAGTGCGGCGGCAATGGACGCCGACCATGGATCAAACGCGAAAGTTGGCCAGCGTGTCATTCAAGTCTGTGCAGCTCGCGGCTGAAAACAAACTGCAAGGCAATGACCTTGAGGCTATTTTGGATCTTGCACGAATAGCGCTGGCCGCGGAGCAATGCGGTGGTGCGCAGGCCATTCTGGAGCAATCGGTTGCGTATGTTCAGGAGCGTGAGCAGTTTGGCCGAACGATTGCCAGCTTTCAGTCAATCAAGCATAAAGCCGCGGATATGGCATTACAGTCTGAGGTGGCTCGATCCGCTGTGTACTATGGTGCTTGTGTGGCACAGGAAGTATTGGCCGGTAGCGACGGTGACTTGCTGGTTGCGAGTGAGTTATTGGAAGCGGCGAGCATGGCGAAAGCGTATTGTTCTGACGCGTACTTTTTTAATGCCGGGTGCGGCTTGCAAATGCATGGCGGTGTTGGCTTTACCTGGGAATACGATGTGCATTTATATTTCAAGCGGGCCAAGTCCAGTGAAAGCTTGCTTGGCGATGGCGCTTGGAATAGAGAACGTTTGGCGTGTCAGTTGCTGGACCAGGGGGCTGCATCATGAAATTGTCCTTCAGCGCTGAAGACGAAACATTCCGTAAAGAAATTGCTGGCTGGTTGGCAGAGAATCTTGGTGGCGATTTCGAGCAGCTGCGTTACCGGGGCGGGCCAGGTGATGAGCATATGTTTTCGCATGAGCGAAAAGTATGGGAACAAACCATGGCCAAAGGCCATTGGACCTGTGTTGGCTGGCCAACCGAGCACGGTGGGCGCGCATTAAGCATTGAGCAGCAGGTTATTTTTCATGAGGAGTATGCGCGAGCGGGTGGGCCAGGGCGCGTAGGGCATATTGGAGAAGGGCTAGCCGGTCCAACCATTATTGCCTATGGCAATGAAGAGCAAATGCAGAAATATCTGCCCGGCATTCTTGATGGTACGGAGCTATGGTGTCAGGGCTATTCGGAGCCGAGTGCTGGTTCGGACTTGTCTAACGTCAAAACCAAGGCTGTTCTGGTGGATGGCAAATGGCAGCTTAGCGGCCAAAAAGTGTGGACCTCACTAGCGCATGAGTCTGATTGGTGTTTTGTCATTGCGCGAACCGACCCTGATTCAGTGCGTCATAAGGGACTGGGCTTCTTTCTTGTGAAGATGGATCAACCCGGTGTAGAAGTTCGTCCAATTGAACAATTAACCGGAACTTCCGAGTTTAATGAAGTCTTTTTTGAAGACGCCATTGCCGAAGATATTCTGGGTGAGCCCGGTGAGGGCTGGAAAATTGGTATCGCGCTGCTTGGCTTTGAGCGCGGAGTGTCCACGCTTGGCCAACAGATGTCGTTTCAAAACGAATTGAATGAGATTATCGGCATCGCCAGAAAAAATGGTGCCGCACAAGATGCCACTATTCGACAGCGCATCGCCGAGGCGCACATGGGTCTGCGCCTTATGCGCTACAACGCCATGCGTATGTTGTCCGATAACAGTGGTGGCGCCGAAGATTCTGCCGCTCTTGTGTACAAGCTACACTGGGCCAGTTGGCACAGAAACCTGGGTAAGCTCGCAATGGATGTGCTGGGACCAGATTCGGAGTTGTTGGAGAGCGGCCCATACAATCTCTCCCGGCTACAATCCATGTATCTGTTTACGCGATCAGATACCATTTATGGTGGCACCAACCAGGTGCAACGCAATATCATCGCTGAACGCGGGCTGGGTATGCCTAAAGAACACCGTCCACAGTAGGAAACACAATGACACGCTCCGCCCCTGAATACGTTAAAGGCCACAATCTGCTGGAAGGCAAAACTGTTTTGATTACAGCCGCTGCGGGCACTGGCATAGGATTTTCCGCCGCACTGCGTTGCGCTGAAGAAGGCGCGGCGCAGATCATGATCAGTGACATACATGAAGGCCGTTTGGCAAAGGCTAAGGCCGATATTGCGGAAAAAACCGGTATTGAACCGAATGTGCAAATAGGCAACGTGACTCAAGAAGAAGATGTGCAGGCCTTGGTAGACCAGGCTGTAAAACAAATGGGTCACGTTGATGTGTTGATTAACAACGCTGGCCTGGGGGGCTCTGCGAAGCTGGTTGATATGACAGACGATCAGTGGAACGTTGTGATGGACGTCACTTTGAACGGTACGTTTAGAATGACCCGGGCCATGCTCCGGCACATGCAAGCGCGAGGCAGTGGCGTTATCGTAAACAATGCGTCTGTTCTTGGTTGGCGTGCGCAAAAAGAGCAGGCTCACTATGCGGCTGCGAAAGCAGGTGTGATGGCACTGACCCGTTGCGCGGCGATGGAAGCGGCTGAGCACGGTGTGCGAATTAATGCGGTGTCGCCAAGTATTGCGATGCATGCGTTTTTGAATAAAGTCACTTCGGACGACGTGCTTGATGAGCTCGTCTCGCGTGAAGCGTTTGGGCGGGCGGCTGAGGTGTGGGAAGTGGCGAATGTGATGGTCTTTCTTGCTAGTGATTACTCCAGTTATATGACTGGGGAGATTGTCTCTGTCAGCTCTCAGAGGGCGTAGTTTTTGTGTTTAGACCGCTGGGTTTAGAGTTGGGTAGGCGGCGTCCGAAACGCGCCGGACCCAAAGCACTCGCTGTGCTCGCGGACTTAACTAGAAATCAGCACTTTAACTTTACAGGGAGCCTCCAATGAGAGAAGCCGTAATAGTATCCACCGCCCGTACAGGCCTAGCGAAATCCTTTCGTGGCTCCTTCAACGACACCGAAGCGCCAGCGCTGGGTGGCCATGTTGTCAAAGCGGTGGTTGAACGCGCTGGTATAGATCCAGCCAGTGTTGACGATTGTTTGTTCGGTGCCGCAGCCCAGCAGGGTACGCAGGGTTATAACATCGGTCGCCTATGTGCCATGGCGGGTGGCTTACCCTCAAGTACCGCTGGTATGTCGCTTGATCGGCAGTGTGGCTCTGGTCTGATGAGCATCGCATCAGCTGCCAAGAGCATTATATGCAACGAATACGACGTCGCTGTTGCTGGCGGTGTTGAATCCATTTCGCTGACGCAAACCAAGCACAAGAATGCGCACCGCGCCCGCTCGGAGACCGTTGTTCGGTTTGATCCAACAGCCTACATGGCCATGATTGAAACCGCTGAGGTGGTGAGTGATCGGTATAACATCTCAAGAGACTCTCAAGATGAATATTCATTATTGAGCCAGCAACGCATAGCAGCAGCGCAAGAAGCTGGATTGTTTGCCGATGAAATCGTGCCAATGAACGCCACAATGGCCATCGTAGACAGAGAAACCAAAGAAGTCAGCTACAAGGACGTTGTGGTTGATAGGGATGAATGCAATCGTCCGTCAACAACGTTGGAAAGTTTACAAGGCCTGCAGCCTGTATTTAAAGACGGCATGGTTGTTAAGGAAGGGCAGTACATTACCGCAGGCAATGCGTCTCAATTATCCGACGGCGCGTCTGCGGTTTTGCTTATGGACTCCAAACAGGCGGAGGCACAAGGACTAAGCCCTTTAGGCGCTTATCGTGGATTGGCGGTTGCGGGCTGTGACTCTGATGAAATGGGCATTGGTCCGGTATTTGCCGTTCCTAAGCTGTTGCAACGTCATGGTCTTTCTGTTGACGACATTGGCCTGTGGGAGCTCAATGAGGCGTTCGCTTGTCAGGTTGTGTATTGCCGCGATGAGCTTGGAATAGACGGCGACAGACTTAACGTAAACGGCGGTTCAATAGCGATAGGCCACCCTTTTGGTATGACGGGCGCGAGAATGGTGGGTCATGCCTTGTTGGAAGGTAGGCGTCGTGGTGTAAAATACGCGGTAGTCACGATGTGCATCGGCGGTGGTCAGGGTGCTGCGGGATTGTTTGAAATTTTTTAGGCCACACAGATACCCTTACTTGTTTAGCAAGAGGGAAGGATCGGGCAGTGATTCGCGTTGTATTTAATCAAAAGGGCGGTGTGGGAAAATCCAGCATCGCTACAAATTTGGCTGCCATCGGTGCGAGTCGCGAGGTGAAAACCTTGCTGGTGGATCTGGACCCCCAGTGTAATAGCACGCAGTACCTTCTTGGCGAAGACGTGAGTGTTGTTGAGAAAACCATTCGTGATCTTTTTACGCACCGGGGTAAGGGTGGTCGTGCCAGTTATGACTTTATCACTGAGTCGCCGTTCGAAAATCTAGACCTGATTGCCGCTGATTCCAGTATTGGTGACTTGCAAGCCAAGCTGGAGTCAAAGCATAAGATTCATAAATTGCGTGATGTGCTGCGCGATTTAGAACAAGAATATGAAGTGATTATTGTCGATACTCCGCCGGCGTATAATTTCTTCACCTTGTCAGCACTTATTGCGGCAGACCGCTGTCTTATACCGTTTGATTGTGATGATTTCTCGCGCAGGGCCTTATACACCTTGTTGGAGAACCTGGCTGAAACACAGGAAGATCACAACGATGATCTCGAACTTGATGGCATTGTTGTCAATCAATATCAATCTCGTGCGAGGTTGCCCAATGAGATCATTGATGAGTTGATTGAAGAGGAACTACCCGTGCTGGATTCGCGCATTTCGCAATCTGTAAAAATGCGCGAAAGTCATTCGGTGTCGACACCATTGGTTTATCTCGCACCCAGCCACAAGCTGACACAGGAACTTGAAAGCCTGTACGAAGAAATCGAAGCGTTGTAAGCCACTATGTGGAAATACCTTGGCGCGCTTATTGGCCTGATGGTGGCCGGGCCATTTGGGGCTCTAATGGGATTTGGCTTCGGTTGGTTGTTTCAACAGACCAGCTTGAGTCAGCCTGGCGTTATGGGTCCATTTGGCAATCTGGACAACAAGCGGCAGCAGTATTTTCAATCCACTTTTCGCTTGATGGGGCACGTAGCAAAAGCAGACGGGCGCGTTAGCGAGGAAGAAGTTCAGTTAGCGGAACAGCTGATGCAGCGTATGGGGCTACAGGCTGACCATCGCCGTGACGCGATTGCTAAGTTTAAAGAGGGTGCCGCCAGCGAGTTTCAATTGGACGGCGAGCTTCAGGAGTTCACCAGCCAATGTGGCCAACGCAGCAGCTTGGCAAACATGCTGCTTGTGACCTTGATAAGCACGGCGTTTGCCGATCAGCGTATTGATCAAGCAGAGCATGTGGCCTTAGGTCAGATTGCTGCGCGCCTGGGCTTCTCGCGAGAGCAATTTGAGCAACTGCTGGGTATGGTTGCCGCGCAAGCCGGCTTTCAAGGCGGCCAAAGCGATGGACCCTCTCATCAAGATCAATTGGCCAGTGCCTATACCGCGCTGGGAGTGGATCCATCTGTCGACGATAAGACATTGAAACGCGCTTATCGCAAACTAATCAGCAAACATCATCCGGATAAGTTGATTGCACAAGGCGTACCTGATGATATGCTGGCAGTTGCTACCGAGAAGTCGCAAGCGATCCAGTCGGCTTACGACTTGATCGACAAACACCGCAAACAGCGCCACTGATAATTCATAAACTATCCATGTACGCAGCCATTGATCTGGGATCAAACAGTTTTCATCTGCTCATTGCGCGTACACACAGACACGGTATAGAAGAATACGATCGTTATAGCAGTAAAGTACAGCTGGCAGAAGGCTTGATAGATTCCGGTCGACTAAGCCAGTCTGCAATGGCACGTGCTTTTGACTGCCTTCATGAGCTGCGCGCTCATATGAGTTGGTATGACCTTTACGATGTAGAAGCCGTTGGCACGTTTGCATTGAGAGAGGCTAGGAATTCGGCTGAGTTCGTCGCAAAAGCGGAAGCTGTATTAGGACTACCAATTACTGTGCTGACTGGAGAACAGGAAGCAGAGCTTATTTACCGCGGTGTGCAGAGTAAAGAGGACTTATCGCAGTCAGCTTTGGTCATCGATATTGGTGGCGGTAGTACGGAATTTGCAATAGGTAGTGGTGATCGCATTGATCTTTTGTTTAGTGAGTCCATGGGCTGCGTTACTCTGCGCGATCAATACTTTCATGAATCCCTAATACGCCGAAGCGACTTTCAGCAAGCGTTAGAAGATGTAGCCCAGTGGGTGCAGTTGCCTGCCTGCATTCTTGATGAACATCATTGGCAGGCAGCCTGGGGCAGCTCCGGTACGCTGAAAGCGGTCGCCCGCATATTGAATGGCTTGCACGGTTGCGGTTATTGCATTCACCGCCCGCAGCTGCATTCGCTGTTGGAAGATATGCTTAAGCGCAAGCGCTACGCTGATTTAAATTATCCGTTCCTAAATGACGACAGAAAATCGCTGATTCTGCCGGGAATCGCGATCATTGCTGAATTGATGGATGAGCAAAGAATAGAAACTCTAAACGTGAGTCAGGCGTCTTTGCGAGAGGGATTGGTTTGGAAAATGGCCAGCGAGGCATAGGTCACCGCGCTGGCCAGATCAAGCTAGGGCATCATCTCAACCGAACTGGTTCATGGTGTTGTCTTCTCCAGAGGCCTTCAGGGCTTGGTCGCCTGAGAAGTACTCTTTGTGATCGTCACCAATGTTTGAGCCAGCCATATCCTGGTGCTTAACGGTTGCAATGCCTTGTCGAATTTCTTCGCGCTGCACGCCTTTCACGTAAGCCAGCATGCCCATATCGCCAAAGTATCCTTTCGCCAAGTTGTCAGTCGACAATGCAGCCGTGTGATAGGTTGGCAGGGTGATTAAGTGGTGGAATATACCGGCTTCGCGCGCTGCATCCGCCTGGAAAGTTCGTACTTTTTCATCAGCTGCATCGGCCAATTCTGAACCGTCGTAATCAACACTCATCAATTGATCGCGCTGGTACGCGGACACGTCCTTACCTTCAGTTTCCCACAGATCAAAAATTTGCTGGCGGAAGCTCAGTGTCCAGTTGAACGATGGCGAGTTGTTGTAAACCAGCTTCGCATCCGGAATGGTTTCACGTACGCGGTTTACCATTTGGGCTATCTGACCAACGTGTGGCTTTTCAGTCTCGATCCACAAAAGGTCAGCGCCGTTTTGCAGAGAGGTAACACAGTCGAGAACCACCCGGTCTTCACCCGAACCGTCTTTGAACTTGTACAAGCCATTAGGCAAACGGATTGGTCTGACAAGATTGCCATCTTGTTTGATAACAACATCACCTTCTTGTACATCTTCGGGCCCGTTAACCGGAGTAGTTTCCAGGAACGCGTTGTACTTGTGAGCGAGATCACCTTGTGATGTCGATACTGGAATTTTCTGAGTCAGGCCGGCGCCCAGGGAGTCAGTTCTCGCAACGATAACGCCATCATCAACACCCAGCTCAAGGAATGCATAGCGACAGGCATTAATTTTCGACAGAAAATCTTCGTGAGGAACCGTTACTTTACCGTCCTGGTGTCCGCACTGCTTGGCGTCGGATACCTGGTTTTCGATTTGAATGCAGCAAGCGCCAGCTTCAATCATTTGCTTTGCAAGCAAATAGGTTGCTTCTTCGTTACCGAAACCCGCATCGATGTCTGCAATGATTGGAACGACATGAGTTTCATAGTTCTCAATCTGATTTTCCAGATCCTTGGCTTTCACTTCGTCGCCGGCTTCGCGCGCAGCGTCCAGATCGCGGAAAAGGTGATTCATTTCCCAAGCATCAGCTTGCTTCAAAAACGTGTACAACTCTTCGATCAACGCAGGCACCGAAGTTTTCTCATGCATTGACTGGTCTGGGAGAGGGCCAAACTCTGAACGCAGAGCGGCTACCATCCAGCCTGACAGATACAGGTATCGACTTTTAGTGCTGCCAAAATGCTTCTTGATGGAGATAAGCTTTTGTTGACCGATAAATCCGTGCCAGCAACCCAATGACTGCGTGTAGTTCGCGCTATCGGCGTCATACGCTGCCATATCGTCGCGCATAATTTTCGCGGTGTAGCGAGCAATATCCAAACCGGAGGTAAATCGGTTTTGAGCACGCATGCGAGCGGCAGATTCGGGATTGATCGCGTTCCAACGACCTTGTTGGGCGTCGCGTAGGGCGCGAATAGCGTTTATATCAGATGAGTAACTGGCCATGTTCAGTCCTGCTAATAAAAGAATGTAGATGTCTCTGCCGCAACGAATACACTCATTCATTGAAGCGCGACCAATTCTAGGGAAGCTGGGCTGATTTAGCTAATTTATATATATCATTTCCGCCATTTCTTCTGTGAATAGCAGACAGACGGTAGGATGCAGCCACGATCCAGACAGTGTATTAAATAGGCTGCTCGACAACGCGTGATGGTTGATGCCATGCGATCCAGCTTTCAAGTGATGAAAAGCTGTCTTTGGGCTCGCTCAAATGCTCTTCGCCCATGATTAAAATCTCTTGCTGTACGGACGCCACGCTTCTCACCCAAGGTTTTTCTTTTTGCAGATCAGCAGGTAAGTCGTTTATGACATTTTCTGCGGTCTCGGAATCTTCGAAACCCGTTGCGACAGCTTTATACCAGGGCTCGCCGTCGGCAAGACTTCGATACATCTTAACGTCCAAATCATCATGTTCTTCAACAAACGCGAGCATGTCTTCTTCAGAATCCCCAGCCATAAACTGCAATACATACTGGTTAGGTTCTATTTGCAATAAATCAATTTCGTCGTCAGATAATTGATTGCTGAACTCAACAAACTCTTCAGGCAGTTCTACTTCGTAATTTTCGTCCAGCTCTGCGAATTGCTCTTCGCCCAACTCAGTTTGAGTTGCTGGGTTCGTTTCTAAAGCGGTTGTGTAGTCTGCTTGCTCTTGCTGTAGCGCGGTCCCGATGGTTAGCGCCATAACAGTCATTAGCATGCAAGCTGCAGCGGCAAGGCCCATTGGTGCTCCTGCAATGGAGGGTAGGGCCAAAGGGTCGTTGTTCCCAGCACTTACGATCTGCTCCGTTATGCTTGCTTGTATCATACGTTGCTTAAGCAAGTACTCCGCCTGTGTATTGATGCGAGCCGGCACGCCATCGCTGGCGGCAAATACAGTGTCGAGTTCGACGTCATCAAACATCGGTTTGGTTTGCGAGTAACGATGTTGCAGGTAGGCCGCAATTTCATAGCGACCGATGCGGCGCATTGTGATGGTTGGCGAGGAATGCTGTTTCAGGAAATTGCAAATAACATCCACGGCCTCATTGTCCACAAACAAGGCCACTCTTGTGTTGCGTGCGTGCGTTTGGAAAAACTGCACCAGCATTCGAATGACAGGCAAAGGCAGCGCGTGAGCGTCATCAAACAAAACCAGCACCGGTTTACCATCCGCAGAACACGACAGACGATGGCCAATTAAATCAAGAACTTCTTTGCTGTCATCGCAAGCGCTGGTGTTCAGTGCCAGTCTGTCTGCAAGTTCTCTAAGCATACGGTCCATGCTTCCAAAATGTCCATGCATACAAATCGGATGCATGGATGGAAACAGCTCACGTCGAAGTTCGCCCAATAGCGTAGTCTTACCAATGCCTTCCGGCCCGCTAATGACGCACAATGCAGGTGATTGCTGGCGTAAAAGGCGTGCAGTTTCAGTTAATATCTGCGCGCGTCCCGCACCGGCAAAAAACCTTTTGGGTTGGCCATTCTTTCGAATGTCTGTCGGTTTTTTATTCAGGATCATACGGCGTTCCTTACTGCGTTTATTAGCGTCTTTATCAAAGAATGGTAATTTTATACAAAGATTATTGATGCGGCTAATCGCATTCAAAAACCGTATGAGCAACGATCAAGGTGAATACTAAACAGGCATTTAGCGCAAAAAAAGTGCAACAAAAGCAGGGTGTACTCCGTTTTTTTCACACCCGGTATCTCAGAGACAGGCGACTTTCAGGGGTAGGCCATCTCTGGGCTTTGGAAACGGTATAAAGGAAACTCAGTCAGTTTTCTTCGCCTATTGCGCGTACTTTTCCAGAAGTTCCAACTGTGCGCTTAGTGTCACACTGCTTTGACCTTGCGTTACCAGCTGATACTCGCCATCAGCGTGCAGCGCCCAGCTGTTTTGATTATCGATTAGATACAATTCAAGTTCTTTCTGGATTCTCTCGGAAATTTTACTTTGCAAAATTGGAAAGCAAACTTCAACTCTACGCAACAGATTTCTATCCATCAGGTCCGCACTTGATGCATACACGTGATGTTCGGCGTTGGAGAAATAGTAAACCCTGGAATGTTCCAGAAACCGACCTACGATTGACACTACGCGAATATTGTCTGAGACCCCAGGTATGCCAGGTCTCAGACAGCATATTCCTCTAACGATCAAATCGATTTTTACGCCTGCAGCGGAGGCCTGGTACAGCGATTTGATAATCTTGCGCTCGGTCAAGCCATTGCATTTAAAAATAATGCGCGCGGGTTTGCCCAGCAACGCGGACTCAGTCTCCGCGTGAATTAGCGCCAGCATTTTTTTCTGCATGGTGAACGGCGCGTGAAATATATGCTTGGGCTTTATCTCGCGGCCCATGCCAGTTAATTGTTGAAATACCTTATGAACATCGTTGCCCATTTCTTCATGGGCGCTTAACAAGCTGTAATCAGTATACATTCGCGCATTACCAGCGTGGTAGTTGCCAGTTCCCAGGTGGAAGTAACGTTTTAACTGTTTCCCTTCCTTGCGTACGATGAGCAGCATTTTTGCATGTGTTTTGTGGGTTAGCACGCCGTACACTACCACCGCGCCTGCTTCCTGAAGCCGCGATGCGAAATGCAGATTTTCTTCTTCGTCGAAACGGGCGCGCAATTCAACGACAGCCGTCACTTCCTTGCCGTTCCTGGCAGCTTCAATTAAGGCATCCACTACTTCCGAGCTGCTTCCGCTGCGATACAAGGTTTGCTTGATCGCAAGAACATCAGGATCTCTTGCGGCCTGGCGAATCAAATCAATAACCGGAGAGAAGGATTGATAGGGGTGTTGCAATAACACGTCGCCATGCCCAATGGTTTGAAACATATTGGACGATTCTCTGATCTTTTTCGGAATTCCTGGTACCAGAACCGGATAGCTTATTTCAGGTCTATCAAGTTGGTTAATGGCCTCCAGTACACGTTGCAAGTTGAGTGGACCGTTGTGCTTATACAGCTCTTCTTCACTGAGGTTGAATTGCGTCAGCAAATAGCTGCTGAGTTCTTCAGGGCATTGTGCGGCAACTTCCAGCTTGACGGCAGAACCAAATCGGCGCGAGAACAGCTCGCCTTTGAGCGCGTGGGCAATGTCCTCAACCTCAGCATCGATGACATCAAGGTCAGAATTTCGAATCACTCGAAATTGATGACATTCGTTCACGGACATGCCCGGGAACAGATCGCTGACATTGGCAGCGATAATTGCCGACAGAAAAATAAAGTGGTCACCGTGTTCGCATAGTTCGTCGGGCACTTTTATCACCCTTGGTAAACTTCGGGGTGCAGGTACTATCGCCAGCCCGCTTTCGCGGCCAAATGCGTCTTTGCCGCTCAGCGACAGAATAAAGTTCAGGCTTTTATTGACCAAGCGCGGAAACGGGTGTGCCGGATCAAGTCCCAGTGGGCTGATAACGGGCGCTACTTCAGTTTTGAAATAGCGTTTGGTCCAGCTGCGCAGTTCCTCGTTCCAGCTTTGAATGGGTAGAAAATGAATGTGCTGCTTGGCCAGCTGAGGCAACAACACATCATTCCAGATTTGATATTGCTGCATTGTCGCTTCATGGCTTTGCAGGTGCAATTCCTTGATGACTTCGCGCGGACTGTAGCCGTCCGGCCCCGTATTTTCACGCCCAAACTCTATCTGACTTTTTTGACCGGCGAGGCGAATCTCAAAAAATTCATCCATATTGGATGCAAATATCAGCAGGAAGCGCAATCGTTCCAGAAGAGGCACATCATCATTGGTAGCCTGCGCCAACACGCGCATGTTGAATTTCAGGCGGCTGTATTCCTGATTGAGATAGAGATCGCTGCTATCCAGGTCTGCGAGCTGATCAACAGCTGCGTCGCTCCCACCACCATCTACCACACTTAAATTGCTAGTTGTTCGACTCATTGTCGATTTCCTTTACTCAATATGCAGCTCGCTGCCGTCGCTGACTAAAACGTCCCGCCCACACAGTTCTTCTTTGCAAACCTTTTTAATGAACACAGTGTTGTCGCTGGTCGCGATGGCGCGCTCGCCACCAGCCGTATCGCAGATCGCCACCAGCGAATCTGGAAAACCGGGTATGCTGTTAACAGTATAGCCTGCGACACGCGCCCGACCTGCGTAATCCGCGTTTAGAGGCGTGGTAAGTACTGCGCGGGCGGTGGCGTCACTGACGTCATCGTACTGAAAACCAGTGCGATTCGGTGTTGCGGACCAAACGCAAAACCCCTGCTTTGTAAGCATACCGCTGACGGCGCTGACGAGGCCGATTTTTTGTGGTTCTTTTCTGAGCAATCTCCCCATGGTTGCAGTCGACTGCAATACAAAATTATTCAATGGGCCGCCGGCAAACGCCATGCTGCCGCCCACCACCAAGGAGCGTTCCTTACCAATTCCGAGCTCACGGGAGTAGGCTTTGACGGCCGCCGGAAAACAGCTGTATAGGTCTAGCAGGTCGATACTGCTCAGCGATACCTCCGCCAGCTCGGCAACCCGCTTGCCGGCAATGGCGGCGCCGTGGCAACGATGTAATTCTGCGCGCTCGGACACAAGCGTCATATGGTCGGATTCAGTGGCCGCCAGTGGAAAAACGAATTTGGCCGGGTCAAGGCCCAGCTCCTGCGCTTTTGACAGCGAGCAAAAAAGTAAAGCAGCTGATTGGTCTACGTTCCATTGCGTATTCATGCGTTTTGTATAAGGGAAGGCCAGCATCCGATTTCGTTCTGATTCGAAGGCAATCTCTTCAGCAGTGAATCTGTCGCGTATCCAGGCGTCAGGGTTGTTACTGGCAATCTCGCTGAAAGTCGCGTACAGGCTGCCCAGGTCCTGGCGATTTTTCTCTATGCTGTCACCGTCCGCGTAACGCATTGCGCTTTCCATCATGGCATATGGCGTGACCGGCATTGCCATACCGCGCTCCATTTCAACCGGCGAAATAATATCATCGCTGATCGTCAGAAATTCATCTGGTTCAATGTCGGTTTGCATCGTGTCGTTTGGATCAATACCCAGCCTTGAGGCACGCATTGCGCGGTACTTCGTCTCTCCACCACAGACCAGAGCAAACTCTTGCTCACCATTTAGAATGGTTTCACAGGCGCGGGTGATGATGGTTTGTTGCAATACCCCGATGTTTGCCAATACCGTCTTGGCGCCTGTAGCGTTAATCTCATCCGCAATCAGTCGTGCTGGATCGCTGTAGTTCCACGTGCCTTTGGGCACCAGAATGCTGTCGCATCGTGTGAGTAATTCTGGCTGACCACAGTCTTCTCCAGCACGCTGCGCAGCCAGCGCCATAAGCATTGATGCCTCCAGGCTTTGCGCCGGGTCATCATGTTTTTGCATGGCAGTACCAATGCCCACTAGCACTGGCGTGTTTGGAGAGGTTTTTGTCATGGCAAACGTTGTATAACCCAGTAAGTGAATAAGCATACCGGAATCGGTACCAGGGCTCCATTTTATGCGCTTGCAGTCCGGTTACGAGCCTGTGAGAATGACGGCATCTTGTTAATCATAAAGAGGCTCCGATGTTTGAACCAGTTGATATGCGCGGCGCAAAAGTGCTGGTAACTGGCCCGACCGGGCAAGTTGCGCGGCCATTGATTGAAGCCTACGCGCCGCTCTGCGATTTGCATGCTTTAGCGCGCTTTTCTGATTCTCAAGCGCGAGAAGTTCTGGAGGCTCAGGGTGTTAGCACGCACAAGATAGATTTGGCAGATGGCGATCTTGGTGAATTGCCAACTGACTTCGATTATGTGATCAATCTGGCTGTCGTAAAGAGCGGAAACTTTGATTACGATTTGCGCGCCAATGGCGAAGGTGCCGGTCGGCTTATGCTGCATTGCCGCTCGGTGAAAGCGTTTATGCATTGTTCTTCCACCGCTGTTTACGAATATGCGGGTCATGAACCTCGTAAAGAAGATGCACCGCTTGGTGATAACCACCGTTCGATGTTTCCAACTTATAGTATTGCCAAGATTGCCGCAGAAACCGTAGTTCGCTTCACGGCGAGACAGTTTGAGATTCCCACGACCATCGCCAGGCTGAGTGTGCCCTATGGTGATAACGGGGGTTGGCCTTACTGGCACACAATGATGATGCAGAACGATATTCCAATTGATGTGCATCCGGAAAAACCCAATGTTTATAACCCGCTGCATGCAGACGACTACATCGAGAAAATACCCAGACTTCTCGCTGCCGCGTCAACCGGAGTGTGTACATTGAATTTTGGTGGTTCTCATGCAGTGGCCATTGAAGAGTGGTGCGACTACATTGCTGGACTGACCGGTTTGCAACCCAAGTACAGAGAATCTGAGACAGCGTTTGGTAGTTTACAAATTGATACTGAAATGATGCATTCGCTGATAGGCCCCACTCAGGTTGATTGGAAGCATGGTATTCAGCGAATGCTGGAAAACCTTGCGCCAGTCCTATTGAAGTAGACTAGCAGCCCAACGCACTAACACATTACGCAGCCAAGGAGTTTTTATGGAAGGTTTTTCGGTTTTTGCACTGGTCATTGTGGCGCTGGCCTTACTGACCATCTTCAAATGGATTATCTTCGTTCCGCAAGGCAATGAATATACGGTAGAGCGCTTTGGTCGCTTTACAAAGTCTCTGCGGCCGGGCCTGAATTTCATTGTGCCTTTTGTCGATAAGATCGGCGCAAAAATGAATATGATGGAGCAGGTTATGGATGTTCCATCCCAGGAGGTAATCACACGCGACAACGCCATGGTGACGGTGGATGGTGTAGTGTTCTACCAGGTGTTAGACAGCGCCAAAGCCGCCTATGAAGTGCGCCAGCTTCAACTCGCCATATTAAACCTGGTGATGACTAATATTCGAACCGTGATGGGTTCAATGGATCTTGATGAATTGTTATCGCGCCGCGACGACATCAACGCGCGCCTGCTAACCGTTGTTGATGAGGCAACGACACCTTGGGGTGTCAAAGTGACTCGCATAGAAATCAAAGACATCGCACCACCTCGCGACCTGGTAGACGCCATGGCAAGACAAATGAAAGCGGAGCGTGAAAAACGGGCAACGATTCTTGAAGCCGAAGGTGAAAGGCAATCGGAGATTTTGCGCGCTGAAGGTGAAAAGCGCGCTGCAATTCTTGAGGCTGAAGGTCGCAAGGAGTCAGCATTCCGAGATGCCGAAGCCAGAGAGCGTGAGGCTGAAGCAGAAGCAGCCGCCACGCGAATGGTTTCCGAAGCCATTGCAGCAGGTGATGTGCAAGCGGTTAACTACTTTATTGCACAGGAATACATTGGTGCGCTGAAATCAGTGGCAATGTCGCCAAATCAGAAGTTACTGATGTTGCCGGTGGAAGCCTCTAGCGTGATTGGTGCAATTGGCGGTATCGCAGAACTGGCAAAAGAGGCGATGACTCAGCAAAATAGCGGCTCAAGCTCAGGCTCTTCACCAACCAGCGGCGGCTCATAACTGGAGTACATAGCATGTTTACAGGCGGATTGGTATTTTGGCACTGGCTGGTGCTGGCGATGTTGTTATTGCTTCTGGAGCTGTTTGTTCCTGCGGCGTTTTTTATATGGATAGGTGCTGCGGCAGCCGTGTTGGGCTTGATTTTGATGCTTGTGCCGGCGCTGAGTTGGCAAGTGCAATTGATTGCTTTTGCGGTTTTATCAATAGTCAGTGTGATTGTTGGACGGCGTCTGTTTCGTAAGATTGATAGCTCTGAGCCTACAACGCTCAACCGCCGGGGTGATCAGTACATAGGTAGGGAATTTCTGCTTGATGATCCACTGCAGAATGGTACTGGCCGCTTAAAGGTTGACGATACATCCTGGCGCATTATTGGACCGGATCTGCCAGTTGGAACTAAAGTGGTCGTGAAGTCAATTGATGGTTCCTCGATGGTGGTCGATGCAGTGTGAAAACACGAGATCGAATACTGGAATGCAGTCTCGAACTTTTCAATGAGGAAGGTGAGCCCAATGTCACCACCTTGCACGTATCTACTGAGCTTGATATCAGCCCGGGTAATCTCTACTACCACTTTAAGGGCAAGGATTCGATCATCGCGGTGCTATTTTCCGATTTCGAAGCACAGCTTTCAGAGTTACAAATTACACAGCTACCCGAAGATTCTCCACTGCTCAACATGTGGGCGTATTTGCAACTCAGTTTTGAAACCATGGCTCGGTACTTGTTCCTTTTCCGAGATGTTGCAGACTTGCTGACCCGTTATCCTGCGCTGCAGCGTCGTTTCAATATTATTCTTGGTAAACAACGCAAATCATTGCTGCTGCTTTGTTCTGCGTTGAATCAAGAGTCTGAACTGCTGGCGGGCGATGAAGACGTTGCGGCTCTCGTTGAGCATATGACGATGACAATGACGTTCTGGCTAAACTATCAACGCATCCGTGCGGCAAGAATGGACAAGTTTCAGCCTGACTTGGCAGATTGCGCGTATCAGGTGGTTAGTCTGTTAATTCCTTATCTCGCAGCGGATAGCAAGGAAGATGTTAAGCTACTCGCCCAGGGCTATCTATAGCCGGCTAGCGTTTCTTTTTTGCCGTTGTCGTAGACTTCTTCTTGCTGGCTTTTTTTCGTGTTGTTGAAGCCGTTTTTTTGGCGCTGTCTTGTTTCAACGCAGTGACTGTTTTCTGCAGTTTGTCTATTTTCGCCTCTAGTAAATCGATGTCTGCTTTAGCGGGTAGCCCTAATCGATTATACGCTTGCGCAACGCGTTTATCGAAGGCCTCCTCAAGCTTGCTAGTGCGCTGATTTGCTCGGCTGCTCATATCTTCAATGCCGCCTTCAATGCGCTCGCGCAAATCATCAATTTCCTTTTTCGCGCGCTCTTCTATATTGGCTATAGCTTGCTCAATAAAAGTATCCTGCTTCTTGCCGCTTGCGCCGCTCTTTTTTCCAGTTCTGCTTTGCTTGGCCGCCATTATGTCACCTGAGAGTTGCTATCTGTGGAAAGTTCACTGGCTGTTGCCACAATCAATTTGCGTAGCCATTTATGCGCTGCATTATGCTGCAATAAAGGTCCCCACGCCATTGTCAGTGAGATTGGCTCAATAGTAAATGGTGGGGTGAGCGCAACTACATCGGTGCTGTTTTGATGCAAGTTTGCAGCGCGCGTGGGTAGCGTAATGATCAAATCGTCCTGGCTTGCCAGCAATCCTGCTACCTGGTAGTGGCGTGTAAAAACTTTGATTTTGCGCCTGGCACCGAGGTGCGAGAGTGCTTCATCCACCCAGCCTAGTCGTTGTATTCGATCCGGGCTCATGCCCACGCCAATGCCCATACCGGTCTTGCTCACCCACACGTGTCGGGCGTTCAGGTAGGTGCTTAGCGACCAATCATCCGATGCTTTGTTGTTGGTGCTCATCAAGCATGAAAAGGTATCTTGCCAAAGTGTTTGCTGGTGTAGTGATTGGGGCATTTCGTCAAAGCGATTGATGGCCATGTCAACGCGACCATGCTCTATGTCTTCAAATACAACATCGCTGGGGGTAAGCACGTCCAACACAATATCCGCTGCCTGGCGACTTAGCTTACCCAGCACCGCGGGCAGCAGTGTTGATTCCGCGTAATCACTTGCCATAATTCGAAATACGCGGGTGCTGCGCGCCGCATCAAAAGTGTCTTTGTTATGTACAATTTCTTCGGCATTCGCAATAAATGCGCGCAGCAAAGGTTGAATTTCCGTGGCGTATTCTGTGGGTTCCATACCGCTGGAGGTTCGAACAAGAATAGGGTCGCCAAGCATTGTTCTGAGTCTTTTAAGGCCATTGCTCATGGCTGGCTGAGTAATATTCAACTGTTCGGCGGCGCGAGTGACATTCCGCTCTCTTAACAGCACTTCCAGATACACCAGCAGATTGAGGTCCAGTTTTGCGAGATTCATTTACGATCGTGAGGTATGAGGTGACTCATTCACTGTGCGAATGTCAGTAATTATAATTATAAATCTAGAAAATACCCACTCGATTGATACACTTATTTGAACTAGCTTACCACTCAACTATATGGATGCCAGACTATGTTCTCCACCCCGGATATTTGTGACGAATTCCCAGACGACGTCTATGCCTGCGAACTGCAATTCCGCAGCTTTGGTCAGCACCAGCGTTTTAGCGGCCAGATCGAGACGATCAAGTGTTTTGAAGATAACTCTTTGGTAAAGCAAGCCCTTGCTGAACCAGGAAATGGTCGTGTGTTGGTAGTTGATGGTGGTGCATCATTAAGAAGAGCACTTTTAGGGGATCAAATTGCACTATCTGCTGTCAAACAAGGCTGGAGTGGATTGGTGTTTAATGGCGCGGTCCGCGACGTAGATGATTTGAATACTCTTGCTATAGGGGTGAAGGCGCTGGGTTGCTGCCCGCTCAAAACCGAAAAACGCGGTGAAGGGCAGCACTCAATTGATCTGCATTTTGGTGGCGTTCTATTTGTTACAGGCCACTACCTGTATGCTGACAACAACGGTGTTGTAGTGAGTCAGAACAATCTATTGTTACATTCGGGTTGAGCTAAGTTAGTCCAGCCCAGGGAGGAGGACGGATACGCTGATGATTGGTAATCGCTATGCAGCTGAACTGATACGCTTGCTTCAAAGCAAGCAGATTACGGCAGAGACTGCGCTTCAAAATACCGGTTTGGATTGGAATCGGCTTCTCAACGGCGAACAGATTGTTCGCAAACAGCATATGCAAACTCTGATCGCGAATGCGAACCGGCTTTTCGGTGAGCCAGACCTTGGTTTGCAGTTCGGGCGCAGGCTGAATACAAACACACACGGAATACTCGGATTTGCTTTGATGAGTTGTTCAACTTTGTATGAGCTTGTTCAGGTCTGGCTGAAGTATCATTCCATCAACCATTCGGACTTGCGGCTGGAATACCGCATCGAAGGAGAGACTGCTGTATTGGAAGCACGACTCGCGAGTGGTCAGACAGCGTCGCAGACCTTTGCCAAGGAGGTATTGTTTGCAAGCGTCTATACAACCGTCAGTTTTCTGCTGAACGAAGATCCTGATTGGGCGGAGCTTTGTTTTGACTACCCGTCGCCAATTTATTTAAACCGTTACATCGAAGTGTTTCATCAAGCGCCGACTTTCTCTCAGTCGCAGTGTCAGCTCAGAGTTCCTGTCGCATTGCTTTCCAAACCGCTACCATCGGCTAACCCGGCGGCGGCACGCATGTATCAGCAACAATGTGCTGAAATGCTGCGTACAATGACACAGCGGCAAGGCCTGGCCAGGCAAGTGCAAAAACTGCTACTGGAACACCATGGTGACTTTCCGCGCATAGCGGATCTGGCCCAAATGCTGCACATGAGCGAACGCACTCTACGTCGAAAACTTACGGCTGAAGGTACTTCGTTTCAGGAAGTGTTTAACGATGTGCGTTTTAAGTTGGCGGCGGAATACTTGGAATCAACCAATCTTAGTGTTGCAGACATTGCCGACTTGTTGGGCTTTGCTGACCCGTCTAATTTTCGCCGTGCGTTCATTCAATGGGCTGAACAGTCACCTGCGCAATACAGGCGTGCCAGATCTGCTTAGCTTGTGTCCATAAATAGGCAGTCGCCTACGTAAGAAATCTAGTTTGCTGGGTGGTCTTCAGGCTCGACGTAGTCTACTACTTCGAGGTTAAAGCCAGATATGGCGTTTACTCGTACAGGCGAACTCAGCAACATCATTTTGCCAACGTTCAGATCGCGCAAAATCTGAGCTGCCGTGCCAATAACGCGGTACACAGCCATACCTTCTTCACTCGGTGGTCGCAGGATTTGCGGGATTTCCGGAAAAGCTTGAATTTGTGCTAGTAGCTCGTCAGAGCTATCTGCTCTGCCAACAAGCACTAGTACACCGCGACCTTCTTTCGCAATTTTTTTCAGTGAGCTGCTAACAGACCAGCTCGGCGAGTGGTCAGGGCGCTTTGCACCGAGCACATCGCGTAATGCATTGATCGGTTGCACGCGCACAAAGCTGGGTAGCTCTTCACTAATCTCTCCTTTCACTAAAGCGATATGAATTTCCTGATAAATCTGATCTCTATAGGTGACTAAATCAAATTCACCGAACTCTGTCGTTACGGTTTTTTCGGATAACTTTTCGATGGTTTGCTCATTCAGAGTTCGATATTGAATGAGATCGGCAATGGTGCCAATTTTGAGCTCATGCTTTACCGCAAATTGCTCAAGTTGCTCGCGCTTGGCCATGGTGCCATCTTCATTCATTATTTCGACAATCACGGCAGAAGGCTCATAACCTGCGAGGCGGGCAAGATCGCAGCCCGCTTCAGTGTGGCCGGCACGGGTCAGCACACCACCGGGCTTGGCGATTATGGGAAACACGTGGCCAGGAGTAACGATATCGTCTGGCTCGGCGCGTTTAGCGACCGCGGTGCGAATGGTTTTGGCTCGATCAGCAGCAGAGATACCTGTGCTAATTCCTTCTGCGGCTTCAATAGAAACTGTGAAGTTGGTTTCATGCTGCGAGCCGTTGTCCCTAACCATATGGGTGATTTTTAATTGTCTGGCGCGCTGCTCAGTGATGGTCAGGCACACCAGACCGCAAGCATGTCGGGCGAAAAAAGTGATGTGCTCTGGCGTGACCACATCAGCGGCAATGATCAAATCGCCCTCGTTTTCGCGGCTCTCGTCGTCCATGAGAATGACCATTTTGCCTAGGCGAATGTCGTCTATTATCTCTTCGATCGTATTTAGTGGCATATTTCCCGCATCAAAACTTCATAAACAGCTGCGAGTCAGTTTACCGGAAGCGCTCACACGACGATAGCACTGGATGGCAATTGGGCGACAATGGGGTATATTGAAGTTACTGAGAAGGCCTGAGAACAGTCACCATGTGCGGTCGATTTAATGTTGTAGATGATCCATTCCTGGCAGGCTTGCTGGAGACGCTTGGTGTTGACTTGCGATTGCAGACTCGTCTGAATATTGCACCCACGGAGCGAGTGCACATGGTGTGCAATGCTGATGGTCAAAGGATAGCGTTGGAGGCGCGCTGGTGGTTGCTTCCGGCCTGGGCCAAAGAAATCAACACGAAATACTCGATGTTTAATGCTCGTAGCGAAAACTTGCTGTCAAGCCGGGCGTTTTCCCGTCCATTCAAACGCCAGCGGGCAGTTGTGCCGGCCAGTTCCTTCATTGAATGGCAAAAAACGCCCGATGGCAAACACGCACAAAATATTCAGTTGGAAGATTCGGCCATTGCGTTTGCAGCTGTTTTTGAGCGCACGCTAATAGATGGTCAAAGTATCGTTTCTTGCGCAATTATTACCAAGGCCGCAAGCGCTGAATTTGAATCAATTCATAACAGAATGCCGGTCATATTAAATACGGCTGAAATAGAACCGTGGTTAGACAATAGCCAGGAACTGTCGTTGTCTTTTTCGGCATTTCTTCCCGAATCGCGACAACCGTTGCTGGTTTCACCGTTGTCTTCCCGCGTGAATAACGCCGTGAATAAAAACCCGGAAGATTTTATTCCCATTGGACAGTCGGTAAGAGTGCACTAGATCTGGATAAACTGTTAGGTATATGGAACCTTATTTTCGACTCCTGAATCGAACCGCAGTGTTAGCGGCTCTGCTTCTGTGCTTGTTAGCTCTTTTAGTCATTTTTTCTTCCGAGTACTCCATGGGTATTGGTTTGGCACTAGGATTGTTGTTTATGCTGTTGGCAGGGCTGCTATTGCTGGCGTTATCCTTGCTCAGAAAAATCCACCAGGCCGTTAAACTGGAGCGAGACCAGGCCGAACAAAGCCGACAAACACTGATCACCTACGTAAGGGTTTTGAGTCACGAAGTTCGAAGCCCAATCAGTGCTGTTTTATCCAATCTCGGCGAACTACGCAATCACTTATCATCGCCCAGCCAGCTGCGCGAGCTGGCGCTATTGGAGCAAGCGGCGCAGGGCGCAAGTGACGTGGTTGAAAATATCGTTACCATAAATCAGCCAGATGGTTTGCAAAGCGCAACGGAACAGCGCCTTACGCGCCTGGCGGATACGATCGAAACCTGCTTTCGCATAGTGCGCTTCTCCAATGTTAATGGCGTGGAACTGACCTACGATATTGAGCCGAATGTTCCCGAAAAAGTTCATTGCGACGCGTTGAGACTCTCGCAGATTTTACTCAACCTTCTGGGCAACGCCATAAAATTCACTCTGCAAGGCACAGTGAATCTGCATGTGGAAACCGTGACTGTTGATAAAGTTGGTATTGTTAAATTTACCGTACGCGATGAAGGCCCCGGTATACCAGCAGCGGAACGAGATTCGGTGTTTCAGGCCTACCAGCTGGGCAGTAATGCTGTAGTGGATGGATCTCAGCAGTCCGGATTAGGCTTGGCCCTGGTGAAAAAGCTTGTTGGAGAAATGGGAGGTACGATTGAGATTGAATCACGGGTGGGTGTCGGCAGCGCATTTATTGTTAGTTTGCCACTTCAAGCTGTGCACGAAGAGCCGTCATTCTCGAGAACCTTGTCTAAATCAGCCTCCGCCGAGAAGGCGTCACAACCCAGTGTGTTAGTTGCTGAAGACAATGAAATCAACCAAATGATTGCTCAACGCATGTTAGAAAAACTGGGCTGTCAAGTAAGTGTTGTAAGCGATGGCGCTCAGGCCGTTCAACGCGCAAGCGACGGTAATTTCGATCTGGTTCTAATGGACTTGCAAATGCCAAAACTAAACGGCGTTGATGCTTGTAAGCAAATTCTGGTCAAGATGAATCATGCTCCACATATCATTGCGATGACCGCCAATGTATTAGACGAAGAACGAAGACGCTGCATTGAGGCTGGAATGTCAGATTTTCTGGCAAAGCCCGTGAAACTGGAGAACTTGCAAACCTGTCTTAGAAAACACGGCCTATCAGTTTGAGTTACTTTTCGTTTTGGTACCAATAGCGGGAATAAGCATCGCCGGAAACTAGGCGGAGCGCTTGTGAGGGTTAAATTCCCGCAGCCAGGCTTCGAATTTTTTTGGGTTCAGAGGCGGACTGAAATAGTACCCTTGCGTTGCGTCACAACCGTGTTCCGTTAGCCAGCGCAGGTGCTTCACTTCCTCTACACCTTCTGCAACGACTGTCATGCCTAGTTTATGCGCAAGGTTGATTGTCGATTCCACGATGGCTGCGTCTTGTGGTTCAACCAAGAGATCGCGAATGAATGACTGATCGATCTTTAGCACGTCCAGCCAAAACTTCTTTAGATAGCTTAATGATGAGTAGCCGGTGCCAAAATCATCCAATGCAATCGATACGCCAATGTTTTTTAGTTGTGCCAATGTTTGCACACTGTGCTCAACATCTTCGATCAAACTGCCTTCGGTGATTTCGAGTTCAAGCAGGCGAGCTGGGACTCCGTATTCTGTCAAAAGCTCGCTGCAGAGAGCTGGAAGGTCGGTGGAGTACAACTGTTGTGGTGCAACGTTGACCGATATGACCAGATCATTGATGCCTTGCTTTTGCCACAAGGCGCATTGTTTGATGGCTTGTCTAAGGACCCAGGTGCCAATGTCGGCCATTAACCCCATATCTTCTGCGAGCGGAACAAAGGTTGCTGGTGAAATAAAGCCGCGTTCCGGATGTATCCAGCGTATAAGTGCCTCAGCACCGTACGGTTGTAAACTGCTATTGTGAACTTTGGGCTGATAATAAAGTTCAAACGGTTCGCCCAGCATCGCTTTTCTAAGTTCACTCTCCAGAGCCAGTATTTCTACCGCTTTTTCGTTCTGAGTTTCAGAATAGAAATGGTAATTACCCGCGTTCAGGTCTTTTGCCTGTTTCAATGCGGCTGTCGAATTACGCAGTAGTGAATCTGAGTCGCTGCCGTTCTCGGGATACATCACAATACCTGCTTTCGCATATAGGAAGATGATGTGATTATTGACTTCGTAGCTATCCGTCAAGGTGTCTGCAAGCCGGTCCGCCAACGACGCCGCGTCTGATGGCTTGCGTAAATTGTGCAGTATCACGACGAACTCATCGTCAGACAAATGCATAATACTGTCCCACCCGGGAACTGCGTTTTCGCTGCTGACATTGTTCATGATCAGGTCCGAGCTTCGAACGTCGGTTTGTAAGCGTTCAACAGCAATTTTCACCAAAGAATGCACAACGTTAGGGCCATAGGTTTCTCGCACTCTTCGAAGTTCGGAGAATTGAACGGTGATTAGCGCAAATGATTTCTTGTCTCGGCTGTATCGACTGATAAGCCCATCTAGCTGTGAGACCAACATGTTCCTATTGGGTAGGCCAGTCACTGAGTCCAGATTCGCGAGGTTGAATATCTTGTGTTCTGCTTGCCGTTTCTCAGTGATATCCAACACTGTTCCTAGCAGTCCGCCACTGTCCTGAATAAATTCCACGTGCTGTTGCAGATAGCGTTGTTGCCCATTTTTCAAGGTAACATGGAGCTCCATGTCTTCTGTACGCCTGTCGATCTGACCATTCTGCAGTAACCGCAGGAAAGGTCCTCGCTGAGAATGCTCCAACAGATCAATTAAATCACGTGGGTCTCCGGAATAACTGTCGTTGGTGAATCCGAAGAAACTCAACATCTCTTCGCTAACGAAGCCACTTGATTCAGTGCTATTCCACTCCCAATAACCCAGCTTGGCCGCCTGTTGCGCTGCTTTCAGTCGCCTGGCATTTTCTCGTACTTTTACCATAGCGTTTTGCGCGCGATGAATATACAGAACCCGTTGGCACAGTAATTCGGGGTGAATTGGTTTGGAAGTAAAGTCAGTAGCACCAAGGTCGTAGGCTTTATTAACCGCTTCAACATCATTGCGGCCGGTCATCATAATGATTGGCGTATATTTACCTTTTTCACTTGCTCGCAATTGCTCACAAACATCGAAGCCATTCATCTCGGGCATTTCAACGTCTAGAAGCACAATGTCAACATCTTGTTGTTGAAACGAAAGCAGCGCGTGCTCTCCGTTTTCCGCCTCGATCACCTTAAAACGAGCGTTTTTGAGGGCTGTACTGGCTACCAAACGCATATTGGCGTCATCATCAATGATCAGCGCCGTACCATTTTCTGCAATAACACCATCAGCATCTGAGGTACTGCATTCGTTCGGAGGTGCAGTTTCATCGGCGCACATTTCGCTTGCCAAACTAGCAAAAGGCGTAAGCTCGCCACAAACTATCCGCACTTCTTCTTCAATATCCTGCAGCAGAATAGAGCAGCCGGCAATGCTTCCTTGTCGGCATGTATCGTCCATTTCGCTGAGCAGCTTTGCCAAGTGATTTGCGCCCAAAGTGGCCGCAGTAGATTTCAGTGGGTGGGTATACTGATGGATTTTGTTGCCATCACCGTCGATGAAGGCTTCCTGAATATCTGCTAGCGTAGCGCCCACGGTATCGAGAAAGTTACCCACTAATTTTTTGACGATATCTGGTTGTCCAGGGCGTTGCAGTGTGCGCAATTTCTCGATCGCCTCGGCGTCGACGCTGGAAACCAGACGCCTTTGTTGTTCGTGTCCCAACTCGTCGTTCGCAGCACGTCGCTGGAGCAGGCTTTGTTCTGGCAACCAGGTATTGATAACGCGGCACAGATCATTTTGCTCAAATGGTTTGCTGAGAAAATCGGACATGCCGGCAGCGATGCATTTTTCGCGATCGCCCTTTAGTACATTTGCAGTCAACGCAATAATCGGCATGGCATCCAGACCTTGCTCAAATTCTCGCTGCCTGATTTGCTCTGTTGCTGCATACCCGTCCAGCACAGGCATTTGACAATCCATCAATATCAGATCGTAGTCTGTATCAAAACGCCGTTGCAAAGCATCTGCACCATTTTCGACAAGATCTACGCTACATAAAAACTGATCCAGCATGCCAAGCACTACTTCCTGATTGATCAGGTTGTCCTCCGCCACGAGCAATCTGGCTTCTTTTCCGGTGCAATGCTCAGCTACTTGCTGAACAACTTCGCTGTGTTCAATTTCCTCAGTAGGCTCTTGCCTGACAAGCAGAGAAGCAATTGAGCTGAAAAGTTCTGTGTGCCGTACAGGTTTTGTGATCGCGGAGTACACGCAACTAAAGTCAGCCGTTTCGTTTCCTACCCCGTCAATAGACGACAGCATTATCACCGGCAGATGTGGTAAGTTCTTCTCTATCCAACCGGCAACCTGAATACCATCCATATGCGGCATGTTCTGATCAAGAAGTACCAGTTCCAGGTATTGGCCAGAGGGGCTGGCCAGAATTTCAGTTGCTTGCTGTCCATCTTCTGCAATTGCAAAAGACATTTTCCATGTGGAAGCAAGGTGAGCAAGAATATCGCGATTGGTTTCATTGTCGTCAACAATTAATACATGCAGACCTTCAAGGCTGAAGCTGTCCGCAGTAAGGTCGTGTTCGCCCTCGGCAATGGGCAAAGTTAATTGAAAAGCGAATACCGAACCGATGCCTGGTGTGCTGCTAACGTCAATTGTTCCACCCATTAATTCGACCAATTGCTTAGTAATGCTAAGACCTAATCCGGTGCCACCGTAAAGGCGCGTAGTGGAACCGTCGGCTTGCTGGAACGATTCAAAGATTTCCTCTAGAACGTTCTCAGACATGCCGATGCCAGTATCCAGCACCTGACACTCTATGGTTTGCAGTCCGTCTTCTCTATGCAATGTGTTAAGGGTTACAACAACTTCGCCTTCCTCCGTGAACTTAATGGCGTTGCTTATGAAGTTGTTCAATACCTGCCCTAATCGGTGAGGGTCACCCATGACGATGAATTGATCATCCGCTGGGATATCTGTGATCAACTCAATATTCTTCTTATGAGCTTGACCGGCCATTATGGCTGCGCAATCTTCTATGAGCCGACCAAAATGGAATGGTATGCACTCCATGGACAACGAACCCGCTTCAATTTTTGAGAAGTCCAAAATATCATTGATGATATTCAGCAGAGATTTTGCCGACGTATGAATTGTTTCCGCGAAGTAGTGTTGCTTGTCATTCATAGGCGTGTTTTGTAGCAACTCGGTCATGCCCAACACGCCATTAATAGGCGTTCGTATTTCGTGGCTCATATTGGCGAGAAATTCGCTCTTTGCCTCGCTTGCCGATTCTGCCTGCTCCTTGGCTTCAGTGAGCATTTGCATGCTTTGTTGCAAATCATTGTTGAGCTGACTGAGTTCCTTTGTTCTACGCTCTACGGTCGATTCCAACGTCTTCTGATGCTCAGCCAAAGACTCATCGCGAGTCTGGATCTGTTCCAGAAGCTTATTAAATCCGTCCACCATTTCACCGATCTCATCGCCGCTACTCTTATCTGCGCGATGAGAGAAGTCCCGTGAATTGGCTAAGAGGTTCATGTCTTTTGCCAGCGCAAGAATCGGGTTGGTAATTGCCCGTTCCAGGCGATTCGACATGCGAAGACCTAGCAACATAATGATTACAAATATCGCAGCCGACAGCCTGAGGTTCCAATGCAGCACTTGTCTAAAGCCATTCAGTCCAGACTCAATGTACAGCTGTCCGAGCACCACGTCGTCAATCATCACAGGAACTGTTACGCTTCGATCAATAAACCGTGCCAGTGGAGCGGCCGGTGTACTGGCGCTGAATTGGAGATCGTTCTCGACAATACCTTCCTTATGAAACTCTGCGTAGATTTTCCCTTGTGCGTCGTAAAGAAGGCCCTGGCGCACATCGGCCACTGCGTCAAGATTATTCAATACCCTCTGTGCTTCCGAGCGGTCATCAAAATACATCGCAGTTGAGCTGTTTTCGGCAACCAGACTAGCGGCAGCCTCCAAGCGTTGCTTCACCGCGGCTTGCTCACTGGCTCCGTCCAATATCAGATTGCTTATCAATACCGCAAACAGCAGGCCAGCCAAGGTTAAGAACACAATTCTGTGAAGCTTAGCGGCAATCGAATTGCTCGATGTAGTCAGGCTCATTCGAAAGCCTACGAATCAGCATGCAGGCTTGCGGCAGAATTGTCATCTGAGCGATCGGTTTCGACGAGATCAGCCAAACTGAGCAATGACGAATTTATTCTCAGCTCCGACCGGTAAGCTGCATGCGGATTAATCTTGAAGCGTACTCGATTGTTTTTCACGACAAGATTAATCATGCCTCCACGCTCCGCAAATTGCATGGTATCACTGATCGTAAGTACGCCCTTTTTCATCTCGGCGTTGATTATGAGCGCGTCCAGCCGACTGTCTTCGGAGGTGAAAACAATCTGGCATTCTATTGTGCTCTTTGGCGGTGGCTGGTGCATCAGAACGATCTTCCTCTTATGCACGAGACGACCGTTTATGTTCGAGAATGCGCTGTAAAATGGATCATTTTGGTCCACACACAAATTGATTGTGTTGCTGACCACTGCTTCTTCTGGCCATGAAATGTAGCGCAGCAACTTGTACACAATAGCTGCCTTTACCTTCTGTTCGTTTTTTACCTCGGCTGACGCAGGGGTGTTAAACAGAATAAGCAATACCGCGATGGTTAAGTTGATGACTGTGGCATGCAGTGGACGAAACATGCAAATCACGCTAAAACAATAATTTGATGGTGGCGCGCAGCGATCTAGGTATGGGCTGGCTTTCAACTTCCCCCAATTCGCTGGCACCCTCAAGATGACCTGAGTCCGTTAGATTGGCACCCACAATCTCTAGCTGTAAAAACGGATTGACTTGCATTGCCGCTCGAAGATCCAGGGCAGTGTAGCTGTCGAAACCAGGTCCAAGCGCTGCAAAACCTTCTACCTTCCCAACGTGTCGCAACCAGAAATCAAGGCTCCAGCGTTCGTCTACTCGGTAATTTATCTTGAGATTAGTCAGTAGCTCAGGGTTACGTACATCGGCTAATTCATTCAGAAACCCAATCGAAGTCGACGCAAGCTCGTACTTTATGTAGCTAATATTGAACTCGCTACTCAGTCTTGCGGTCATCTGTTTGTCAATAACCAGCTCGCCACCCAGAGTGTGTCCGCTAACACTATTGTTGAACAGTAACGGTGTTTCCAGGTAGCGTGCACTGCCAAGGCATGCCGGGTCGTTGGCGAACAAAACGTTCCCTGGTTGGCATAGCAGGTCGCTGAATTCTGTCCCATTCAATTTGCTGTAATCGTTGTAAAAAATGGCTAAATCGATATTGAAATTCTCACTTAATTGCCACTGGTGGCCCAGCTCATAGGCAATCAGCTCTTCCGATTCCAGCGTACTGTTGCCAGCGAGTTCGGCCAGCAGTGGCAATGGGAAAACGTTAAGTTCTGAACCAGGTTCAAGCAGCAAACTTGGAATGTCGATTCGCACTTGTGTGCCTACGCGCGTTGGTGTGCGAACTGCTTTTGCCACCGATAACCAGGTGAGGTGGGCCTTTCCTAGTGTTAGGCTAAACTTCAGGCTGGGCTGAATTTCAATGTCACTAAAACTGTTGTCTTCAACTTTGACTCCAAGTAGTGCGCTCAAGTTGGGGGTCACCTGAATCTGATCTTGCACGAACGCCTGCGCAACTTTAACGTTAAGATCATTTGGAACAGCGGTTAACAGATTGGTGTTGCTTAGATCATCCTGAGAGAATCGATATCCAAATCCCCATACCCAGCTGTGTGTCTTTCCAAGCGAAAGGTGCTGCTTTAAATCAATATCGATCGTATCGCGCTCCAGCACTAACAATGTTGTGTCGCGTTCTTCCCTATCGTAGTAGATCTGCAATCCAACTTGGTTTTTGTCATTGAGACGCTTGGTCCAATGCGTGCGCAGGTGGAAGGTATCGATCTTGTTTTTGGTGGGCGCTACTTGTAATTCCAGTGTTTCGAAGTTGACACTGGCAAACAGATCGTCCGGGTGACTTTGCGTGTATTCACCACTGATAGTGAGGCTACTCTTGTCGTCGGGTTGCCTATCGCTGCGAAAGCCGAGCAATGTACGTCTGTTCTCGTCATGAGCAGACTGGCCATTAATGTCTTCGAAAGCATCGTGCTCAGTATGTTTGCCATATAGGCGCAGGTGAGTGCTGTTGCCCAGCTTCATCCCATAACGAAATTGAGTTTCATTATTGGTCGCGCTGCCGCTGCTTAGCGCCAGCTGCAATCCATGCGTTTCGCGTGCTGATCGCGTCATAATATTGATAACGCCATTGACTGCGTTTGACCCCCACAACGAGGCACCAGGTCCGCGGATGACGTCAATCTTCTCAATGTCTTCAATTATGGTATCAATTTGTTGCCAGTTGATGCCTGGTATTGAGCGGGAATACATGGTTCGGCCATCGAGCAGCACAAGATAGTTATTAGAAAAACGTCCATTGAATCCACGTAAGCTGACGGTCCACTTGTTATTGTCAACTCGCCCCACGTGAACGCCTGGTGCCATGCGCAAAATCTCTGGGATAGTACGCCGGCCGCTGTGTTCTATGTCTTCACGGCTGATCGTGTAGCTTGCAGAGGCCCGGCTCAGCGCATTCTGAGCTTTTTCAGTAACAGTGCTGATGTCAATAGACATCAATTCTTCCAGGCTTAGATCGGCCAGATCATCAAATTTCATTGAAGAGGATGCGGCGAGACTGCCTGTCAAACAGCATGAAACGCAGACAATTGTCTGTACAAATCTTGCCAATCTGTCTCGCCAAAGAAAACGCATTTATATCCCCACGCGCGGTTTGTGGCCCCAATCCTAGGTGGCCTATCGATTTAGTATAGTCAGAGGCAAACGCCTGACGCTTGCTTGCCTTATCTGGCTGCCAAGAATGCGATCTGTGCACGGTATGGCGTTTTCCTATTGCGACAACGCGGTGAGCTGTCCTTTAATGACCTGATTTTGCGGGTCCATGGGCGATATACTGCGCTTACTATGGACCTCGTAACCTTAGCTATCCCGGCCTTTGTGCTGCTTATGCTCGTTGAGTACGCATATGGTGTGGTGCACGGACACAATACCTATCGGCTGAATGACACGGTCAACAGCCTCAGTTTGGGTTCGCTACGAACGCTGAGTAAGCTTGTATTTTTTGATGCCAGCGTTCGCTTGTTTGCGGCGATAGCCGATGTTTTGAGCATTATCCAATGGCCCTCAGTTTGGTGGATGTGGCTGCTAGGCTTCGTTGCTTACGACTTTTTTTACTACTGGTTCCATAGAATCAGCCATGAGCGCAGCCTGTTTTGGGCATCGCATGTAGCGCATCATCAGAGTGAGGAATTCAATCTGAGCACTGCTCTGCGTCAGACCGGAACAGGTTTTCTTTGCAGCTGGGTGTTTTTCACTCCTTTGTTCCTGCTTGGCTGCCCTCCCGACATGTTTTACACCATTGCGGCCGTCAACCTGCTGTATCAATTTTGGGTGCATACAGAGCACATAGGTCGGCTTGGCATGCTTGATCGAATATTGGTTACGCCATCGAATCATCGTGTGCACCATGCCAGCAATCGGCGCTATATGGATAGGAATTACGGCGGTGTTTTTATTTTGTGGGATCGACTGTTCGGCAGCTTTTGTGAGGAATCCGATGAGGAAAGCTGTCGCTTCGGAATCAGTAAGCCGCTGCAAAGCTGGAACCCTTTGTGGGCAAACCTGCATGTTTATTCAGATATGTGGCATGCGGCGAGTGTGCAACCTTGGCGGGAAAAAGCGGGCGTGATGCTTGCGTCGCCTGGAACATTGCACTCCATGCTGGAAGAAGCACGAGTAACACCTGATGGCACCGTGCAGGAGTCAGGAGTGAATGCCTGGAGTAAATATAACCCCATGGTGGCCAACGAGGTAAAGGCGTACGTTGGCGTACAATTTTTATTAGTACTTGGGCTTGCCAGCTTTTTATCTTTTCAAGCCCATCAACTGGGTAGCGCTATGCTGTGGTCAGGTTTTTTGTTCTGCATGATGGCGTATACCGGACTGGGTCTGATGCTGGAGAACAAGTGGTCTGGATACAAGCTTGAAACTCTGCGGATCGCCACCATGTTGATTTGTAGTTTGTTGCCAGTGTTCACCGCAGAGCTGCGGCTGCTCATTGTTTCGGCGTGTTTTTTCTCTGGCTTTTGGCTGGTGAGCCTTGCGCGCGGCGAGAATAATCGTTTGAATGTCAATAACGGCAGGAATTAATAGAGGTGTCCATATGTTTGGTCTGAACAAATCAACCATGCCTGGCAGAGACCGGGCCCTTCCTGGGCGCTCCGAATCCATGCCAGTGCCGCAACGGCACTTTGTTAATGGCGCACCTTTGCTTGGTCCATTTCCCGAGCATTTGCAGCAGGTTGTGTTTGGCATGGGCTGTTTTTGGGGCGCTGAACGGAAATTTTGGTCACTGGACGGCGTGTTCACCACGGCGGTTGGTTATGCGGCCGGATATACGCCCAATCCCAGTTATCAGGAAGTATGTTCAGGACAAACCGGCCACAACGAAGTGGTGTTGGTGGTGTTTGACCCCGCTGTTTGTCGATTCGATGACTTGTTGAAAGTTTTCTGGGAATCGCACAACCCAACCCAAGGCATGCGCCAGGGGAATGATTCCGGCACACAATACCGAAGCGGAATATATACCAGCAGCGATGAGCACAGACTGGCCTCCGAAGCCAGTAAGCAGCGTTATCAGGAAGTGCTCGCGCAACAGGGTTATCCGGAAATTACTACTGAGATTCTTCCGATGCCTGAATTCTTCTATGCAGAAGAGTATCATCAGCAATATCTTGCCAAGAACCCGGGAGGGTATTGTGGATTGGGTGGCACCGGCGCCTGTCTACCACAAGCGGCCACTGTCGAGTAACGGAACTGGTCTGGCATTGTGTTACTTGTGCGGTGTATCAATAATAATGGAGAGCAATTATGAATGACGACACAAATAATCAGCAGCCAGCAAATGAACAATCGGCACCGCCTTCGCCGCAAGATTCTGGTTTCGATCTCGGCAAGGTGATAGATGATGCGAAAGCTGTGCTGACCGATCCTGCTGGCTTTTACCACGCTATGCCAACCACGGGCGGTTTTGCGGAACCCGCCATATTTGTTGCTGTAATGGGCGCTGTTATCGGTGTATTGATGACCTTAGTCGCCTTGTTGGGTGGTAGCGGTTTAGGTGCGATGGCGGTTGGTATTGGCTCCTTCATTATGATGCCCATCATGGCGGTTATTGGTAGCTTTATTGCGGCGCTAATCATGTTTGTGATCTGGAAGCTAATGGGCTCTGAATACGATTATGAAACGGCTTACCGCAGTGTGGCGTATGCCACAGCAATCTACCCGATTATGGGTGTGCTGGGTTTGATCCCGTACATAGGCACAATTGTTGGAGTGCTGTGGGGTATGTTTCTGATGTATAACGCGTCCGTCGAAGTGCATAAAATTAAAGCGGAAACTGCACGTCTGGTCATTGGCATACTGGCCGC
This sequence comes from Pseudomonadota bacterium, assembly GCA_039111475.1. GTDB lineage: Bacteria > Pseudomonadota > Gammaproteobacteria > Pseudomonadales > JAUIET01 > JAUIET01. Next base: position 104,020 of record JBCCIP010000001.1, on the reverse strand, counting down.
TATTATGCTGTTTATGCAGGTTTCTGGCGAAATAGCCATGCGAAAATTGGACAGCGAGATGGAGCGTTATGAAGAAGCAGCGGAAAGCATTGGAAAAAGTGTGGAAGGGAGTATAAAGGAGCTTGAAAATCTTGACGAAATGTCGCCCGAAGAAGCAGGTCGCAAGCTGGGTGAGTTCTTCAAAGGGATGAGTGAAGGCATGGAAGAGTTTGAGCAAGGCTTTGAGCAGGGGAGTGCAAAGCAATAGCTGTTGGTTGTTTCTTCGACAGCGCTCGTTGGTTCCTGGCCACATACAGAATATTTTGTACGGTAGCTAACTCAGGCGCAGGGATGCACCTGCGTTTTACACAGTAAAACGAGGGCTTTTTGATAAAGGCTTGCCCCATGTGCGAAGCAAGTGCATTGGGTATCGCATTTCGAAAAGCGGTTCCATAAATAGGCATGAGCCAATGTATGGACAAATACTAGTTAACAAGTGAGGCTATTAAAAACGGAATAGCTGTGTCACAACGCATAATGCGATCTCCGAAGCGGTGCGCTGAAAAGCCTGCACATTGTAGTTTTTCTATCTCGTATTCGATAAAACCACCTTCCGGGCCTACGGCGAGTAAGTAGGTTTGCTTAGTCTCCTGGTTTGGACGCGTTGGTGCTTTTGGATGCGCCAATATTGGTTGTTTCCCTTCCACCATGGCGGGCAATTGATCTTCCACAAAAGGTTTAAATCGTTTTTGCAAAGAGATGTGGGGTAACACGGTATCACCTGCCTGCTGCAAGCCTTCTATGCAAAACTCTCTGAGTTTTTGCGGTGCAAGGGCAGGGCTTTGCCAATAGCTCTTTTCTACTCTAAAGCTGTTGATAAAGGTGACGCGTTTAACACCCAGTTCCGCGCTGGTGCGCACAATTCGACGTAACATTTTAGGTCTGGGAAGCGCGCAAATAAGTTCGACACGACATGGAGTCGGCGGATTTATTCGAAAAGAACATTCTATGGTCAGCTGGCTGGCAGATTTCTCCTTTATAAACGCGTCGCCCAGCAGGCCATCTACTTTTCCGCATCGTATTACGCTACCAGCGTCAACCCCCACTGTACGGATCAAATGCTCTGCGCGCTTGCCGTGTATTACTGCAGATGTTGATGATATAAAATCATCGTCTTCCAGCAACAGTGTATTCACCCAAGCTAATCCACATGCCTGGCGAACAAGTCATGCTCATCGGCATGGGTAATTTCAACGTGACAGAAATCGCCGGCAGCGTATTGCTTGCAACCATCTACAAACACCTGGCCATCGATTTCTGGGGCGTCTGCCGCGCTTCTGGCAGTCAGACCATCAGTTCCCACATCGTCAATCAAAACGTCCATCTGTCGCCCAATTTTTTGTTGCAGTCGCTGTGCGCTAATCTCAGCCTGCAGCTGCATAAATCGGTCGAAACGTTGATGTTTGATCTCATCTGGAACAACACCTGGCAGTTTATTTGCTGCCGCGCCGTCAACAGGTGAATATTCAAAGCAACCGACGCGATCAAGTTGAGCTGCCTGCATAAACTGCAATAACTGTTCGAAGTCGTCTTCGGTTTCACCGGGAAAGCCAACGATAAAAGTGCTTCGAATGGTCAACCCAGGGCACTGTTTGCGCCAGGCTTCAATGCGCTTCAGCGTGTTTTCGGCGTGTGCGGGTCTGCGCATGGATTTTAGAATTTTCGGGCTGGCGTGTTGAAAAGGAATGTCCAGATACGGCAACAGATTGCGCTCATTCATCAATGGAATCACACGATCCACATGCGGGTAAGGATAGACGTAGTGCAAACGGACCCAAACACCAAGTTCTGCCAGCGCTTCGCACAGGGATTGCATTTGCGTTTTCACTGGCCGGCCATTCCAAAATCCGGTGCGATACTTTATGTCCAGGCCATAGGCGCTGGTGTCCTGGGATATGATCAACAACTCCTTAACGCCGGATTGCACAAGACGCTCAGCTTCTTCCATCACTTCGCCAATCGGCCTGCTGACCAGATCACCGCGCATGGACGGAATAATGCAAAAGCGACAGCGGTGGTTGCAGCCTTCTGATATTTTTAAGTAGGCATAGTGTCGGGGCGTCAACTTGATGCCTTGTGGTGGTACCAGGTCTTCGAATGGTCTGTGCAGTCTTTGTGGCGGGCTGAACTCATGCACTGCACTAACAACTTGTTCGTAGGCTTGTGGGCCGGTTACGGCCAATACTTTGGGGTGTTGTTTGCGAATTTCCAGTTCCTGAACGCCAAGGCAGCCGGTCACGATTACTTTGCCATTTTCCTCTATGGCTTCTCCAATCGCATCTAATGATTCCTGCTTCGCGGCATCGATAAAGCCGCAGGTATTAACCACAACAATATCGGCGCCCTGGTAACTTGGAACCACCTCGTAACCGTCGGTTCGCAGCTGGGTTAGTATCCGCTCTGAATCAACCAGTGCTTTGGGACAGCCAAGGCTGACGAAGCCGACTTTGCCGGATTCGGGAACATCATTGAGAGGCATAAGAAGAGACTCTTGGCGTTAAGCGCGCATGGTACAGCTCAGAAAGCCTGCTTTCCAGCGGCACCCCAGCTTCTTGTTGGAATTCCGTTTTCTTTGAGCAAGGCCAAAAGCCTGCGGCAGTCGGGCTGATTAAGAAATTCGCCAATTTCCACAAGGCTTTGTTTGTGCCGCAGCCTAATGACTGGCGACGACCACTCGTGTTCTTCAGGTTGTACGCTTAGGGAAACGTCTTCTCGGGAGAACAACCAACTTTTCTTAGGCTTATAAACGCCCTTATCAACGGCCACTGAATCTTCTGTAATTACGATTACCTGCCGATAACTGAGTTTCCAGGAGACATAATACAAGGCTGAGCCCAAGGCCAGCATTTCCAGCCCGGCAAATGGCAAAATGACCCACGCGCCTACCAGCGCAAATCCCACACTGATGAGGCCAGACAAGCAAATCATACTCAGTAAAAATATCTGGTTGCCACGCCATGACATAGATCGATTTGGCGTGAGTACGATTCGTTGGCCGTCGTTATACTCTTCTGAGGTTACCATCGATGCAAATTATCACTCGAGCTTGTCACAGAATCCAGCAGAGTTCTGTCGCATGGTGAAATTAGCAAGCACTCAAAAAGGTACGATGCTTTCAAATGTGACGCGTTCGGCAGAGACCGGGTGGCTGAACGTCAGTTTGCTGGCATGCAATAACAATCGCTCACTCAGCGTATACGACGCTCTGTTCCCATAGAGATCACAACCCGCCAGCGGATGACCCATACTGCGTAAATGGATGCGCAGCTGATGACTGCGACCAGTGATTGGGTAAAGTCGTAAGCGGCTTATTGGCGTGTTATCCGTCCGGCTTACATAACGTTTCAACACGGCATAATCAGTAACAGCCTGTTTGCCCCGTTTGAAATCGATTTTCTGGCGGGGGCGATTTGGCCAGTCCTTGGCAATGGGCAGTTCAATGCGGCCATGTATTTGCGCAACGTGTCCAAGCGCGATGGCTTCATACTCTTTGGCTACCGATCTTTGCTGGAACTGGCGGTTGAGTTCGCGCTGCGCCGTCTTTGTTCTGGCAAGCAACATCAATCCGGACGTGTCGTAATCCAGACGATGCACCAATCGCACGTCCGCAAAGTGTTCGCGGCACAGATCCAAAACATTGGGCAAGCGTGGCTTGAGATTTTCAGTTCTGCTGTCGACGCTGCGCAAAAACGCGGCTTTTTCTATGACGACGATGTCATTGTCGACATGGACAATTGTGATAGCGGGAGCGCTTTTGCAGGATTCAGCAATGGTCAGGAGATTACTCTGCAGAAGATTCAGCGGGTATCAGTTTGTCTATGATCAGCCCGAAAAAGTGTTTTCTTCGATCCATTGGCCCCTGGATCTCCTCAAAATACCAGCCGAGATGAGCATCGCAGCTCAGGCAGCGCGAATATTGCCAGCGAAAGCCTTCGAACCAACTGTGTTCTACCGAGGGTAGGCCATTCATCCCACAGCCCCAGGCTTCTGAAAAACAAGCCAGGTCAAATTCGACACCGTCAGGATTAGTCACGTGTACATTATGAGACGCGTTTATGCTGGTTTTTTGGTTGGCAGTTGTGACCGCATTCAAACAATGAATACAACAGAGCTGATCGCCGGGGTCGCGATGCGCTTCTTCTACAAGATGCAGCAGACGGTTGACCGGATCGCGAATATCAGTTTTTTCGCTGCTCATTATATGGTCTACGCGTGTAACTTTGTATGTGGGCAAACCGCATTGAATCATAGGACTACCCTCAAAAAATATGACCTTGTACCGAATCGCTGCGTGGTAAACTACAGCCGGTATTTGAATAGAGAGCAATATTGATGGCACTGGAACAACGTCACGCCAAACTGATCATTCTGGGCTCGGGCCCAGCGGGCTATTCAGCCGCTGTATACGCGGCGCGAGCCAACCTGGACCCGGTTCTTCTAACAGGTATAGAGATGGGTGGGCAGCTGACGACGACAACCGAGGTGGACAATTGGCCAGGTGATGTTGAAGGCTTGCAAGGGCCAGAGTTAATGGAGCGCATGCTGAAACACGCAGAGCGTTTTGAAACTGAGATTGTTCGTGATCAAGCGGTGGCTGTGGACGTGAGCATCAGGCCGTTTCAATTGACCGGTGAGTCCGCCACCTATACATGTGACGCACTGATTATTGCCACCGGCGCTTCCGCGCAATATTTGGGATTGGAATCAGAGCAGGCATATATGGGCAGGGGGGTGAGTGCTTGTGCAACCTGCGATGGCTTTTTTTACAGAGGCAAAAAGGTTGCGGTTATTGGCGGTGGCAACACGGCCGTTGAGGAAGCTTTGTATTTGTCCAATATTGCTGCAGAGGTGGTCGTTGTGCACAGGCGGGATAAGCTGCGGGCTGAGGCTATTTTGCAAGATCGCCTGTTCGAAAAAGAGCGTACAGGCAATGTGCGCATAGCGTGGAATCATGTTCTGGAAGAAGTGCTGGGGGATGATATGGGCGTGACTGGAATGCGCATACGCGATGTGCAATCTAATGAAGAACAATCCATTGATTTGGACGGCGTGTTTATCGCCATCGGGCATATCCCAAACACCGATCTGTTTAAGGGCCAACTCGACATGAACAACGGCTACATTATTATCAATAGTGGATTGCAGGGGAATGCAACAGCCAGCAGCGTCGCTGGCGTGTTCGCTGCCGGAGACGTTGCAGATCAAGTCTATCGTCAGGCGGTAACGTCTGCCGGGTTTGGTTGCATGGCCGCACTTGATGCTGAGCAGTTCCTCGCACACGAAGAGGCATCTTTATGAATTATGAATTGAATGAAGACCAACAAGCATTTCAGGACGCCGCCAGACAGTTTGCAAGCAATGCCTTAGCCCCCTATGCGGCGCAGTGGGATTCAGAGTCCTACTTTCCAAAAAGCGCGTTACAAGCGGCAGGAGCCCTGGGTTTCATGGCGCTTTACACACCGCAAGCCGATTCTGGCACCGGGCTTGGCCGCATGGATTCGAGCATAATCCTGGAAGAGCTGGCAAAAGGCTGTACGTCAACCGCGGCATATATCTCTATTCATAATATGGCACTGAACATGGTCGCAACTTATGGCGCCAAAGTTGTAAAAGAGGAGTGGTGCACACCGCTTGCACTGGGTGAGAAGCTGGCTTCTTACTGCTTGACAGAACCCGGCGCGGGATCTGACGCAGGCTCTCTACGTACATCGGCTGAGCGGCATGGTGAGCATTATCTGTTGAACGGCAGCAAAGCATTCATTTCCGGTGCTGGCGAAACCGATTTGCTGGTAGTGATGGCAAGAACGGGAGAAGACGGTCCGCGCGGAATTTCTGCATTTGCGGTGCCAGCGTTAACGGAAGGCATTAGTTACGGCAAGAAAGAAGAAAAAATGGGCTGGAATTGCCAGCCTACCTGCACTGTCTCGTTCGACAATGTGCTGGTGCCGGTCGAGCATATGCTAGGTGCCAATGGCCAGGGCTTTAAAATCGCTATGGAAGGCCTGGATGGCGGACGTTTAGGTATCGGAGCGTGTTCTATAGGTACTGCGCAAGCCGCTTTGGATGCCAGTGTTGCCTACGTGAAGGAACGCAAGCAATTTGGCTCACGCATTGCGGACTTTCAGGTTACCCAATTTAAGCTCGCCGATATGGCAACCGACGTTACCGCAGCTAGACAGATGATCAGGCTCGCCGCTGCCAAGTACGACGCCGGCGATAGTGATCGCACCAGTTATTGCGCAATGGCCAAACGTTTCGCTACCGATGTTGGTTTTCGAGTGTGCAACGAAGCGCTGCAATTACACGGTGGTTACGGTTACATCAAAGAGTACCCGTTTGAACGGCATGTGCGTGACACACGTGTTCATCAGATTCTTGAAGGCACCAATGAAATCATGCGCCTGATCATTGCACGACGCTTATTGCAGGACTAGGTAGTGCGCAGCGAGGCTATATTGTCGAATATTCTTACATTTTCGTTTTTCGGAAATCCTCCATTCTTGTTAAGTTATTGAATTATAAAGAATAAAAAAGTTGGCCCGCGTTTTGCTTCATTTCTATACAGAATAGATTGAAAGGCCAACGAAGCCGATTTGGAGAACGCTATGAAAACCCTAACCAGCATTGCCGCATTACTTGTCATCTCAGTATTAGCTGTCTTATTTCTCGGCCAAGGCCTGTCTTTGCACGAAGCGTTGCGAAGCGTTGGATTGCCACCCGGTGCCTTGCCCATCATTGGTTTGTGCATGATTGCGATCGCGAACACACGCAAGCAAGGCCAGTCTCTATAGCAGCAACACGCGCGCTTTCCAGGTTTTGGAAGTCGCAAGACTGCAGTAAACTACGTTCTCCCAAGGCGCATTTCTTGCGTTTTAAGGCGACAAGCCAACTGTGCATATAGTTGGCTTGAATTTGCAAGCCCCAACCGTTAACTTGTGCGATTCGTTCAATCAAGGTTCAATTCATTGTCGTTTAATTGGGTACTTCAATACCGTTACCTTGTGATCATTGCGTGCTTGGCGTTAGTAGCGTTGGCGGCGACCGGCAATCAGTATCTTCGTTTTAATCCCGACCTTCGTGCTCTGTATGATCAGGGACACCCTTTAGTTCAACAGTTAGAAGAGGTTGAGGAAGAGTTTACGAAGCGTGATCAGATTATTATTGTACTCAGCGTTGAACGAGGTACGGTGTATCAGCCGGAAATTGTCGAGTTCATTCAAATACTCTCGGACAATGCATGGCAATTGCCCTATGCCAGTCGGGTAGATTCTCTGACGAACTTTCAGTATACCTTCGCCGACGACGATGATTTGATTGTCTCTGATCTGGTGCCACCAGGAGAGCACGCCAACCCACATGTATTACAACGTTTAAAGCATGTCGCGGAAACTGATCCCGGACTGCAGCGAGCGCTAGTGTCTAGGGAAGGTGACGTGACGGCCGTCAACATTACCTTTCAATCGGCAAGTCATAAGCAACTTATGGCGGCGATGCCAGAATTTGTCACTGCCACTAGAGAGATGGTTGAAGAACTCGCCGAAGGAAATCCTGAGGTAACAATCAAACTCAGCGGAAACCATGCCGTCAATTTTGCGATCCAGTCGTATGCGCGCAATGACAGTGCGGTGCTTATTCCCACAATGTTGCTGATTATGGCGCTTATTTTGCTTGTGCTATTACGTTCTGTGTACGCTTGTTTCGCCTGTGTAGTAGTGGTCATTGCGACTGGTGCTTCGACCATGGGTATTTTTGGTTGGTTAGGTCTTGAAACTGAAGTTGTCAGTATCATTGCGCCGATCGTGGTAATGACACTGGCCGTCGCTGACGCCGTGCACGTTGTTAATGGCGCGATCCAGGGAAGAAGCAATGGCCTTAGTCAATCGGAGAGTATTTTGAGCTCGCTGAAGTTTAATTTTCAGCCCATATTTCTGACTTCGTTGGCGACGGTTTTTGGAGTAATTACATTCAGCTTTACGGACTTCCCACCGCTGAGAAAACTAGCCGTGATTATCGCTGTCGGCGTGTCTATTGCATGCGTACTTTCCGTTACTTTGTTACCAGCATTACTCAGTCTGCGGCCGTTGAAGATTCGCCGAAATTCCAAGCCTGGGCCTGTGCTTATTGCGCTCTCAAATTTTTCAATTAGCAACGCCAAAACAATTGCCCTGTGTTGCATACCTGTTGCCTGCCTGGTTATTTGGCTGATACCAATGAATGTCATGGACGAATCACCACGGGTTTTCTTCGAGAAACAAACGCCCGAAAGACAGGTGAATGATTTTGTTGAAGAGAAGCTTGCTGGCCTGGTAGCAACCGAAATTGCGATTTACGGGGAAGGGCCCGATTCGGTGATGGCGCCAGAGTTTCTGGATGTGGTGGAACGGTTTACCAACTACGTTCGTGGTCGCGATGATATAAGTCACGCCTCCAGTATCACAGACACCTTAAAGCGCCTGAACAGAAGCCTGCACGGCGATGACGAAGCCTATTTCCGTTTGCCTGAAACGCGAGAGCTGGCTGCACAGTATCTGCTGTTGTATGAGCTTTCACTGCCAGCTGGCATGGAATTGACCCACCAACTCAATATTGACAAGTCAGCTACCTTGGTAAATCTAATGCGCGCAAGTTCTACTGCTGAGGCCGCAGTGCGCATAAATCGCGAAACGCGCGAGTGGTTCGAACGGGAGGCGCCTGAACTGCGTATTGCGGTAACCGGAGTGGGGCAGACCGCTAGTGAACTGGCTTATATTTACCTGATCCCCTCTATGTTGCAAGGAGGGGTAATCGCGATCTTAACTGTGTGTTTAGTTTTGTTGTTTGCGCTACGCAGTATTCGACTGGGCCTGTTGGGCATGCTGGCTACATGCTTTCCGATCGCTATTGGTTACGCAGGCTGGGCAATATACAGTGGTATATTAGGGTTTGCCGTTTCCGCAGTGGCCGGCATATGTCTTGGCGTCGTGGTTGATTTCTCAATTCACTTTTTGAGCAAGTACCGCATGGCGAAAGTGATGGGTCAGACCACGATTCAGTCAATCGAATTCGCATACGATAAAGTATCTCGAGCGATATGGATCACTATGATTGTACTGGTTAGCGGGTTCTGGGTACTAACGGGATCTGATATAGGTTTAAACTCTGACTTGGGTCTGTTGACCGGGTTTGTTATTCTGCTATCAGCATTTTTTAACCTGATCGTTTTGCCTGCATTGCTTATTCTGTCTGATGGAAAGCCTATGAAAGGTAGTGTTGCCTGAGCAGCTTCCGCTGAGATTCAAACGCGAACTGATCAAGCTCCATTTCACCTAAGTTCAACCAGACGAAATCCTCCAGGTCGTCCATTGCGGTAACGGCAGGACGTCGACCAAATCGGATTTCAAAAAACGCATCAGTTGTGTCGTAATCAACATTCGCATAGTGATAGCGATTGCTGCCTGAGCCAAGATAGTTGGCATCGTCTAGTCGCAAGCCTAACTCCTCATACAGTTCTCTAAACAAGGCCGCTTCCAGGCTTTCTCCAGGATCGACAAAACCACCCGGAAGGTCGAGCAAGCCTTTGCATGGGTTTCGGCCACGCTTGCCGACTAATATTTCATCCTCATACAAAAGCACAGCCGCAACTGCGCTTGCCGCGTTTCTATAAAACTGAAATGCACACGCTCGGCACTCCAGTTTTTTGCGGGCAATGGGCAGGAATGCCTTTTCACCACAGCCAGGGCAATAATACACTGCTGGAAGGCTCACATCAGCCTTGATCGAGTAGCTCGCGCAGGTTTATAACGGCTGAATTTGCGCGCGAAAGGTAAGACGCGGTCACCAGGGAGTGATTGGCAAACAAGCCGAAACCGTTGCCATTTAGCACGATTGGGCTATTGATCGGCTGTATTGCAGCTTCAAGCTCACGAATGATTTGGCGCAAGCTGACACTTGCATTCTTATCATTAAGCACTTGTTGGAAATCGTTCTCGGCAGCCCGCATAAAATGAACCAATGCCCAGGCAGAACCTCGTGCTTCATAAAGTACATCATCTATTTCCAGCCAGGGCGTTTTTACTTCAATATTGGCTGGAGCCGCCGTTGAGTTTTCGGCAGAACGTTCTCCGGCCAGATCGGTGTTAACACGGCTTTGACCGACACTTGCGCTGAGGCGTTGCGACAGGCTGCCAAGGCGCTTCTCTACAACCGAAAGCCATTCGCGCAGGTTATCCGCACGCGCATAAAACTGGGCATCGACGTTGGATGTATTCACCAGCGCATCACGATAGGCGTTTAAGTAATCAACACCCTCTTCATATTTACTCTCACAGCTGGGTAAAATCCACCAGGTATGGTCTGAATTGAAGGCCGGTTCGGCTTTGCTTAAATTCATATTTTCTACCGATTGCGATTGCGACCTACTGTAGTCATTGCGCAGGGTTTTAACCACATCACGCAATTGAATCAGTGCGCCGTATTCCCAGTTCGGCATATTGTCTAAAATAAGAAACGGCGGCAATTTGTCATTACTTATAAACCCGCCGGGCTTATCCAACAGGGTGCTGGCAACACGAGCAGCCGTGTCGGCTGTAGCATACCCGGCCGGCGCGGGTTTGCCGTCTATCTCCCAGTTAACCCAGAGCGGATCTGGCTCTCGCGATACATACCACCCCAGTAAGCAGGTCAGAAACAGCACGATTACTAAAACAATGACGATCGTTGAGCCGCCACTTTTTCCAGAACTCGGGCTGGATGATTGGTTTGCTCGAAATGCCAGTGTGTCTTTCAGTTCCTGCCAAAGTTCAGCCACGGCCATCGATTGTTTACTCCTCTTGAATCATGCAGCAATGCGGCGCAGTATACACCCAGTCAAGGTATGCCGCTGAACTCGGTTAGCCATACCTTTTTCAGGAGTTTTAAGTATGCGCACGGTATTAACACTCGTCATCATCTGGTCCATTGCGGCGTTGATGGCTTTGGTCGGTTCGGACGGATCAGTCTCAGCGGGTTTTCTGCCACTGTTTGCTCAATGTGTACTGCTGGCTTTTGTGATGCAATGGCTGGCGTTTATCCCTTCATGGTTGTTGCAAACTGAAAAGTTTTACGACTTAACGGGTGGTGTAACCTATGTTGCAGTGATGCTCTTCATTCTTTCGATGCTGCCTGGCGCGCCCGCCAGAGCCCTACTGCTGGGCGTGCTGATCTCGGTGTGGGCCATGCGCTTAAGTGGCTTTTTGTTTATGCGCATCTCAAACGATGGCTTCGACCGACGATTTGATAAAATCAAAACCAACTTCGGTCGCTTGTTTGTAACCTGGAATCTTCAGGCTTTGTGGGTAAGCGTTACGGCGGCGGCGGCGATCGCAGCGATGAGTTCAGCTGAACCACAGGCTTTGGGTTGGCCCGCTGCTTTGGGAGTAACGATCTGGTTGCTTGGTTTTATTATAGAAGCCACCGCCGATGCTCAAAAACGTCGGTTTCGAGCCGACGAGAACACGGAACAAGAGTTCATACAATCAGGGCTGTGGGCGTATAGTCAGCATCCGAATTACTTTGGCGAGATCGTGTTGTGGTGCGGTATTGCACTTATCGCCATTCCAGCGCTCAGCGGGCTCAGCTACCTCACCCTGATATCACCTGTATTTGTCTATCTGCTGCTTACCAGAATCAGTGGTATCAATTTGTTGGACGCAATGGCAGAGAAGCGTTGGGGCGACAACCAGGCTTTTCAGAAATACAGACGTGCAACGCCTTCGTTGGTGCCATCCAAACCCAAAGCCACTGGCTGAGCACTGACGAAATGTGAACTGCATCACTGTTTGCATGTACGTAAGGCAAGTAATTCTGTAGCTGTTCATTTTTTGATCTTTAATTAAGATCATTGTCCCCTTCGGGCGGGTTACATCAAACAGTCGACTGGAATCGGTATGAATAAGGAAGTGCTTGAAGTTCGAGATGAAATTCAGGCAGCGATCGCTGCCGATAAGCTTGAGTTGCCGACGTTGCCCGAAATTGCCATGCAGGTGCGCAAAGTGGCCGGAGATGATACCGCCGATTGCAATAGTCTTATGCAAGTCATCTCAGAGGACCCTGCCGTTAGCGCGCACATGCTGAGAGTGGTGAATTCTCCATTAATGCGGCGCAGCGATAGGCCGGTGACGGATCTTCGGCTGGCATTGATGCAGATGGGTTTCGACACCTCGGCGAACCTCGCCGTGGGCATCGCGATCGTCCACATGTTTATGGCCGATAATAAGGTGATTGGCGAGCGGATGCGTGCCGCCTGCAAGCAGAGTACCGAAGTAGCTGGCTTATGCCAGGTGATTTGCAAGTTCAGCACATCCCTGAAGCCCGAAGTAGCAATGCTTGCCGGCCTGATTCACAACATTGGCGTATTGCCTGTGCTGAAATTTGCGCAGGACAAACCCACACTGGTGCAAAAGCCGGTCTTTCTCGACATGGCGACCCACGTACTGGCTCCAGAGTTGGGTGACCAGATACTAAAGCATTGGAACTTTGATGGAGGTTTGTTGCACGTGCCATCCCAGCACTTGCAGTTTAATAGAGAAGTACCTGACGCTGATTACGTAGACATAGTGACTTTTTCTGTCCTGCAAGCCGCCCAGGGTACCGATTCCCCACATGCGCAGGTTGACCCGGAAGTAGTTACCGCATACAAGCGGCTAAATATGGGCGCAGCAAATGACGAATTACACTCGGAAAACATGCAGGAAAAAATCCACGCAGCGTCTTCAGCACTGGGTTAATCCGCCTCAGGTAAATATTGCCTTTGCCGATCTAAGCTCCAGGCTTTATCGCAAAGTGCTCAGTGTCTTTTTCGCAATGTTCCAAGCAATGACAGATCGCTGTGCTATCTTCGCGCACAACAGTATGTGATTGAAGAGAGCGTAACGATGAGTCAGTGTCCCCACATCAACCTTGCCGACCCAGACAGCTATATTGGCGGAGTGCCATTCGAGTGGCTGCGCGAACTGAGAGTAAAAGAACCCGTATTCTGGCAGGAAGAGGCGCATTTTGCGGAAGGTGGGTATTGGGCGATCACCAAGCACAAGGACCTGGATTATGTATCAAAGAATCCGGCGATTTTTAGTTCAGCTGAGCGTACCTGCTTGATGAGAGACATGGCGCCTGAGCAACTGGAACTCAATCGCATGATACTGATCAATATGGATCCGCCGGACCACATCAAGCACCGCCGAATTGTGCGCAATGCATTTACGCCTAAAGTCGTCGATTCCTATCACGAACGATTCAAAGTGATCGCTAAAGACATCATTGACCAGGTCGCCAGCAATGGTCGCTGCGAATTTATTCAGGACGTCGCTGCGGAGCTACCGCTGATTGCTATCTGCGAATTGATGGCGGTGCCTCTGGACCGTCGCAAGGATGTTTTTGAATGGACCAATATTATGATTGGCTCCGAAGACCCAGATTTGAGTACCAGCGAAGAAGACGGCCAGATGGCAATGTCAGAACTGTTTGCCTTCGGCCATCAGTTGGCAACTGATTATCTGGAAGGTAAAGCGGTTGGTGAAAACACCGGTTACCTGATGAGTGCCTTATTGGATGGGATTGAAGGTGAGAAACTTAATGAAGTGGAGTTCAGTACGTTCTTCCTGATTTTACTTGTGGCGGGTAACGAAACCACTCGAACCGTAACAGCGCAAGGTATGCGCCTTTTAATGGAGCACCCGGAGGCGCTGCAGCAGCTGGTCGATAAACCCGACATGATTCCTGATGCGATCGAAGAAATGTTGCGTTATCACACCGCTGTGGTCAGCTTCCGGCGTACAGTGATGGAAGACGCCGAGCTGCCTAGTGGCCACACAGTGAAGAAGGGCGACAACGTGGTGCTGTTTTACCATTCAGCAAGTCGCGACGAAGAGATATTCTCTGATCCTGAGACATTTGATATCACGCGCGCGCAGCGCGAAGATGTACGTAACAAACATCGCGCATTCGGCATTGGTGAGCATTTCTGTTTGGGTTCACATTTGGCGAGGCTGGAACTTCAGGTCATCTTTGAGGAAATTGTGCCTAGACTACGAAACCCCAGGCTAGTGCAACCCATTAATTGGTTACGTTCCAATTTCATCAATGGCATTAAAGAAATGCATATTGAGTTCGACGCGGAATAACTGTTCAGGCGACTGGGTTATAAAACTGCAGACAGTTAGCTGCCGAGCAGGCCGCGTAGTAAAGCCTCGACTGCGGCATGTGTTGCTGGAATGCTTCGCTTTTGCACCACACGCAGGCGATACCATGCTTCAAATGACACGGCCACGCAAACTGCGTCTATCCTATCATCGGGCATGGCCCGTAACTCTGGTAGCCAAAGCATCAGATTTTTTCTGAGTTTTTGTACATTGGCTTCGTAGTTTTTTTGCAAGGATTCAACTCGCCAGAATTGTGCCTGCACCGACATCTGCAAGTTCGTGGTTTTCTCAAAAGCGCGACCGAAATGATTGACCAGATTTGAGATTCGCTCGTCCAGATCGCCTTCGCGATTACCGCCGGCAAACCACTGCTCATAATCATCTTTGACTCGCTCGTCCAGGCGCACGTACAGCTCATTCATTTCATTGAAATGTCTAAACACTGTACGAATTCCCACACCGGCTTGTCGTGCCACCTGCTCAGCGGTGGGAACCAGGGTTCCCTCTTCGATCAGTTCAATAATGGCATCAACAATTTTCTGCTGACTGCGTTCAGAGCGCAATGTCCGGCCATCTTTTGGCTTATCGGCGTTCAACGCAGTGAGGCTTTGGCAGCGGCTATTAGAGCGAGTGTTCCTACGATCACTTCGATTGCGATGGACTGGGTTTCGAAAGTGGCACCATGTGCCGCCCAAGCGACTGTTCTGAAAACAGCAGTCAGCAGAAGCAGCATTGCCGTGGCCTGAAACCAGGCTTTTTGCTCACTGAAAATACCGATCAATAGCATAGCTGATAGAGTAAAAAAGAAGGCACTCAGATCGCCTACCTGGGTGCTCAAACCGGCCCCTTCAAGCAGGGGCATTCCAAAATTGGGTGCCGTACTAGCCGGGTCAGTAACCCAGCCAAGACCGACAAACGCAAATAGTAGCGCAGGAATTCCCAGGGCAATTTTGAGTGCGATGTGCATGATAGATGCCTTTTATTATTTATAGGGTTGCGTTTTATTCGCTGGAGCTCGCAAGAACCTCATCAATACTGGCTTGCATAATGTCTATGGATCTACGTCTGCAATCAAGCTTGTTTTGCGCGTAGACTTCTGTGGGCAGCTCCGCCATCAGGGTCGCTACTTCCATTGCGCGAGAAACTACTGTATCGGGCTCGCTGAGTTCGTCAACGAAGCCGGCTTCCACAGCCTGCTCTGGTGTAAACGCCTGCGCTTGAATAACAGCTGCGGTTAGAAATCGCGGCGAAAGTCGCGCGGCAGCGAACTCATGCAATACACCCGGCAAAGTCATTCCGATGGCGGTTTCCGGCAGACGATGTTTGTAATTTCCCATCGCCGCAATACGCGTGTCGCAGGCCAGTAGCATAAACGCGCCAGCCGCAATACCATGCCCAGTACAGGCAGCGATCAGAGGTTGCGGATGCTTGAACATACGAAGCAACATGGGGAAACCGCGTTGCACTAGCGCTAAAGAAGCTTCGGCGCCCTTGGCAAATTCGCTTAAATCAAAGCCACCGGAAAATATGCCTTCACGACCCGCTATTACAACGGCCTTGGCCTCCCGCTCGGCGCGGTCTAGGTAGGTGTAAATGTCATCTATTAATGAGTGCCCAACAACATTGGCCTTGCCGTCGTCCATGCTCAAAACAGCAATATCATTGTTCAATTCGTAACTGATCATTGGGTCTCCTGATACAGCGGCTGCGATGCTTTACTGCATCACAGACTTATGGCAGAGTCTGTGCCAACAGTCTATTGAAATGGAACCCGCGGTCAAGCGGCAATTACTTATGAGTAATGACGATACCCTGTATTCAGTGGCCAATGGCGTAGCAACTATTACCCTGAACAGGGAAGACAATAAGAACGCGCTCAGCGCCGATCTGGTGAACTCTCTGGGCGACAATCTCAAGCACGCAGAACAGGATGATCAGGTGCGGGCGATCGTGCTGACCAATAATGGCAATACGTTTTGCGCAGGTGCCGATCTGAAAGGGGGTGCCGCTTCTGCACCACGGTATACATTGCCACAACTTTTCGAACTGATGCAATCTGCCAGCAAGCCTGTGGTGGGTCGCATAGCAGGGCATTGTATGGGGGGAGGAGTAGGTCTTGCTGCCGCATGCGATATTTCCATTGCCGCTGACGATATCAAGCTGGGGTTTACTGAAGTGCGTATTGGTGTGGCACCGGCGATAATCTCGGTAGTGTGCCTACCGAAAATGCGCCGTGGTGACGCCATGGAGTTGTTTTTGTCCGGTGAGCGTATCTCGTCATCCCACGCAGCGACACTTGGCTTGTTGAACCATGCCGTTGGGCGCGGAGAATTAGATGTCAGGCTTGCTGAGTTGATGCGGAAATTAGTCAGAGGGGGTCCATTGGCCTTGGCGGCAGCAAAGCAGCTGGTACTTAAGGTCTCCGATATGGATCGCAATGCAGCGTTTAATTGGACGGCCAAAGTGTCTGCGGATTTGTTCAAGTCGGAAGAGGCTTCGGAAGGTATAAAATCCTTTAGAGACAGGGTGGATGCGCCCTGGATACCTGATAGTGATTAAATAATAGTCAAAAAATAAGGTTTTCCACTAAGCTGCCGACACTCTATCTGATACTTGGACCATATCTGCCTACTTAGTGCTTAGCTAAGTAGATATGCTGACGTAGATGGAGTTACGGTCACCAAAATGCGCTTGCTTGCGGTCATTGCCGCCACCATCGTAATTTATTCGAATACATTGTCTGCAATGGAGAGAGAGCTGCCTGCCATACAGTGGTCGGTGGAAGAGCAGGCTTTTTTACAGAGTAATCCAACCATTGTGGTTGGTGGCGAAATGGATTGGCCACCCATGGACTATGTGGAAGGTGGTGAGTACAAGGGAGTTGCCAAAGACTACCTTGACGAACTCAGCCAGCTAACCGGGCTGCGCTTTGACGTAATGACGGGGTATACCTGGTCTCGGCTGTTCGACATGCTCTCACATCAGGAAATCGACATGGTTCCTATGATGTATTGGTCTGAGCAGCGCGGTCGCGACTTCAATCTAACCAACCCTTATCTAACCGTTCGCCATTACGCATTTACACGCAGCGGCGCTAAGGATATACGCAGTATGGAGGATTTGACCGATAAAGTGGTGGCGATTCCTTTAGGTTACGCGTCGATCGACTATATGCGCGAGCATCATCCAGAGGTCACTATTCTGGAAGTTAACACAGTGATAGAGGCCATAGACTCGGTGCTTACCGGTCGGGCTGATGTTGTGATTGAAAATACGGCTAGCGTGGCTTATTACACCAATAAGCAGAGTATTTTAGGTCTTGTTCCCGCATTTCCCATCTCATTTGAAATGAATAACGTGCAGATGGCGGTTAGAAAAGACATGCCGATACTGCGAGGGATACTGCAGAAAGGGCTTGATCAAATCAGCGTTGCCAAGGCGACAGAAATAATGGGCCGCTGGACAGGGGGGGAAGTTGCGGCACAGACTTTTCTGACGGAACAAGTGTCGCTCAGTGCAGCTGAAGTGCAGTACGCACAAAACAAGGCCACTTTAACCGCCTGCGTGAACACGTCTCTTGCTCCCTACGAAAATTACAAGAAAGGGGTGCACCAGGGAGTTACAAGAGACTATCTTGCAATTGTTTCAAAAACCATCGCCAAGCCGGCCAGCTATGTCGCAGTGGACAGTTGGCAGTCCGCCGTTCAACATCTTAACGAAGGCCGGTGTGACCTTGCTTCTCTGGCGCCGGTGCATGAGGCCACAGCCCCTGGCCTCAGTGTGACTGACGCGTACATTACTGAGCAGGTAGCTATTGCTACAGGCACGAACGAAGCATTTTATCTGTCACTGAGCGACCTGCCAGACGATCGCCCAATTGGTGTGTTATCCGACTACGTGGATATTGCGGCGCTTAGACTTAAGTATCCTTACCTTCAATTTGCATCAGAGCCGAGCATTCACGCTGGCTTGGAAAAGGTTAACAGCTCAGAATGGTTTGGTTTTATTGCTCATACGCCATTATTACGAGTAGCAATTCAACGCAATTTTGAAAGTAATTTGAAGATCAGCGGCAACTTTGAAGAAGACGCCGCAGCTCTGGGCATGGCTGTGACGTCCAAAGAGCCGATACTGGCCAATATTGTCGCAAAAGTGCTGGATAATATTCCCAGCTCGCAGCGACAAAACATTTATCGTAAATGGGTGGCGGTTGCCATCCATAGGCACGCAGATTATACGTTTCTGAAACGCTTTGCTGTGCTGTTCACAATACTTCTTGTTTTCATTGGTTTTGCGTTTTGGCAGCAACAAAAGTACCGTAGGCAGATTGAGCGCAAGAACGGGCAATTGGAAGATATTAATCAATTGTTGGAGCAACAACGGGAAGCGGCTCTTCACATGGCTTACCATGATCCTTTAACAAAACTGGGTAATCGTGGAAAGCTGCTTAACGACCTCACACAACTAATTGAAGAATCTAAATGCAATAAGCAGCTTTTTGCGTTTATGTTTATTGATCTTGATCGCTTCAAGCTAGTCAATGACACGCTAGGACACAATGCTGGAGACCAGTTGCTGCAGAAGGTGTCCGAAAGACTATTGAGTGAACTGCGTGATACAGACAGTCTCTATCGTGTTGGTGGTGATGAGTTCATTGTGCTAATGCGAGATGTGTCAAACGAGAACGTACCACACGCTGTTGCGCAACGACTAATCGATAGTTTGGGGCAACCATTCTCAATGAGTGATCGGCAGGCGTCTATTGGTGCGACCATCGGTATCTCAGTATGCCCTGACGACTCTGTAGATCGAGATGAATTAATTAAGTTTGCGGACAACGCAATGTATGAAGCGAAGGAAGGAGGGCGCAATAGCTATTGTTACTACGACACTCGACATGCGCAGCGACTTGATGGCTCTGCTGCCAACAGTGCCAATGAGTCTATTGAATCAGAACGCGATGCCTCTTAGCTATTTCCAGACGGAAATAGCTAGTTTGTGTATTGTTTGAGCGTGAGCACATTGCCTCGCTGACTAAAGTCCAACCTACCCAGAAATGACATACCTAACAATATGTCTTGTCCACGCATATACGGATTGATATTGGCTTCGACATTGCGCAGTATAATTGGGCCAATGCTTACTTGCGCAAGTACCGTCGAATACACAGACACAACGCCATTTGCTGTGACTACGGATTCCTTGCGACCACGCGTTAAACCAAGTTTCTTTTCGAGCTCGGCGGGTATGCTAATATGGGTTGCGCCAGTGTCCAGAAAAAATTCCACGGGACTGGCATTGATTTCACCACTGCTGACATAGTGTCCAAATTTATTGCGTTGCAAAACAACACTCACATATTGATCTGAAACTTGGCTGGAAGGCGATCTGTTGGGATTTCTTTGTTGCTCTAAAGCATCATCAAAATACAAATAGCCCAGCAAAATAACCGCAATTGTGATAGCAGCGTAGCCAAGCCCTTTAATCAGCGCAGAATTTTCGTCGTCCGCGTTATTGCCCATTACGCTGCCACGACATATCGCATCACTAAACCTGCCCCTCGTTCAATTGCTTGACCGCATAATCAACGGCGCGAGCGGTGAATGCCATGTAAGTCAGCGACGGATTAACACAGGCAGCTGAGGTCATGAACGAGCCATCAGTGACGAACATGTTGCTCACCTCGTGCGCCTGGTTGTATTTATTAAGCACTGATTTTCCGGGATCGTCGCCCATGCGGGCAGTGCCCATCTCATGAATACCGGCACCACCCACACTCATTTGTTCTGGTTTGCTTAAGATGTGATAAAGCGACCCTGCAGCGCGCATAATTTTTTCTGCTTGAACTGCAGTATCGGCGGCGATCTTGCGCTCGTTATCACCCCATTCAAATTCGGTAACAACCAGAGGTACGCCGAAGCGGTCCGTTTTCTGTTTGTGCAAGGTGATCTGATTGTTCACATACGGCAGGCATTCAAAGAAGCCTGCCATTACCCATATCCAGAATGAGCCTGGCTTACCCAACGATTCTTTTAGATCAGCACCAAATCCTTTTTGATTGAAAGACGTCTGCCAATCAGGGCGGATACAATGCGCCTGGTAGCCATAGCCGCGAATGAAATCCGCATCATCATCTTGCTGGCCAATGTTCCTGAAACGCGGTATGTACAATCCGTTGGGGCGGCTGCCTTTGAAATACATGTTTGGGTGATCTACAAACATGCCCATATGGCCAATCATGCCATGGTCCATTACATATTTACCCAGAGCGCCGCTGCCGTTTGCAAGACCAGATGAGTGTATGTTGCTTGCGGAGTTCAACAGTATTTGTGTGCTGGCCACCGTGGACGCACAGAGAAAAATGAGTTTCGCCGAAAAGCTGCGTTTCTCTCTGCTAACAGTATCAATAGTGTTGACGGCAACGATTTTGTCACCCTGCTCATTGTGAATGAGTTTGCTGACCAATTGGTTAGGCAATAAAGTCAGATTTCCTGTTGCGCGTGCGGCGGGTAGCGTAGAACTTTGTGAGCTGAAGTAGCTTCCAGTTGAGCAACCATTGTGACAAGGGCCGCAGTAATGACATGGCGCGCGCCCCTTGTGTGCTTTAGTCAGGACGGCACACCGTCCCATGGTGATTTTGACTTCATCGAGTTTTTTCTCCACTCGTTTCTTAATGGTTTTTTCCAGTTCGTAATATTCCATGGGCGGCAGGAACTTACTGTCAGGTAAATGCTCGAAACCTTCTTCTTGACCGCTAATACCGGCAAACTCTTCAACATAGCTATACCAGGGTTCTATCTCTTTGTAGTCTACTGGCCAGGGAATCTCTATATTGTCACGGGCATTCGCTTTAAAATCTGCATCACTCCAGCGGTAGGTCTGCCTGCCCCACAATAAAGAGCGGCCACCAACGACATCGGCGCGCTTCCAGCTAAATGGTTTGCCTTCGGTTTGAACGTACGGGTTTAACCGATCGTTATTCCAATACTGCAGATTGCTGGCCATCAGCGCATAAGAATCGCCTTGAATCGGGTAATCGCTGGCGATTAATTCCCTGTCAGGCAATCCATAGTAGTCGAGATTCCAGCTTCTGGAATGCTCGCCAATGTAATCCTTGCCGTGCTCAATGTTTTTACCGCGCTCCAATATGAGTACTTTCAGTCCTCGTTCCGTGAGCTCCTTCGCAGCCCAACCTCCGGAAATACCAGATCCGATAACAATAGCGTCAAAATCCGTCGCCTCGCTTTGCATCACAGATCCTCAGCGGTACTTATTGGCAGACTAACAGAGCGCATGGGAGATTGTACTGAATAAACACGTTGGTTCGTTTCCATGCTTAGGCTTCCGTCAAAAGCGCCCATTGGATTGGGCTGCAGGAATTGCCTGGAACCAGTTTCCGATAACATAAAACCGAGAATAGTCAGCTCCTTGAACTGACAGATAAACGGCGCCGCTGAGTCCCAGATACGCATGGTATTGCCCATTCGATACCAATCGGCATCGGAGGCTTCCTCTTCTAATTCTTCCAGTAGCTGAAGCTGTTGTTTTGCGTCTAGACTCAGATACCCATTTGCTCTGGCTTCCAGCGACGCCAGGCCTTGCATAAAGTGTTTTCTTTCCTCATCGTTAAACCATCCAGCAACCATTGCCTCAATAAACTGTGGTGCACCCGCATCTATAGCGCCCGGTGTATCGGTGCGAGGGATGATTAGCTCGCTCATAGCCGCCACAATTGCGCGTTGATCAGAGGTGAAGAATGTAAGCTCCACCCGATCTAGATAAGAACCTCTAGATGCCAGAAACGTTCGTTGTTCTGAGTTCAAGGCCCAGGTATTCGGCACAATGCCTGAGCCGGCCGTAAGAAGTGCTGCACACTGCAATAACTCTCGACGATTCATGCATTGCTCTTCGATCGGGAGTGGCGAGTGAAAATCGCCACGATACAAGCCACCACAAAACCGGCCATTAGAGATGCGATCAAGTCATATCCGTATAGCCCCAGCGCAAACGCCGCACCCCGAAAACCACTGTATCCCCAATACAGCCAGTCAACGCTAAGCATGTGGCTGGCTTCATAAAAAAACCAGGCGCTGGGTTCCAGTCCGAAGCGTACAAACAACGCAGCGACTATACCCCAAATTATTGCTTTCACAATACAAGCCTTTCTTATTGGACATCTGATTCTATCGTATTACGCAGTGCATTGTCTTAAACTACTGACAGCTGCAAAGAAGGAGGAAACCGTGTCTGAAGATAAGGTATTGGAAAACCAAAACAAAGCAACAGTCCAAGCCATGTGGCAAGCGCTTTCCGACATGGATTGGGAAGCCATGAAAGATTGCATGCATCCCGATATTCACTATCGTGATGTGCCTTCAGATGACCCGGGTGCGCATGGACCGGAAAACACCGTAAAGCGTTTAATGATCGCATTCGGACACTTGGAGAAACAAGAACAGGAAACTCATCATATTGCCGCTGATGGCAATGTTGTTTTTTTGGATCACACAGAAAAGTGGACTTTTAAATCCGGTGAAACTGCAGCACATACTTTTGCGACCATGCACGAAATGAAAGAGGGCAAAGTGTACCGTTGGAGTGACTACTGGGATCTGCAGAAGTTTGTTACGCAATTCCCGGATTGGTTTCTGGAAGAAATGGCCAAGAGTACTGCGGACGATTTTCAGTAAAACCACCATCGATTCATTGTGGACAAGCGTTTGCTTGCCCAGCCAATGATTTAATCCTATAGTGCCTACAAGCTTGGCTCCGGCAACCGAATGAACGCTTTCCAGTTTTCACAATCTGAACTTCCAATTCGAGACGACATAAAACTCGCTTATGCAGAATACTGGCAAGTACTTGCTCGGTCTGGTACTTGGTGGTCTGGAGCACAGCGTGTGGCGATCGCGGAGGAAACTCGCAATGCGGTTGCCTGTGAATTTTGTGCAGAGCGAAAACAAGCTTTATCACCGTACAACTACTCTGGCGAACATCACGCTACCGAGAGCAGTGCAGCTGTACTTCCGGCAAAGGCCATTGACGCGGTGCATCGTGTCATTACGGACCAATCTCGTATCACCAAAAGCTATATAGACGCAATAGACACAGAGGGTGTTTCCCATCTAGCGTTAGTGGAATTGATTGGTGTAACGGTCACTGTGTTCAGCATTGATGAATCGATGCGGGCGCTGGGCTTATCGCTTGAACCGCTTCCGGAGCCTATCGATGGGGAACCATCGCGATATACCCCACCAGGACTGTCAACTGATATCGGTCAGGTGCCAATGATTGCCGCCAATGAGGTGGGTCCACAAGAACGGGATCTTTGGCCGCAAGCGAGATCTGCAAACGTTTTACGTGCGCTGAGTGCTGTGCCAAACGCGGTCAGAGAATGGATGTTGGTTGCCTCTGCACAGTATTTGACTATGAAGCAGATGATGACCATGCTGGCAGATACCCATCGCAGTTTGAACAGAATGCAGATGGAGTTGGTGGCCGGCAGAGTTTCCTCACATAACGAGTGTTTCTACTGAACCAGCTCGCACGCCACGATGCTCAGTTTGAGTGCCGATAAAACCGATTCGAACATTGACCTGCAGATGGTCAATGGCAGTTCCGATGCGGCTGAGAGCAGCCAGCTGCAGTGGGCCAAAGAACTGATGGATTTTGCAGCTGCTATTGCGTCAAGGGATGAAGCGGAACTGTTGCGCGCGCGCAATGTCTTACTGTCGGAGGCAGGAGCAGAGGTAGTGGTAGACGCGGCCTGTGTTGCGGCGAATTTTCAGCGAATGGTGCGTATTGCCGATTCAACCGGCATACCAATTGATGCAGAACGTCAGCCTATGATGGACGCGGCGTCAGAAGCATTGGACTTGCGCCGCTTTGAATCGTCTAAAAATACGCCTGTGCTCAGTCGCTTCAGGAAATTATTGGGTCCTCTGCAGCGCAAGCTTGGCCCGATAATAATGCGCCGAGTCGCCAGTAAGTGAACAGGATTAAATTATGAAGAAAGTTCTAGTATCTGTCGCTGGATTGGCGCTTGTGTTATTGGCGGGCGGCTATCTGTTCAAAGATCAGTTAAAAGAGTCTGCATTGGACGTGATGCTGGCCGACATGTATGTGCCGGAAGACAGCGATGATTTTGATCCCGGTGTTGTTATCGGTGATCAGTTTCCAGGGATAAAAGCGATTCATAACGGCCAGGAAATTACCCAGGTAGACGAATTTATTAAAGATAAGGGAATGATCTTCATTGCTAACCGTTCTGTTGATTGGTGACCCTACTGCATGGCGCAATTCGTGCAATTGCAAAGCAAACTCCAAGATTTTACCGCCGCCGGAATTGGTGTAGTGGGAATTACCTACGACGCTCCTGCAACGCAGCAGGCGTTTGTAGAAAAGAATGCCATCGACTATCCGTTTATATCTGATGCTGACGCATTCACGGTGAAAGCGCTGGGTATTCTTGATCAGGCGTATGCACCGGGTGATGGCGCCTATGGCATACCTTATCCGGGTATATTTGTTGTTGACGCGAATCACAAGATTGTCGGCAAGGTGTTTATCGACGGCTACGCGAAAAGAGTCACTGCTGAATCGGTGCTGGAAACGGCCAAACGTCTACTTCTGTAACGGCTAAACTTTTGGCTCAACCATTAATGGGCTAAAAATCCGCCCGACTGATGTGCCCAGAGAGTATGGTACAGCTCACCTTTGTCTAACAGCTGTTGATGGGTGCCTTGCTCGATAATTTTCCCTTCGTCCAGCACAATCAACCTGTCCATGGCTGCGATGGTAGACAGTCGGTGGGCGATCGCGATTACCGTTTTGCCTGCCATCAGTTCGTATAAGCATTGCTGGATTGCCGATTCGATTTCAGAGTCCAGAGCTGAAGTAGCTTCGTCAAGAATCAGAATAGGCGCGTCTTTTAGCAGCACTCTTGCAATGGCGATGCGCTGGCGTTGCCCGCCCGATAAAGTGACGCCGCGTTCGCCCACATGGGCTTCATAACCGGTTCGACCTTCCGAGTCGCGAAGATTCAGAATGAAGTCATGCGCTTGCGCTTTTTCAGCCGCTGCGAACAATTCTTTATCAGTTGCATCTGGCCGGCCGAACATGATGTTTTCACGCACTGTACGATGTAGCAAAGAAGTGTCTTGGGAGACAGTTGCTATATTTTCCCGCAAACTCTTTTGCGTAACTTCAGCAATGTCTTGGCCATCGATACAGATGTTGCCAGACTCTATGTCATAGAACCTCAGTAATACGTTTACCAGTGTTGATTTCCCTGCACCCGAGCGCCCAACCAGCCCGATTTTCTCGCCAGCAGCAATAGCTAATTCAAAGTGCTCGAACACAGCGCTACTGTCTAAACCAGCCTGATAGCCGAAGTTCACATCATTGAATTCAATTTTACCGCTGGATACGCGTAACTGTTCGGCATCGGGCGCATCAACCACTTGCTGCCCGATAGACAAGGTATTCATGCCGTCATGCATTGTGCCAATGTTTTCAAACAACTGACTCACTTCCCACATAATCCAATGCGACATTCCTGTTAGGCGAATCGCAATCGCCATCGCGATGGCGATCGAGCCTGGCGTGACTGCCGCATTAGCCCATAAATACAAGCCAAAAGCAGCCGTTGAAAAGACCAGCAGCATGTTGATCGTCCACACGCAGATATCCAGGCCAGATACCAGTCGCATCTGCGGATGCACAGTACCCATAAACTTGTGCATTGCATTGCGGGCATAGCTCGATTCGCGCTCAGAATGCGAAAACAGCTTCAGGGTGAGAATGTTTGAGTAGCTGTCGACAATGCGACCGGTCATATCGGCCCTGGCATCTGCCTGACGACTGGCAATGCTCTCCAGTTTAGGCAGGAAGTATCTAAGGCAGAGTATGTACAGCAACAGCCAGCCGAGAATTGGCAGGCACAAGCGCCAATCCGCATTAATCACCAAGATCAGTGTGGTAACGAAATAGACAATAACGAATACCATTACGTCGAGTACGCTCATCACGGTATCTCTCACTGCCAAAGCCGTCTGCATAAGCTTGGTTGCTATGCGCCCGGAAAACTCCTGCTGAAAAAAGGAATAGCTCTGGTCCAGCAAATAGCGATGCGCCTGCCAGCGAACAATCATCGGGAAGTTACCCATAAGGGTTTGGTGCATAAGCAAGGTATTGGCAATGACAAGTAGTGGGATAACAATCAGAATAAACGTGCTAAAGGCCAACAATATTGGCCATTCCTGCTGAAGAAAGTGCTTTGGGTCACGCAACGCCAACCAATCCACTAACTGGCCTAACACGGCGTACAACAGCGCCTCGCTGATGGCGATCAGCGCAGTCAACACTGCCATCAGTATCAGCATGGGCTCAATACCTCGGGTGAAGTAGCGGCAGAACTGGAACAGTGTATTGGGAGCTTGACGGGGCGGTTCGCCGGGGTATGGATCAACCAGGCCCTCAAACCAACTAAGGATTCGATTCATCGGCAGAGGTTACACGCGAGATGCCTTGCAAGCAATTTGGATTATTTCACGACGATTGAAAAATACCGGCTTAAACGCGGGCGTTGGGCCAGAAGATAATCGACAATTGCAGTTGTATTGGCGCCAGCCAGGTGCAATGGCGGTGTTAAATTTGGAATGTTGCCCTATGGTCAATCGAAATAGCTTTCGTCTACTGGCTGTTCTGCTTGTTCATTTTGCTATTGCATCTTGCGCGGCCCCGTTAGCTACGCAAGCTGCGGTCAAAGTCTCGACAAAAAATAATCCAAGCCTGGAAGAAAAAGCCATAGAAGCTTGGCTGTATTTTTATCCTATGCTGCTAACGCAAACCAGACTGGCCGCCGAACCCGAGTTGCTGCGCAATAGCTGGGATCATTCGGACGATTTCTATGGAAAAGTCTTTGATCAGGCCAGCAAGCCCGAAGCAGACACTGTTCATTCCCATGCCTGGCTTGATTTACGCGACGGGCCGATCAATTTACACCTTCCCGATATGCAGGGTCACTATTATGCAATCCAGGCCATC
Source organism: Pseudomonadota bacterium (assembly GCA_039111475.1). Classification (GTDB taxonomy): domain Bacteria; phylum Pseudomonadota; class Gammaproteobacteria; order Pseudomonadales; family JAUIET01; genus JAUIET01. The sequence goes on along the minus strand of JBCCIP010000001.1, from coordinate 76,781 downwards.
GATCTTTGGTCACAAACATTCTCAATAGTTGGCAGCAGAACAACTGGTGGCAAAGCGGGCACCGTCGTTTATTTGCCACCTGGGATGCACGAGGAGCTATACCCCAGCGGCCATTGGCCTATTGGTGCCAGGTTCGTCGAGGCTCCAAGCGATACGATACTGTTGTTGGCGCAATTGCAGCGGGGCGGGCCAGACCGGGCGAAGCAGATCTCGGGTTTGCATTCGAAATTTCTGTTGCGCAGACACGCCGATTCTTTCTTATCCGGAACTATCGATGCGGATGACACAGCAGCGGCCGTCCCCGAGGCGTTGGCTCAATACCTTGCAGCGGGTTTATCGCCTGCTAATGCACTGTTGAAAATTGAACCTGCTGATTATTTCAGTTGGGCGGCAGCACTTTGGGGAAGTAGAGAGATGAGCCTCTCCGCGAGCGATAGAGAATTTGCAGCAGAGATTATTCAACTTGGTTTATATCCCGGTCGTGCGATTCAATGGCAGGAGCTGACTGAGCGCAGACGGAAGACTTTGACTGTGGCCGCAAATAAAGCGTCGCGCATACTGTCTGCCGAGATTCAGAAAAATGGCATCATACACAACGGCTGGCTTTATCCAGTCGAAGAGTGGTATGTGCTGGATGGCGACAAGGTATCTGTTTCTCAGCCAGATAACTATCTGCTGCGCGCCAGAATGGCACTTCGTGCGCCGGGGCATTTGCCGTTGGAAGAGTTGCTTACTTTGTTTGCGGGTGAACATGAGACTGGGGGCGACGTGTTGAATGGTGGTCAGGATCGACAGTATGAGCTGCTATTTGCTCCCGGTGACTTGCCCCCCGTCAACGGCTTTTGGTCGCTGGCAGTTCAAGAAACGGAAGGTGCCACTGCACAGAACTTCCTCGGTAGAAGTTATCTGGGTAGCGATAGCCAGTTAACAGAAAACCCTGATGGCAGTGTGACAATCTATTTGTCACACCAAAATCCGCATGGCGAGGGTAACAGTGATACCTTCAATTGGTTGCCCGTTCCTGCCACAGATTTTGGGGTTGAGTTGCGAGTATTTTGGCCAAGTCGCAAGTATGGCAATGAGGGCGGCTGGGAAATGCCAGCCATCATCCAGCGCATACCCGCAGAGTAAGACAAAAACTAGAGCGATGTATTAACGTGCATCACCAACTCTTGCTGACCAACGCTGTTGGCTGCAGCAGCTTTGGGAAAGGTCTCGTTGTGCTGTTTCGCTAAGGCTAGAGCATGAACATCAAGTTCTGCCTGTCCTGACTGCACATACAGTCCTGTCAGAGAGGAGAGTAACAGGGCATATACTGCTATCGGTCTAAATCTCATACGCATATACATCATTTGGCTTTGCTGACCAAATAATGCACAGTTTGTGCCATCGAAATAATTCTTTTGTTTTTCAGTGAGTTATGATCTAAGATGTAGAGGCATTGAGTCGCTTTTGTATGATTAATCGACACTTTCGTGATGGACACAGCAAACTAGTGGTCAGCCAGGTGTCTTGCAGCAATATACGCAAATGTCATCGCCGGCCCCAGAGTCGCACCGGCCCCAGGATAATGGCGCCCCATGGGGGAGGCTGAGCTGTTGCCTATTGCAAATAGCCCGGGAATCACCGTCCCACGCCGATCCAATACTTGTGCGTCGGCATTGGTGAGTAATCCACCTTTGGTTCCAATGTCACCCGGATGTATTTCAACGGCGTAGTAAGGCGGCTCAATTAATGGGGCAAGGCATGGGTTAGGTTGAATGCGTGCGTCGCCATACAACAGGTCATAGCTATTTTCACCACGCTGGAAATCTTCGTCCTTACCATTTTCCGCAAACTCATTGAAGCGATTTACTGTGCCGACGAACGCTGTGGCATTTACGTTGAGCTGATTCGCAAGCTCATCAAGAGTGCTGCCCTCTAACAGGAAATTATTGCGCACAGCTGAAGGCTGTAGCCAGTCCATATGCATGCCTTTGGGCAGCAGTGGGCCAAACGGGTACTCGCGTCGATAGCGTGAATCAAACACAGCATACGCTGGAATGTTCTGTCCACAATCACCTTTCTGATACATAGCCTGCACGGCCGTTGTGTAGGCAACAGATTCATTGACAAACCGATGGCCTGATTGATTGATCATAATGCAGCCGGGCATGGAGCGCTCTGTGAACAACATACGCGCCCTGTCTTCGGTCATTAGTTTGATTGTGGGTCCCCACCAGGCTTCATCCATCAGGTGCAGCTGTGCGCCCACTTTATCAGCGGCAATTAGCAGGTCACCCGTATTTTGCGGGAACGCGGCAGACCATTGGGTCGCCGTCGGCGTAGGTAAATATTGTTCGCGCAGCGTCGTGCTGTGTTCAAATCCGCCAGCGGCAATTACCACTCCTTTGCGCGCTTTAACCTCGGTATTGCTGTAGCGCACACCACACACTCGTCCATCAATCATGTCCAGTTCAGTCACGGGGCACCCCAATCGCAGCTCTACTCCGCGATCAATCAGCGAATGACGCAGTCGGCCAATCAAGGCATTACCCATGACCAAACGCCTTGATCGCCTGGACTGAATGCGACCGGGAATATCGGCAAGATATTCAAACGCGAGTTTGCACACTACCTTGAACCAGCCGGGCGATTTGCTCAACAACACAGCGCCTTCAAGGTTGCTATAACCCATTAAGCCCATCACAGTGGTTTGAATGTGCGACGGGCCCATTGTTAAAAAGTGCTCGCCGAGATGCTTTGCGTGGTAAGGCATGGGGTCTGTGGAGCGCCCGCCAGGTTTGCTTCCAGACAACTCTTGATAATAGTCTGCGTAATACTGCATGGATTCATTTGCAACATGGGTGTTTTTTTCCATGTATTCGAGCATTTCCGGGCCGAAATCCACAAACGCCTCAATCAAACTCTGCTCAACATCAGCCTCGGTTAGTTGACGCAGATATTCAATGGCTTCATCTCGCGAATCAGCCAGGCCTTTTGCTTTCATCAGATGATTGTTGGGAATCCACAGCCCACCGCCCGAACTGGCTGAAGTGCCGCCGTATACATTGGCTTTCTCCAGTATCAAAACTTTCAGGCCAAAATCGTGCGCACAACAAGCGGCCGTTAACGCGCCTGCGCCGCTGCCCACAACAATAACGTCAACTTTTTCTTCGCTCATTGCTGCAGTGTAAGTGGAAGCTGGAACGAAGGTCTATTACGATCTGTAACATCTTATGCAGAGGGTGAGCGCTATGACAACCGAAGGATATGCACTGGCTCAGCAAACAATGGCGAAACTGGTTAAATACCATGGCCAGGCGAGTCAGAGCGGTGACTGGATTTTCTTTGTGGAGGAAATGTACGCGCCGCAATGCGCGTATACCTGCGAATACGCCGGAACGATGACGGTTGCGGCCAATGGTATTGAACAGATCAAATCAACGCATTATGGGCGAGATATGGCGCACGGTTGGGAAGGGTGGACATTTCCCTACATGGGGACCTATGTGAATGATCGCGGGCAGGGTATTACGCACTGGATGAATCGCGGGCCAGGCAAACGGGCGAACGGGTCTTACTTTGAGACACCAGGCGTGTCGTTTATGGATTTTGATGAGAATGGGCAAATCGCTAAACAGCTGGATATGTTTGATTTGGCACATCAGATGCATTTGTGTGATGAACTGGAAGAGGCGGGTTTGCTTTCTGAAGCGCTCAAAGTTAACTGGGTCACGCCCATGAAGCAGAAGATAGTTGATCTGTTGGCTTAATATCTGTTGGTGTTGTCTCAAACTGAAATACCGGTAAGAAACTGAGTGTCGACTATTGGGACACGCCGGACCCAAAGCACTCGCTACGCTCGCGGGGCCAGCTTTCAAACCCATCAATGGGGTCTTGTGTTCGAGGTCCCCTCACACACAGTCCCGCTAGCCGACACTCAGTTTCTCACCTAAGTGCCATGACCAGCTATTTTGCTTACCAGTTTTTACCGAGAAAAGTGAGTTTAAAAACTCTTAGTAAACTGCACGGCCCAAATTCGCGGCGTTGTGATAATTCCTTTCTCAGCCGTACCACTGTTGTCCTGTCGTAGTACCAGACCGCGATCATCAGTCAAGTTATTCCCGTAAATTGCTAAAGACCAATCACCGGGTTCGTTGTAAAGCGCGACACGCGCATTCACCAACAACATGGAATCAGATCGCAGAATGTTCTCAATGCTGGTGTTCGCCTCATCACGATAGTTAGCACCTAAATAAGATTGCAGATTCCAGCCCTGGGCAATCGATGTGTTGTACTCAATGAACGCGCTGGCAGTATGCTCAGGTGCGCGTTGCAGGTCGTTGTTGCCACTGAACTGCTCGTCAAGGCGGAACGTACAGGATGCTCCAGGTGCCAAGTCGCCTGCGAGTATTCTGGTTTGCGTCTGAAAGCCATTACAGTTGAGCGTATTTGAGTCCGTATAATGTGCGTCCAGGTACGAGTAGGAACCTCCGATGGTGATTGCCTCATTGACGCGCCAGGCGGCATCCAGCTCCAGGCCCTGACTGATTGCAGACGCAGCATTCACAACCGATGAGGCACCTTGTGCCGTGATTGTGCCGACTTGTAAATCGTCAAAATCAGTTCTGAAAATTGCCGCGGTCAGCGTGCCGCGACCACCGCCCAGGGTCCATTTGCCACCCAGTTCCACAGCCAAGGCATCTTCGCTTTCAAACGTATCACCCTCAACGGTAAACGCCAGAATGTTAGAGCTGTTAAATCCACCGGCTTTGAAGCCGGAGACAACGCTTACGTAATACATAGCGTTATCGTTGGCAAAGTACTGCAGTTTTACTGATGGCGTTATTGAGTCTTCTGTAATTGGGTCGGGTCTGGCTATCGGTGTTCCAGCCGGTGCTCCGATCGCAAAAGGAAGAAAGGTAAAAGGCACACCCGGTGCTATTTCCGAATCCAGAGTACCCTGGTAAACCAGGCCCAAAATGCCTTCAAGACCAGTCAGAGCTGCGTCGTTGGCAACGGCAGCTGTCGCTAACTCTGCTCCACTAGGTAGAGTGCCCCAGGGATCGCCTGCGCCATTGCGGTAAAACGTTCCTTTCGCCAGGGTGGTGTCGTTTTCTTCGTCGGTATAACGCACACCTGCAGTCAAATGCCATTGTTCGTTAAATTCGTAGGTACCCTCGAAAAAAACCGACCAGGTGGAAATGTCTTGATGCAGATTGGATTGCGAGCCATCAGGGCTGCCTGAAGGCGTGACCAGGGTGAACCCGTCGGCCAAGCCGTTGGCAAATCCGTCAGCAACGTTTTGGGCTAAGCCTGGAAAAATTGCCTGGATTACAGGGCTGGCAGCAATGCCAGCTGCAGTTGGCCCAAGCACGGGTCCCCCGAGGGTCAATGCGGCGAACTCATTGGCCGCATCATCTGGTATTGTTGTCAGCTGATAATTGTCAGTGAACACACCTGCAATAAAATTAAATGGACCATCGCCAGTCGATTCCAGACGGATTTCCTGGCTCCAGTATTCGTAATTGTCTGTTAGGCCCGCGATCGTCAATGTGTCTACAGGCGACGCTGTGATGTAATCACGGGATTGGGCATCGTAATCGTAGTAACCAGTGATTGACGTGAGGCGCAAGTTGTCACTGATATCCCAAGTTGCATTGATCGACGCGACATCAGAGGTGAAGAAGCCGCCGACTTTGTCGCGCAAATCATTGATGCCGCTGCCTGCCACTTGCTGATTGCGATCTATTGCAACGTCAACATTAGCCAAACCCTGCAGTGCCGGCGCATTGAAAGGATTACCCGATAGCTGAGCGTACGAACCAAGGTTTGCATGGTTCATGTGCTCATACTTGAATGTTAGGTCAAAAGCGTCATTGGGCTGCCAGCGCAAACTGCCGCGATATCCTTCGGTGTCCTGTCCGCCACCATTGGGCCCAGGTTCGCTGTTTTCAAGATAAGAACCACGGCGCGAATTTAACACAGACAGACGACCCGACAAGCCATCCACAATTGGGCCGGACACATAAGCCTCAAATTTGTGGTTGTCTAAATCACCTGCACTGCCTTCAATCAGGAACCTGCCTTCGAATTCTTCGCTGGGCTTGGCCGTTAGCATATTGATTGCGCCAGCAATAGTATTGCGGCCGTACAGCGTGCCTTGCGGCCCACGTAATACCTCAATACGCTCCATATCGAAAAGCGGGTTACGGCTCAATCGACTACGGCCGAAATATACTCCGTCTATGTAGAAACCCACTGAGCTTTCTACCGAATCCAGGCCAGGGCTTCCTAGGCCTCTCATGGCGACTTGCGAGGTACGGCCACCGTCTTGAAGATACAATCCTGGCGTATTGATTGAGAGTGTTTGCAGGTCAAGAATCCCCTTCTTTTCCAGCGACTGGCCGGTTTCAATGGCCATGGAAATTGGCACATCAATAGCATTCTCTGTGCGCTTCTGCGCCGTCACTATGATCTCCTCTAGCATCAGTGAGTTCTGCGCAAGCGAAGGTGTGCTTGCTGCAGCAATGCTCAAAACAAGAAGAGATTTCACAGGGCTTGTAAAACTGCGGGCGCGGACAGACATTGTTTGTTACCTCGAAAGTAGTTTTTAGATTTATTTAACGATTAACGCTGTCTGATTTTGCTGTAAGCGGCGTGTCTTGGCAATATAGAGGCCGAACATTGCAGTATTGCAATATTATGAAGTTAGCTTACCAGGTGATTTTCTCCGTGGGGATATTCGGCCGCACGGTTAAGGTGTCAACCGCAACACCTGGCCGCCGTGACACGCAATGCACTACCGCTTCGCCCACATCAGCAGGTTCCATGCCCGTATCCATGAATTTTCCGTAGTTCGCCCATTCGGCAGCGCAAAGCCGAATTTTCTCCTCATCCCATCCTGACGCAAAATCAGTGGCGGCGGCGCCAGGAATGACCACGCTTACGCCAATTCCGTCCGCACGGAGTTCGTCGCGAAGCTCAGCGCTTAATCGATCTACTGCGGCTTTGCTGGCCGCGTAAATACCCACATGCCTGCATTCCTCTCTGTAGATCGAGCTAGCTGAGCCTATGTTCACTATGCGAGGGTTATCACTGAGCTTTAAAAAAGGCATTGCAGCCTGGCAGCAAAGAACCAGCCCAATCACGTTCACGTCAAACTGCCAGCGTAAATCTTCTTCTGATATTTCGCTGATCTGGCCGGGCCTAGCCACACCCGCATTGTTCACCAAGCCGTCTATGCGACCAAAATGCGCATGTATCTGTTTGAAAGCCTCGTTTACCTGAGATCCATCAGCAACATCGGCCACCGCCGCGAAGGCCTTGTCATCTCCGAGTGTCGATACAGCATTGGCCAATGTGTCTTCACTTCGGGCCAACAGACCCACACGTGCACCCGCTGCAAGTAATTCGTTGGCAATCGCATATCCGAATCCCTGGGATCCGCCGGTTACAACATAAACGCGTTCGCTCAACATAAAGTCAGAGGAATCTTCCTGCCAATAAACCGCCATCATGGAACGCCATTGCCTGTATTAGAATTTGGCCTGGCGTCTTATTCAGACGCCGCAGAGTTTCTTAAGGCGTACTTTCAATGATGGTCGCACGTACCGGAGCCAGTGTAAACTGACTGCTGACTCGCCTGCGCTCGGTATTGATCTTTGCCCCATAAAGCAAAGAGTCAGGACGGATAATTACGTTATTGATGGAGGTCAGCCATGGCATTCAAACTTGGACGGTTACTTTGGCGGCTATTGTTCGCACTATCACTGGCTACGGCAATGCCCAGTTATTCCGATGTGCTGATTGATAATGTGATTATCGTGCCGACGAAAAAAGGCGACACAGACAGCACACGTCGCGCTATTTTAATTCGCGATGGTTTTATTCATCGTATAAGTGTGGCCGGCGAAATTCCGATTGAAGAGGGAACGTTACTGATTGATGGCGAAGGCCGGTTTGTAATGCCCGGTTTGATTGAGATGCACGCACACATACCGGTCGCCGAAGCTGGTAATGATCAGTTGGTTCGTGACACTTTGTTTCTGTTCGTGAGTCAGGGAGTGACCACAATCAGGGGAATGATTGGTAATCCCTACCATTTACGCTTACGGCGTGAAGTTAATCTAAGACAGATGATCGCACCCAGAATTATTACGTCCAGCCCTTCCTTGAATGGCCGCACGGTTAGAACAGAAAAGTCCGCAGAGCGATTGGTAAAACTTTATAAGCAACAGGGCTACGATTTTCTAAAGATTCATCCAGGCATCACGTTACCTGCAATGGAAGCGCTGGTTAAAACGGCCAAAGAGCAGGTTATGGATTTTTCCGGTCATGTTCCAGCGGAGGTTGGAATTGAGAAAGCTATTGAGTACGGTTACGGCACCATCGACCATTTGGATGGCTTTGTAACCGGGATCGCTGAGGGTGAAGTGAATGCGAGCCACGGCGGTTTTTTTGGCCTGCGTTTCGCGGGCCAGGCGAATACTGACAAGTTAGATAAACTGGTGGACACGGTGGCCAAATCGGGTGTTGCTGTTGTACCAACGCAAACGCTTTTTACCCGCTGGGCCGGTGAAGACGCCGCTTCTGAGCTGGCCAGTGAACCTGAAATGCGCTACATGCCGCGGTCGACAGTCGAACTATGGCGACAACGAAAACGGCAGTTGCAGGATGACCCATTGTACTCGATCTCCCAATCGCTTCGCTTGGTAGAACTGCGAAACGAAATATTGAAGGCGCTCGATCAGGCCGGAGCAGCGATCTTTCTCGGATCGGATGCGCCGCAGGTATTTAACGTGCCAGGGTTTTCCACATTGCATGAAATGGAAGCCATGGTTGATGCAGGACTGAGTAAGTCGACGGTGCTGGCAGCCGCCACTCATAAGCCGGCGGCCTACCTGGCCGCGTTGATGGGCCGGAATAAAGCACACTACGGACAGATTAAAGAAGGTCAGGTGGCTGACATGCTACTGATGAACAATAATCCGGCAAGCGATATCAGTCATGTTCGTAGCTTGCATGGTGTTATGTTGCGTGGCCAGTGGATAGATGCCGAACAAATTGCGCAAAAACTGGACGAAATTGCCAAGCGCAACCGTTAGAGATTCCTTTTGACAGTAGTGCGCATGTAGGCCGCGGCTAATTAATTAGCATCCTTGTCAATTTCGCATGCTTTTCATCGGCCAAGCGGCCTGTCTTTGTATAAACGCCTATACTTTTTGGATAGATCATAAAGGGCGAAAACCGAAAGGAAAGACAATGGATGTATCGCATGCACGAAACCGGCCAACGTGGATAGCCTGCATAGCCGGCGCATTGCTTACCGCCTTATCGTTACAGTTAAAAGCGCAGGAACAAAGCGAAATTATGCCCGATCTGGAATGCGTCGTATTACCGTCGGTTGTTGTTGACGTTGCCAGCCCGGTGCCAGGTGTTTTGTCTGAGGTGCAGGTAGACCGCGGTCATATTGTCAAGAAGGGCCAACTGTTAGCGGCGCTGGATTCAGGTGTTGAAAAAGCAGAACTAGCACTGGCAGATGCGCGCGCAAATATTATTAGCGAAATTCGCTTGAATGAAGTCAACCTCAGCTACGACAACCGAACACGCGATCGGCTGCACTCCTTACAGGAAGGTGAAGCTGCGTCAAAGCAAGAGCGCGATCGGGCCAAAAGAAACGCTGATTTATCGAAGTGGCGTGTGAAACAGGCCAAAGACATAAACGCCTTGCGCACGCTTGAGTTAGCTCGCAGCCAGGAAGTCTTGCTGCGAAAATCGATTCGAAGCCCTATCGATGGTGTGGTAACTCGCAAGTATCGATCGGCCGGTGAATACGTCAAAGAACAGCCTATTGTGCAAGTTGTGCAGTTGCATCCACTAATTGTCGAAGCAGCCGTGCCAATGGAATATTTTGGCCGGTTAAATAAAGACAGTGAAGCCGCTATTCGCCTGCACAGTGATACGTCCAGATCTCATCGGACCAAAGTACTGGTTGTTGATCAAATGGGCGATCCCGCCAGCAATACTTTCGGTGTGCAACTCAGCCTGGAAAACACCGAGCTAGCGATACCCGCCGGAAGCAAATGCAATCTCAGCTTTGTTGTGAAGTGATCAATAAATACTCACATCAATAGTCATTTTCTGTTCGGATTTTGTTCTATTTTTGCGTTGCAGAAATAATCAGTGTGGCTCGTGACAGCTCGTTGTTAAAACACTGGGGCGTGGTGATGTGTAGATCATGATCTACACTTAAGAAGTGCTTGGCTATCCAGCTTATACCACGGAAAGGATGCATGAATTTCCTTAAGAAATTATCAGCCAAATCTCAGATTGCACTTGGTCAGTCTGGTCTTATTGTTACTGCGTTGTTAGTTGCGGTGATGCTTGGTCTAGTGCCTGATCGGGTTGGCGCTGTCCGTGATGGGCGTGCTGCACTCGCTGAGGCTCTTGCAGCAAACAGTTCTGCCTTCCTTACTTACGCTGACCTGCAGAGAATTCAATCCAATCTAGATCTTGTTATAACGCGCAACGACGATCTGTTGTCGGCTGGCTTACGTCGCTACGATGGCAGTCTTGCAATTAGTGCTGGAGAGCATGATAGCGCCTGGGAATTGGTTTCCAGTGATTACTCGACCGATAGACAACTGGTCGTTCCCATTCATACCGGTGACGTTGAATGGGGTGCGCTGGAACTACGCTTTGCCTCAGCCAGAGCTGAAGGCTTGCTTGGCATGTTGCAGTCACCCTGGCTACAACTCAGCGTATTCTTGGGTATTGCCAGCTTCATAATGTTTTATCTTTATCTTGGGCGTATGTTGTCGCAGCTGGATCCAAGCCAGGCGATTCCCGGAAGAGTGCGTTCAGCGCTTGATACCATGGCAGAAGGTTTGCTGGTGTTAGACAAGAAGCAAAAAATCGTACTCGCCAACCAGTCATTCGCCGACATGCTTAATGAAGAGCCAGACAAACTAGTTGGGTTGTCGGCAAATCAATTGCCCTGGCTCGATGCACGCGGCGAGAACCATAGCGACGACTATCCCTGGTCTCAGGCCTTAGATCAAGGGGAAGCGCGACTCGGGCAGTCGATCAGCCTGCAATTGCCCGGCGAAGTAACCAAGATATTCAAAAGTAATTGCTCGCCGGTACTCGGCACCAAAGGCAATTACGCTGGCGTGCTGGTCAGCTTTGACGATGTTACTGAACTGGAAGAGAAAAAGATTGAGCTGAGCAAGTCTAAGGAAGAAGCCGAAGCAGCGAATGCGGCGAAAAGTTCGTTTCTGTCCAATATGAGCCATGAAATTCGCACGCCCATGAATGCGATTCTCGGTTTTACCGAAGTTCTACAACGCGGCTATAGCAACGATCCCGCAACCGCTCAGAAACACCTTGGCACGATTCTCAGTAGCGGTAGACATCTGCTCAACCTAATTAATGACATTCTTGATCTTTCCAAAGTAGAGGCAGATCGACTCGAAGTGGAAGAAATCGAATGCGAAGCGCACGCGGTCATCGCAGAGACCGTCAAGGTGCTGAAGGTAAAAGCCGAAGAGAAAGGAATTTATCTCGAATTTAAAGCGGAAGGTGCATTACCGGAGAAGGTCTTGTCAGATTCTTCCCGACTGCGTCAGATAGTGACCAACCTGGTTGGTAACGCCATTAAGTTTACTGAAAGTGGCGGTGTGACCGTTACTCTGAAACACATCAAATCACCAGAGAGCATGTTGCAATTCGATATCCGCGACACTGGCATAGGTATGGAGCAGAATCGGCTCGACGGCATATTTGATCCTTTTGTGCAGGCTGATACCTCTGTAACGCGACGCTTTGGTGGTACGGGTCTGGGGCTTTCAATTAGCAAACGTTTTGCCGAGGCCCTGGGCGGCAGTATTGTGGTTACCAGTGAACCTGGGAAGGGAAGCAACTTTTGCTGCACTATTCGAACCGGCGACATTTCGGAGTTTGAGATTTTGCCCGCTGAGGAATTGTTGCAGCGCGCCGAGGAAACAACCATAGTCACTGGCGTGCATTGGGACTTTCCAGAAAGTCGGATTCTTGTGGTTGATGATGGCGAGGAAAACCGCGAGTTGGTCAAATTAGTGCTTGAAGAAAATGGCCTGCAAGTTGATGAAGCACGCAATGGTCAAGAAGGCGTTGATTGTGCACTGAGCACTGCATATGACGTGATTCTGATGGACGTGCAGATGCCGGTTATGGATGGCTTTGAAGCCACCCGCAGCCTGCGCATCCGCGAGGTTGAAACACCGATTGTTGCACTCACTGCAAATGCAATGAAAGGGTTTGAACAGCAATGCCTTGATGCTGGTTATACCAGCTATATGAGCAAACCTATTAACATCGATTTGTTGTTGGGCTTACTGGCGAAGTTTCTTGGTGCAACTGAGAGTGAGGCGCCACCGCAACGCACACTCGGCGTTGTTCCCAGTAGCGATGTGCCGACATTGGACGATTCGGTTGTCGGTACCGGACCTATCGTATCGCGCCTTACCGATGCTCGATTCGAGAGGCTGATCGTGCAGTTTAAGGACCGACTGGATCTGCAGCTGACTGAGATGCAGCGAACCGTTGATTCTGCAAATTTCGCGGAACTGGCTAATCTTGCTCACTGGTTAAAAGGCGCAGGTGGAACAGTCGGCTTCGATGTGTTTACTGAACCTGCCGCCGAGCTGGAGCAAGCTGCGAAGGCAAATGACACAGAAATGGTAGAGCTTTACCTGGGTGCTGTGCGCAGTTTGGCAAGCAGGCTTAGCACAGACATCTCAGAGCCTGGCACTGTGCCAGCGCAACCGTTATTGGTACCATTGGCTGCGGCGAATGAAGAAGCTGTAGCAAGCGCGCCATTAGTCTCGAAATTTGCCACAGATCCTCGTCTAGCACCGCTTATTTCCAAATTCAGAATACGCCTAATTGATCAGATCGCTGCGATGAGGGAAAAATGCGAACAACAGAGATTTTCGGAATTGGCGGATTTGGCGCATTGGCTGAAGGGGGCTGGAGGCACCATAGGATTCGATGAATTTACTGAGCCTGCCGCTGAACTGGAAGCATTAGCCAAACAGCACAGACCTGCCGCCGCCGAGCAGTTGATTGATCAGTTGTCGGAATTGGCGGAACGCATTCCCGCGGATGCTAAAGCGTTGGCAGCGAACGGCTAGCAATGTCACCGAAAGAACTGGGAATTGATAGCAGCGCAACCATTCTGATGGTCGATGATGAGTCCATTAACATGGAAGTCATCCAGATTTTTTTGCAGGACGCCGGCTACAGTAATTTCGTACTAGAAGATCAATCAACCCGTGCAATGCACACCCTAATTGAAAGCAAACCCGATGTGGTATTGCTTGATCTGAACATGCCTGAAGTATCGGGCATTGAAATTTTGACTGAAATCAGAAATGATCAGGCACTGAAACACCTGCCCGTTATTATTCTCACTTCCGCGACGGACGCGGACACTAAGATGAAAGCCTTGGAGCTGGGTGCAACTGATTTTCTCGCGAAGCCAGTTGACGCTAGTGAGCTCGCACTGCGATTGCGCAACACCCTGGCTGCAAAAGCTTACCAGGACCAGCTGGCGAATTACGACGCGCTAACGGGATTGCCAAATCGTGATCTGTTCAATGATCGTGTTGAGATGGCGCTTAAACTTGCAGCTAGAAATGAATCCGCATTAGCGGTATTGAACATCAAAATTGGCAGATTCGGCGAGGTAAAAGACACACTGGGGCAAGCGGCAGGCGATTCAGTAATCAAGGAGATTAGCGCGCGCTTGAGTGATTGCGTTCGTGATTCTGATTCAGTAACCGCAGAAGTAGAGGATGCCTCCTCACAGTTGGCACGCATAAGCAGCGATGAGTTTATGTTGCTCTTGCCCAACCTTCGGCGAACAGAAGATGCTGCGTTGGTTGCTGAGCGTCTGGTGAATTCGCTGTCGGCGACCATCGCGATTGACGCGGCTGAAGTTGCGATTGGCGCCAGTGTTGGTATCGCCGCCTACCCAAATGATGGTGAAGACGCTGGCGTCTTGTTTCGAAATGCCGCCAGCGCTGCGAGTTTTGCGGAGCAAACCCAGGGTATTCGTTATCAATTTTATTCCGAAGAATTCAATCGCCAGTCGCAGCGCCGCTTGCACGTTGAAGGACAGCTTCGCAGAGCGTTGGAGCGAGGCGAGTTCACGCTGAATTATCAACCCAAAGTATATGTTCAAAGCGGTAAAATGTATGGCGTTGAAGCGCTAATACGCTGGAACAATGCCGAGCTGGGTTTTGTCTCACCAGTTGAGTTTATTCCTATTGCTGAAAATGCGGGGCTCATTTCCGCTATAGGCGAATGGGTTCTGCGAGAGGCCTGTCAGCAACAGCGCCAGTGGCAACTGGCGGGCTTTGGTAACATCAATGTGGCAATAAATGTGTCTGTGCAGCAATTCCATGAGGCAGGCTTGCCTGAACTCTTAGGTAGTATCATCGAGGAGTCGGGTGCCGATACAGAGCGTTTGACTCTGGAAGTCACGGAGAGTGTACTCGCGGGTGATGTTGAAGAAAGTATTCGAGTGCTTAAGGAACTGAAAGCCTTGGGCCCCAAATTATCGATTGATGACTTCGGCACGGGGTATTCATCCCTAAGCTACCTGAAGCAGTTTCCAATCGATGAACTAAAAATCGATAGGTCGTTCATCATTGAAGTAGAGTCGGACCATCGTGATGAAGCGATTGTGAGTACTATTATTTTCCTGGCCCATGCCTTGGGTCTAAAAACAGTGGCTGAAGGTATTGAGGAAGAAGGACAGTTGCGTGTTCTGCGCGACAAAAACTGCGATGTCTACCAGGGCTATTACTACGCCAAACCCATGCTTGCTGCTGATCTTGAGCCTTTATTAGCTAAAGATGCGCAGATGGCGGCGAGTGCTTAGTCTGAGGTTTATCCTGGTATAGCCCGGTCCCAAACCGATACTCGATTTATCACCTCAGTGTCACTTCAGCGTGTGACTTTATTGGTTTCATCAGCCATATAACTATTCGGTAAATCCCAATTCACTTCTACGCAAGGTAAGCTCTATGCTGCTCCAATGTGTTGTGCGCGGGAAACAAGTCAATGTTGCCATCCTTTACTGCTATTGCAGTGCTGGTTTTAGCCAGCGTGTCTGTGGCGTCCGACCATGGCCTCGTCCAAGAAGTTACCGATCAACGTCTGCTAGCGGCTGAAAACGATCCGGCCAATTGGATAACACATGGCCGCGACTATGCGGAGCAACGTTTTAGCCCGCTGAATGAGGTTAATACTGAGTCGATATCTGATCTCGATCTGGCCTGGTTTTACGACTTTGATGACAAACGTGGCTTACAAGCCACGCCCTTGATAATCGATGGCGTCATGTACGTCACTGCAAGCTGGAGTGTTGTTGTAGCGCTGGATGCGCAAACCGGTGAACTGCTTTGGAAGTACGATCCACAAGTGCCTAGAGAACAAGCGTACAGATACTGTTGTGGTGCCGTGAATCGCGGTGTGGCTGCCTGGGGTGAGTCTGTTTTCGTCGGTACGCTGGATGGGCGATTGATTTCGATTGACCGTGTAACCGGGCAGCCGCGCTGGTCGGCTCTGACAATACCGGAAGGCGAGAACTATTCAATTACAGGCGCGCCCCGAGTCATAAAGGGCAAGGTTATTATTGGCAATGCCGGGTCAGAATATGGAGTGCGCGGCTATGTGAGTGCTTATGACGCCGCAAGCGGTGAGCAGGTTTGGCGTTTCTATACGGTGCCGGGTAACCCGGAGCTTGGTTTCGAAAATCCGCAAATGGAGATTGCTGCTGAAACATGGAGCGGTGAGTGGTGGACGTTTGGTGGGGGCGGTACGGTATGGGATTCGCTAGCCTACGACCCTGAACTGGATTTGTTGTACGTTGGTGTGGGAAACGGTGCGCCACACAGCAAGCATATTCGAAGCCCTGGAGGTGGTGATAATCTTTTTCTGTGCTCCATCCTGGCGCTGCGACCCGACACCGGTGAATACGTTTGGCACTATCAGGAAGTGCCCGGAGAGACCTGGGACTATACCGCAACGCAACACATGATACTGGTGGATTTGCCATGGCAAGGTGAGCAGCGCAAGCTGCTATTGCATGCGCCAAAATCCGGATTTTTCTATGTGCTGGATAGAGAAACTGGCGAGCTGTTGTCGGCTGAAAAATTCGGCACACGGGTTAATTGGGCCAGTCACTATGAGTTGGATAGCGGCCGCCCGGTGCTGACACCTGGTGCGGACTATGCTGCTGAGCCGTTTATGGTGTATCCAGTTGGCGTTGGCTCACACAATTGGCACCCGATGTCATTTAGTCCGCAAACGGGCTTGGTTTATGTTCCAGGCCAGCATATGGGTGCAGAGCTTAGTTCGGAGAGCGACTTCAAGATTGAGGAAAATGTCTGGAACACGGGTGTAGAGACGTCTCTTCCGTTTCACAATCAACAACTCAATCGAACGTTAAGTCAGGCGTTTACCAATGGGTTTCTGCTGGCCTGGAATCCGCTTACGCAACGTAAGGCCTGGCAAGTTTCCCGCCCATTTATAGGAAACGGCGGCGTATTGAGTACTGCTGGCCAGCTGGTGTTTCAAGGTACGGTGGATGGATTCTTTACCGCTCATAACGCAGAAACTGGTGCAGAATTGTTTCGCTACGCGGCTGGTAATGGCATTGTTGGCAGTCCGGTAAGCTATGCCATTGGCAACACACAATTTATTTCTGTTCCAGCTGCTCGCGGCGGTGGCATCAGTTTGATTGCGGGTTCTGAGTTAGATCCCACCACCGCAAATGGTCGAATTCTCGCGTTTGCATTGAATGGCAAGGCCTCGCTTCCAATGCCAGAGAGAAACACGGTGGGTGCAAGGCAGCCGCCACAAATGCCTGAGGTTGACGACCAGGTGTTGCAACAGGGTCTTGAGTTGTACCATCGTTACTGCAATCGCTGCCACGGCTCAGGTGTGGTTAGTGACGGATCAATACCGGACTTGCGCTATCTGGACCCGGTTTGGCATGAGAATTTCGAAGAAGTGGTATTGAACGGCATGATGATATCGGCAGGCATGCCCCGCTTTGATCAGGTGTTAGATTCTGAGGCTGTTCGGGCTATTCAGGCATATGTTCTTGATCAGGCGCATCAGGCGTACGACATGCGTGAAGGGAATTCGCTGTGGTTTATTGTGAAGCAAAAATCCTACGACTTGCTCGCATGGCTGCTGCTCAAAATGGATATCTTAGCTAGCCCCTGAACAAGTAATGCATACTTGTTCAGAGACTCCCTGGCGCATTGGGTCTATCAATGTTTCAATATGCGCCAACGCTATTGGAAGTCAAAAATCATGCAAAAAGTTCGAAAGACTTGTGTTATTGCTCTGCTGTCATTGGTCATACTGTCTTGTACGCCAATTAGTGAAACTGATCAGCAAGTACAACCAGCTGCGCCGACCGAGAGTGAGCGCCTGAACGAATGGTTCGCGGAGAAGTTTGAACAAGAACTGCAGACCAGTCCGGTGGCATTGACGTTCCTGGGGCGTAAAGAACAGTACGACAAAATTGATGATTACAGCGAGGAAGCAGAATCCAGGCAACTGGCGTGGAAACGCGATTCCGTTGAGGAGATGGAGCGACTCTTTGACTATGAGATGCTCAACGATGAAGCGAAAACCTCTTACGATATATGGAAGTATCAATACGAAATGGCCGCTTCAGGTCAAAGGTTCAATCAGCACGAATACATATTTGAGCAAATGGGTGGTATGCAGTCGTTTCTGCCTAATTTTCTGCTCAATTTCCATAAGGTCGAAAACGAATCTGATCTCAAGGCATACATCGAACGCATTGGTGCGGTTGCTGATGCGATCGATCAGCTTCAGGTCAGGGCTAGAAAAGCGGCTCAAGACGGTATTCGGCCGCCGCGATTTGCCTATGAAGGTGCGATTGAGCAGGCAACAAAATTGCTGAGTGGCCAGCCTTTTGATTCTGAATCGGCAGAAGATTCGCCACTTTGGTCGGGTTCCAATGCAAAGATCAGTCGCTTGATAGAGGCGGAAAAGATTTCGGATGACGCTGCATTGGATTATCAAGCGCAGGCGAAAACGGCCTTGCTTCAGCGATTTAAACCTTCGTACCAAACACTGATCAATTGGCTTAAAGAAGACAGTGAGCTAACAAAAGCGGATGCTCAGGGAGCAGGCAGTCTCCCCGATGGTGAGGCGTATTACAACCACAAGTTAGCTTCTTCAACTACCACCGATCTATCTGCAAACGAGATCCACGAAATCGGTTTATCTGAAGTTGCGCGACTTCGCGGCGATATTGAAAAAATAATGAGTGAGGTTAACTTCGAGGGAAATTTGCAAGACTTTTTTGCCTTTGTACGCAGCGATCCACAGTTCTTTTTCCCAAACACTAAAGAAGGCCGCCAGGGCTATATAGATGGCGCCGAATTTTATCTCGCCTTAATAAAGAAAAAGCTGCCTGATTATTTCGGCTTATTGCCCAAAGCCGACCTGGTAGTTAAACGTGTTGAATCTTTCAGGGAACAAGATGGCGCGGCGCAGCATTATTACCCTGGCACACCGGATGGTTCGCGCCCAGGTATTTACTACGCGCATTTATCTGATATGAGTGCGATGCCAAAGAATCAGATGGAAGTAATCGCGTATCACGAAGGGCTTCCCGGGCATCATATGCAAATTTCCATAGCACAGGAACTTGAGTCAGTGCCAATGTTTCGAACGCAGGCGAGTTTTACGGCTTATGTGGAGGGATGGGCCTTGTATTCTGAAGTTCTGGCAGGGGAAATGGGTGCCTATGAAGATCCGTATTCGCGCGTTGGTCAGCTATCGTCCGAAATCTGGCGAGCGATACGCCTGGTAGTCGATACTGGTCTGCATTCCAAAGCTTGGGGTGAAGAGCAGGCCGTGCAGTATTTTATGGAAAATTCACCAGAACCTGAAGAGAGTATTCGCTCAGAAGTACGCCGTTATATTGTCTGGCCGGGACAGGCGACCAGCTATAAAATTGGCATGCTCAAGATTCTACAGCTGCGAGACGTCGCACGATCCGCTCTGGGCCAGAGCTTCGATATTAGGGCATTTCATGATCGAGTGCTAAGCGGTGGTGCGCTGCCACTATCAATACTAGAGCGGCGCGTCAATGAGTGGGTAAATGATGAGCTGGCCGCGGTAAACGGTAACAGCTAAGCTATAAGCATACCAATGCTTGCATAGAAAATGGTTCTAACGAGGTGATCATGGCCGATCAGGACAAACAGGATAAGCTCGAGCGTTTGCGGCAATTGTACGGACAAGCTGGCGGTTCCGATATGCATGACGCTCACTTCCAGCACATCGCCAATATGATCTTCTCTGATGGTGATAGGCGCTCACCACCTTACGCGGGCGTACCTGCCTTGTTGGACGCACCTATACGACCGTATGACGGCACCAAAAATTCGCTAGCTGATTTGGATGTTGCTTTATTCGGTATTCCCATGGATCTGGGTGTAACTAATCGAAATGGAGCGCGATTTGGCCCCAGGGCTTTGCGCACTATCGAACGAATCGGCCCATATAACGACGTACTGAGATGTGCACCTGTGCATGAGATGGCGGTGGCTGATATTGGTGATGTGCCGATGGAAAGCCGATTTGACCTTAAGCAATCCCATCAGGATATTTACGAGTTTACACAGCGTGTGCTTGCTGATGGCGTAATACCAGTGTCTGTGGGGGGCGACCACTCAGTCACTCACCCTGTACTGAAAGCGATTGGCGCGAAGACGCCCGTGGGAATGGTGCATATCGATGCTCATTGTGACACTGGTGGGCCCTATGAAGGCGAGAAGTTTCATCATGGTGGCCCATTTCGAAATGCGGTTCTGGATGGTGTGTTGGATCCCGAAAGAACCATACAAATAGGTATACGCGGCAACGCGGAGTACATCTGGGAATTTTCTGAAGCATCTGGAATGACGGTTATTCGGGCTCATGAAATCAATCAGATTGGCCTGGAAGGTGTCATCGCCAAGGCACGGGAGGTCGTTGGCGATATGCCTTTCTATCTTACATTTGATGTAGATGGATTAGACCCGGTGTTTGCGCCAGGTACCGGTACACCTGAAGTAGGAGGGTTGAGTTCACGTGAAGCACTGGCGATTGTTAGGGGAATGGCGGGCGCAAATATAATTGGCGGTGATGTCGTGGAAGTGGCTCCTCAATATGATCCAACAACCAACACCGCGCATGTGGCAGCACAGATGTTGTTTGAAATTCTGAGCTTGATTCAGCTAAACCCCAAGCGCGGTACAAAATGAACGGCAACGTCTTTAGTGCTGGCTACAGCGAACTCGCACAACGACTCGATGGCGACGTAAATGCCCGTGCGTGGGCGGTGCACGAGCGTGCATTGGAATTGCAGCGTCAGGGCGAAGACGTAGTATTGCTGTCAATAGGTGACCCTGATTTTCGCACACCTGACCCAATCATTGATAATGCTGTGAGCCATATGCGAGTAGGTAGAACGCATTATTCTCCAGCATTGGGCGAGCTAAACTTACGCCGTGCAGTGGCAGACTATGAAACGCGGGTATCGCCGTTTGCCTGTAGTGCTGACAACGTTGCCATTTTCCCAGGCGTTACCAATGCCATTTACTCTGTGTTAGCGTGTTTGTTGAATCCCGGCGACGGTGTGGTGATTGTTGAACCTCAGTACGTAGGTTACCCGCCCATTACTAATGGCTTACAATTGGATGTTCAGTTGGCTGCGGCCAAATCTGAACATGCATTTATACCGACGTATGAAGACATCGTGGGTTCAATAAATGACAACACACGATTGGTGTTTTTGAACACACCGGCAAATCCGACCGGTGCGATTATCAAGAAGTCTACTCTGCGTGCCGTAGCCGATCATTGCTTGCAACGAAATATCTGGTTGCTATGCGATGAAGTGTATTCCATGTTTACTTATGAAAAACCGCATGTATCGATGCGCAGTGCGGCCGAGAATCTCGACAACGTCATTGTGATTGACGGCTTGTCCAAGTCACACGCTATGAGTGGTTGGCGCATGGGTTGGGCTATAGCGCCAAGCTCTCTTATCCATCATTTAGGCAACTTCTCCACAATGTCCATGTTCGGTTGTCCTCAGTTTATTCAGGACGCCGCTGCATTTGCGTTAAATAACGACGAGTACTACGTAAAGGAGATGTGTGATCGCTACGCCAGGCGTCGTGACGCTGTGTGCAAACGCCTGGATGAAATTCCCGGTCTGGGCTACCTTAGACCAGAAGCAGGGATGTTTGTTATGGTGGATGTGCGCGCTCATTGTGAGGACGACACTGAATTTGCCGCTAAGCTACTCGATGCTCAAGGGGTTTCTGTTTTACCTGGTAGTGCGTTTGGTCAGTCTACAGCAGGTCACGTACGTTTATCTCTGGTGAAAACCATGGACGTGCTGATGGATGGTTGCAGTCGAATACAGCGTTTTTGTTCTGAGACGCCCTGACTATTTAAGTAACATATCTCTCGCTTCGTTCAACTTGCTTGCAAGATAATCGTTGCCCCCTCGATCGGGGTGCAGTTTCTGCATTAATACTCGGTGTGCTGCAATAATATCAGCCTTATCGGCGGATTCGTCCAGACCCAGAATTGCCAGGGCTTCATCCTGGTTCATACGACCAGTTTGAGATTGTGAGTTGCTTTTGGACTGCTCTGTCGACTCAAAATCTTGCTCGAACCGTTGCTCCATGTAACTTTCCAGCAGGCGGGCCGAATCATAGTCGTGCAAACCATAGTAGCCTAGTAGTTCCTCCAGTTGCGCTTGATCCAGCTCCGATAACTGCCTACCTTGATGAGGACCTAGCAGAATATCCCCGTTGAATTCACCCGTGTCGTGATTCAATTGCATGGCAAGATAGTCAGACTCTACCGACGAAGTGGCTTTCGCGCTGGACCCTGAGGCAAAGCGCTTATACATTGCTGCCAGCAGCGGTACATTTTGCAAGGCTAAGAACAGAAGGGGACGAATTAGCGGCAGCAGCGCGGCAAGCGCTGCACCTACCCAGTGCATTCGGCCGCTTGCGGCGAGTAAAACCAAAATACCCACGGTTGACCATAGCAAGGTTTTGCGAGTAAGTTCTTTGCGTTTTCTCGGGTTTCTGATCGACCGAATCTGAAACCACATGATCACCGCGAACAATGCCAACGCAACAAGTAGAATTCTTGACATACTGATACCTACTTTACTTGCTGGCTCAGCTGCGCCAATCTTGGTTTGCCCCTACTGAGTTTTAACAACGCCTGACGACCGCCACTCGCATACACGGCTACGGCGGATAGCAATTCCGTTAGAAACTCAGCACTGTTTTCGTCAAGCTGGCAATACGCACCACCGCTGCGCTGCGCAATTGTTTCGAAGATTTTTGCTACGCGCTGGTCTCTGCCTTCCTGAAAAACGAATACTGGCGTATTAAGCAAGGCTAATTTCCCAGCCAAGGAATACAGCGGGCCAGCGGTTTCTTCACAAGCATCGCCAATAAATACCACCGCTTGAATGCGCCGTTTACGGGTTTCCTTTTCTGCGTGACGTAAAGTGCGTGCAATCTGCGTTTGCCCACCCATGCAGCGCACAGCGCTCATCTTTCTCTGCAATTCCGCAGCGCTGGTGTGCCAGGAGCTTGCGCGAAATTCATCAAAACCGCGGAAGAAGCATACAGATATGGCAAGACCGCCTAGATTTGATGCGGCGCGAAACATGTGGCTCTGTAAATGGCAGGCCGTATCCCAGGTGGGTTGTCGGCTGGCGGTAGCGTCAATCGCAAATAGTATTCGGCCGGTTGTGCCATTTGCTCGTGCAGGCAATCGATTTTTTACCTCGCCAAGAAACTGATCAATATCACGTTTGCTGGATTTTTGTGTAGGGAGTTTGCTTTTCAAGGAGGGCACTTAAAATGTGTCAAAGCCACCGTTAACCGGCAAGTTCTGGCCGGTCACCCAGGCCGCTTCATTAGAGCAAAGATAGGTAATCGCGGCACCCACATCATTTCCTGTGCCGGGCCGTGCGACCGGTGTACGTGACAGTAAAGAATCGAAATATGCTTTCAAATGCTGGTCAGTTGTTTGAGCAGCATTTTCCATTAAGCCTAGAGATACCGTATTGGCTGTAATCCCGTTTGCGCCTTCTTCAACAGCAACACACCTGGTAAATTCCAACCCCGCGGCTTTTGCTGAGGCGTATATAGAGAGCCCCGCACCACCTTTGCGGCCCGAGT
The DNA here is from genome assembly GCA_039111475.1 of Pseudomonadota bacterium. Lineage (GTDB taxonomy): Bacteria > Pseudomonadota > Gammaproteobacteria > Pseudomonadales > JAUIET01 > JAUIET01. The sequence goes on along the minus strand of JBCCIP010000001.1, from coordinate 53,490 downwards.
CAGAGCTGACCGTAACTATGCGTCCCCAGGCATTTTTCCGCATCGAAGGTAACACTGCGCGAACTCCGTTCATAACACCAAACACATTCAGATCAAATTGTGCTTGCCAGGACTCGGGCATGCTGTCAGCAAAATGAGCGAAGTGATCTCCCGGCTCAGACACCCTTACGATACCTGCGTTATTAACCAGAATATCAATATCGCCACACGATGCAATCGCTGCCGAAAAATCTTCGAGGCTGGTAACGTCAAATGCCAATGGCGCAGCTAAAAAACCTTCAGATTGCAATTGTTCGGCCGTACGCGTCGCACTTTTTTCGCTGATATCGTTCACTACTACGCTTGCACCGGCGCTGGCCATGCAACGAGCAATACCCACACCCATACCTCGTCCGGCACCAGTGACCAGGGCTGTCTTGCCACTAAGATCAAACATAGATTACGTCTAATACCTTACATCGAGCCAATTAGACACCGTGCCAATCAATAATAACTACGCCTTGCTCCGCCGCATTTCTTGCCAGAGCCTCCGCGTTTGTGCCAAAAGTGGCTTCCACTTCGTCGCGCTTTATTTTTAGAGTGGGTGTTAACATTCCATTTTCTATTGTCCATGGCTCCGCTGCAACAATCACGGCGCCAATGCGTGCGTGTTTGTCTATTGTTTCATTAACACGCTGTGCCTGATCTTTCAGTACTTGTGTCGTAGTGCCCTTGTCCTGCTGCATTGCTCTCTCAGAGAGAACAACAATCATTACGGTTTTGGAGTAACCTCTTCCTAACAGGCAGAGTTGTTCGACGTCCTGGCATTCCGCAAACTCACCTTCAATGGGGGGTGGTGCAACGAACTTGCCTTGAATGGTTTTGAAATAGTCCTTCACGCGGCCGGTAATGTAGTAAAACCCGTCTTCATCGATTTTTGCCTTATCGCCGGTATGAACCCAGCCGTCAACAAACGTCTCCGCAGTCTTTTCAGGGTTGTTGAAATAACCCGGTGCAAGACCAGTTGATTTAACACACAACTCACCATCATCAAGAATTTTTGCTTCAACGCCCTCAATGAGCTTGCCAATTGAACCGACGCGGCGGTGCTCAGGTGAATTGCCTATAAGTCCCATCGCTTCGCTTTGTCCATAGCCTTCAAACAGGGTAATTCCTATGCTCTCATACCATTCGATCAAGGCCGGCGGAGTAGGTGCCGCTGCGGTAAGCATGTATTCAGCTTCGTGCAATCCTAATACCGCTTGCAAAAACTGCTGAGTACCTTCTTTGTCTTGTGCAAGTGCATCGTCCAGTGCTTGTTGGCCACCGAGTTTGGCTAGCAGCCCTTGGTGTAGCTGCTCCCAAACTCTTGGTGCACCGAAGAAAAAAGTGGGTTTGGTGTCGGCCATGTCTCTGGCAAGCGTGCTCAGATCTTCGTTAAACGTCACTTCGCCGCAATGCACCATGCTTTGTATCCAGACCAATTGTCTTTCTGCAATGTGTGCCAATGGCAAATAGGAAAGAAAGCGTGGTTCCGATTTCATCTGGAACGATTCGCCAGCGCGTTGCATTGGAATGAGCATGGAGTCATGATTTTGCATGACACCTTTTGGCAATCCTGTTGTGCCGGACGTAAACGGTAAGGTCACCAAATCCTGCCGATCCACCTGGTATGAGGGTGATTGACCGCGGAAATCCTTGAGTACATCATTCCATTGAATGTGATCAACTCCTGGGTCAAATCCGGGCAGCGCAATCACCTCAATATCCTTCGGCAGTATCTGCTTGATGCTATCCCAGTTAGCGGCTTGTCCAACGACAATAGCGCGCGCTTTAGTGAAATCGAGTATGTACTGCGCGGTGTCGGCTAACATGGTGGTGAAAAGCGGTGCAGACACATTGCCAGAGCACACCATGGCCATATCGGCCAGCATCCAGTGCGCTCGGTTATTTGACAAAATGCCCATAACCGTTCCGTGATCATCGTGTTGAGCAGAGCCGAAATGTTGCTCCATCCACGCAGCGACGGCATGCGCTTCCTGACGGGCTTGCTGCCATGTCCATGTAGTAAATTCGTCGCCCGCGCGATCACGCAACCAAATACGATCACCTTGTTGATCAGCATGGTGGTTTAAATATTCACTGATGGTGGGTAAAATCACGGGGCTTGTGTTGGGTGATGCTTCATTCATAAACTGTCTCCATCATTGATCGACCAAGCGAAAACTTGTAGCGCTAGTTCGCTGTGTATTGTACGCCGTTTGGGCTAATGCGCCATTAAACCGGGCCTGGATCTTCGCCTGCCATCACTTTTTGCCATACCTCTTTGCCGAATATTTGCTCCACTAGCGGTCCTTGATCGGCTGCTGCCCTGAGCTCATTGCCGCCCTCAATAGCAAGACTTTGACCTGTCACCCAACTTGCTTCCGGTCCTGCCAGATAACGAACGCCGGCCGCTATATCTGACGGTTCACCCAGACGCCCCAGCGGTTTCTGCGCAGCAAATTGCCGCACAACCTCGTCGTTTTCAAAAATGGCTTTGGTGCATTGAGTGCGTGTAAGACCAGGTCTAACCGCGTTTACGCGGATGTTGTACCTGGACAATTCCTCTGCCAACTGTCTGGTCAAGCCTTCCAGGCCGGCTTTCGCTGTGCAGTAGGCAGGCAGCCAGGGAAAGGCTAATTTTGCCGCGTCTGAAGATATTAACACGATGCTGCCACCACCGGCTTTCGACATGTGCGGAACGCAGTAGCGGACCGCCAGAAAGCACGACAGAATGTTCAATTCGATGTCTTGCATAAACGTTTTAGCGGAATGAGTAAGTAATGGTCGAATGGAACCGCCACCGACGGTCGGTACGCATATATGCATTGAGCCGAAGCGGTTAGTGGCCTCATCAATGGCAGCTTGCACGTCTTGTTCGCTTAATGCGTCACCGGCTACACAATGTACTTCTGCATCAGGTGATTCTCGAATGAGTGATTCTCGCATCTTACCGAGCGGCTCCAAATCGCGCGCCATCAGCGTTATTGCGGCGCCATCGCTGGCCAATGCAGCTGCGACGGCACCGCCAATGCCGCCCGATCCGCCGGTGATAAACGCGTGTTTACCCTTAAGTGGATTTTCTCTGCACATAGTTGACCCGCTGGGTGGTTGCCAGTATGGGGTCTATTCTATGAGAATCAGGCTTGCCGCGACCTTATCGATTGGCCATCATTGGCAGCGGGCTTGGTGCCAATGGCAGATTCATCGGTTATAGCGGCAATTGAAAAGCGATTGCGGCCATTTGCCTTTGCTTGATAGAGAGCTTTGTCTGCGATACTAAGCAGCTGCTCGGCGTCGTAATTGTTGTTACTCAAGGAGGAAGCCACGCCAATGCTGATGGTGACATAGGTCTCCTCGTCTGCACAGTAAGGCATCTCCAACTTCTCGACGCCTTTTCTGACCTTTTCGGCGACCATTATTGCATTTTCCATCGGTGTATCGGGCAATAAAATCACGAACTCTTCTCCACCAAAGCGCGCAACAATATCCGCCGGCCGCATGATATTTTTCCGTAAGCTGTCCGCTACCCTTCTTAGGCACCTGTCACCCATAATGTGCCCATTGATGTCGTTATACTTCTTGAAGTGATCGATATCGATCAACATCACTGATAGCGAAGACTTAGCCCGACGCGCAATAAACAGCTCTCTGGCAAGCGAGTCGTCCAAGCTGCGCCTATTGGCGAGCCCGGTTAGATGATCGTGTGTTGCGTGTTGCCATATTGAGGCGGCCATTGCGTCACTGATGCGGGCGTAGTAGTTTCCTACGAAAGTGCTTGCGAGTATGAATGCAATCAAAAAAGCAGCCCTGGCAACACTTCGTTGTTCGATGTTGTATCCGTGAGAATAAAAGTCAGCGCCATTAGTGTGGGCGATCGCGAAGGCGATGATAATACATGTTGAGATCACTGCGCAGACAATGCCTGCGCGCCGACCATGAATCAATGTACCAAGCAATGGTATGAACGGCGCGACAACGATTACTGGTCCGTCCAATCCCCCAGACAATAAACCCAGTAATGCCAGCAAACTGGTTAATAGCCCAAGCAAAATGACAGCTGCGTAGCGAGTAGAGAATCCGAACTTTAATGCAGTGAACAAAAGAATCAGGCCAGTGAACGCCATGGGACCGGCGTATAAAGAATTTCCTGAGCCAAGCATTACCGTGCGCAGCAGTATTAAACTGCCTACCAAGCCAGCGAGTAGTGCTGTAATCCACAGCAGTTGTTTGCGCCGAGAGGCTAGCAAGAACTCGTAAATTTCAGCCTCGGGAATTTCGAGCCGTTTATTGTTGCTCACTTTTTCGTCCATGAAATGTGGGGTAGCCAAGGTATATCTGCCTATATTAAGAATAGCGGAGACAAAGGCGAAAACTCGCGATCAGATAGTAAACGCCCCGATTTCCTACTTTTTGGTGTAAAAGACGATGAACGGTGTACGCTAGCGACGGAAGAGTGCAGCTGCTAATCTTAGGTATCGATTAAAACCCTAATTAACTCCGTAAGATTTCTTTAATGCCAAAAAGCATTTGTTTCATAGGTCCCGACAACTACCCGGTTCTAAACCCTGAAGTTACGGGTCATTTTTTCGGCGGAGAGTCGATCCAGCAAGTAATTCTAGCCAAAGCGTTTGTAAAACTGGGCTATGAAGTCAGCACCATTGTCTACGACTACGGACAGCCCCAGGGTGAAGAAATTGATGGCGTAACTGTGTGGAAAACCTTTGATAAGGATGAAGGGCTTCCAGGCGTGCGTTTTTTTTATCCCAGAATGACCTCAATTTTTTCGGCGATGGCTAAAGCTGATGCAGATGTTTATTTTCAATCCTGCGCCGGAGTTTATACCGGCTACGCGGCAGCTTACTGCAAACTTTATAAACGCCAATTCGTTTTTCGGTTGGCATCAGACTCTGATTGCGTGCCCGAGGAGCTGTTAATCCAGTATGCAAGGGACAAAAAAATATACGAGTATGGGCTTAAGCGTGCGCATATTGTTTCCGCTCAAAGCGAGTATCAACAAACGCTGTTAAAGCGTCACTACAATCTCGATAGTGTTGTTGTTGATATGGCTGTGGATGAGCCATCAAGTGTTGATGTCAATGTGGAGCCTATAGACGCACTTTGGGTTGCCAATATTCGAGAGTGCAAACGCCCGGATGTAATGCTGCAGCTTGCCCGTCGGCTGCCGGCATTGAATTTTGTGATGATTGGCGGGCCAATGGAAGAAGAAGCGCAGCTGTATACTGAAGTCACAGAACTGGCAAAAGCGGCAAGCAATGTCGAATTTCTCGGCGCAGTGCCTTATCACCAAATTGGTTCCTTTTTCAGGCGCGCCCGGATGTTTGTGAATACCTCAGACATTGAGGGCTTTCCCAATACCTTTTTGCAAGCTTGGGTTTGCGGCAAACCGGTAGTATCGTTCTTTGACCCTGACGAAACTATCAAGCAATACAAGCTTGGTTCTGCCGTTAGTGATTTGGACGCCATGGCTGCCGCAATACCACAATTGCTTGGCGATGAAGAAGCAATGGAACGCATCGATCATGATGCGAAGCGATACGTTGAGCAAAAAAATGGCGTACAGACCATCGCACGCATTTATCGAGATATGATCGAGAAATGCTAGCTGAGCATAGGCAATCACTTGAGGAAATAGCCGAATATATACGGAGTGATTGCTATAGAAGCACAGGTAAATATGATGTGCACAGCATCTTGAAAGCCCTGCTGTTTAACCGTTCTGTCAAATATTGTTTTTGGTTCCGCTTGTGCCGTGCACGATTTTTTTTACTCAGGTTTATCGCGAAGCGAATGCATAATTTTCTGTCAGACAAGTACTCTATACAAATTCAGTGGGATACTAAAATTGGCTATGGATTGTTTCTTGGTCACCACATGTGTGTTGTTGTAAATCATAGCGCCGAGCTTGGAGACAATGTCAACCTTTCGCAGTTCACTACCATTGGGGCGAATGAAGGTCGTGCGGCATTGGTCGGCAGCAATGTGTACATTGGTCCCGGCGTGAGCATTGTAGGGAACCTTAAGATTGGCGAAGGTGCAACTATAGGTGCTGGAGCAGTTGTCACAAGAAATGTGGCGGCTTGCCATACTGCTGTTGGTTCACCTGCCAAAGGGTCGACATCAAAAGAGCCACGAAAGTATATCCAAAACCCTTGGCCGCCAAACGATTACAAGGCTAACTAACCAGTAATTTGACGATAAACGTCAACAGTCGCTGCAGCTATGGAGTCCGGGTGAAATCTCTTTCGTGCTTCGTTCACAATATGCGCAGACATTTGCCCGCGTAACTCAGGATCATTCAATAAGCGATTTATCTGATTGGCGCAGTCCTCAGTGTCGCCCGGTTCGAATAACATCGCCGTCTTCTCGTGTTCCACCATATAGGGCACTCCGCCGGCTTTCGATGCTACAACTGGAAGGCCACACGCAAGCGATTGAGCTATAACTTGGGGCGCTGTTTCCTCCTGCGAGGCTAACAAAAGCATGCCGGCTCGCTGAAACTCTTGCACTAACTGCTCTTGGCTCACAGCTCCAGTGATTGAGATTTGCGAGTCCAAATTCTTCGACGACACCAGATCTCTAACCGAGGTCTCATATTCATCACCAAATACTGGTCCGACAATACGTAATTCAATTGAATCCGATTCCAGGCTTTCTGCCCGTCGCATTTCAACTAGCTTGGCAAATGCGTTAACAACATCTAATACGCGCTTTCTCGGTACCACCGTGCCCACAAACAATAATCGGGTTGGTACTACGTCCCGTTCAAGCGAGAAAAAAGCGGGGTCGATAGGGTTTTCTATGAAATGGGTCCTGGATTGCAGCAAGTCGCCATAAATCTGAGGTAAGTAGCGAGATATAATGATGAGGTCTTGGGACTTTTCAAACACCAGCCGTTCATTGCGCGCCATCAACCAGCCCTTCAAGGGGCCAAATACGCCTTTTTGCAAACCAGCTTCGATGAACGCCACGCCGTGTGGCGTCACGACATTCGGATAGCCACTGGCAATCGCGGCCAGACCATGCCGATCCTGACCTTCTCCGTGGACCACATCCGGGTCTATGTCCCGAACAATGTTTCTTAGCTTCGGTACATCATAAAGGTGGTCGGTAAGCAATCTGGGAAGGTCCAGCCGCGTCGCGAAATGGATATGAAGATTGCCTACTTGACGGTATGTTTCTACGACGTTATCAGCGGACGCCACAACGTGGCATTCAACATCTTCGCGTCTTGCCAGTGCGTGCGCCAGCGCGTACGTAACCGATATAACTCCGCCGCTTTGAGTGCCGTCTTCTGTGAGCGGGTAGTCGCTTAATAGGGCAACGCGTAATATATCAGCCATTGACGCAACGCTTTTCGGCGCTATCGTCAATCAAACCCAGCTCGACCGCTAATCGACGCAAGCCTTCCTCGATGGAGATAGTAGGTGCCCAGCCCGCGTCTGTAATTTTGCTAACGTCTCCGGAAAGTACATCAATATCACCTTTCCATGATGGGGCTCCATAGGTCACTTCCGTGTCTTTTAGGTTCAATGTATCCATAATTAGGCTGACCAATTCCCGTATCGATACTGTTCTGCCGCCAGATATATTGAAAACCTGTCCCGGATTAGTCGCGCGTTCAGCAGCAAACATTAATCCCGCTACCATGTCGTCAACATAACAGTAATCGCGAAGTTGTTTACCGCTGCCCAGAACCTCAAGTTTGGTCGGGTCTTTCGCGAGCTTCATCATCAAGTCATACGCAACGTAATGCCGCTGGCGAGGACCATAGGTATTGAATATGCGTACAACTGTTAAATCAAAATCAAATACTTGCGAGTATCCGAACAAAAGGCGCTCTGAGCAGAGTTTTGTCGCGCCGTAAGGGCTGACAGGGTCTAAAGGATGCTTTTCATCAACTGGCGTGTATTGAGGCGTGCCATAGGCTGCCGCAGTGGACGCGTATAAGACTCGTTCGACATTGTGCTTTATCATGGAATCGGCAATGTTGTAAGTGCCGACAACGTTACTTTCAAAGTCGTTTTCTCGATCGTCAACCGATCTGGGAACAGACGCATTGGCACCCATATGAAATATGCTCTGACAGCCTTTAACGGCTTTATCAACGGCTGCTGCATCTTTCAGGTCAGCAAGATGTAAATCAATGTCATTTATACAGTGAGCGAGGTTTTCCTCGCTGCCGCCGGACATATTATCCAGAACCCGCACGTTAGCGCCTTTGGCTAACAAGCCATCAACCAGATTTGAACCGACAAAGCCGGCTCCACCCGTAACCAGAACAGTTGACCCTTTCCACATAACGAATTCCCAAACCTATTTGAACGTATCTGAACATCAGGCAAAAAATGCCTTGCACTTAATAGAGGTTAGCAATTGAGCTTACATCTACCTTCGCAAGTGTGTACCACTGGTCTGATTTTGGTGATTAAGCAATCAGCTGTGGGTGTTGTTGTGCACAAGATGATCAGGTAGCGACAAAGCCAAAACACCTGCAGCAACGGTACGCCAACACACCGATTCTGTCTAGCACACTATAGCTTCGTTACTCGAAGCGCGCGCCGCATTTGGGTTAACTCGGCGAGGATAGCAATCGCAATTTCGGCGGGTGTTTTCGCGCCGATAGCCAGCCCAACGGGCGCATGCAGTCGGTCGATAGCTTCGGGCGGAATATCCAGTGCATTAAGGCGCTCTCTGCGCTTTGCTGCGGTGCGCACTGATCCAAGAGCGCCAACGTAAATTGCCGGGGAAAGCAGTGCTTCCATCAATGCCATATCGTCAATGCGCGGGTCATGGCTTAGAGTGAGTACAATACTGCGTTCATCGATTGCGAGCTTTCTGACCAGGTCATCTGGCATTCCCTGAAGAGCAGTGGTGCCATCCACATCCCATTGCGCGACTCGCTCTGCGCGTGGGTCGCAGGCAATAACCTCATACCCGAGGGTTAACGCCATCTCTGCCAGCGACTCTGCCAGTGCTCCAATACCGATCAATACAAGCCTGAATTCTGCGCCATGAACTTGAGAAAAAACCTGGTTTTCTAGTCGTGGCTCAGAGAATTCATTGGTGATGTTTAAGGCCCATTTGCCGCTTTTAAGATCAACTTCTCGGAGCACTCCTTTGCGCTGTCGTAAGCTACTCAAAACTTGATCCGTCAAATTTGCCTTGTCATGTTCTATATGCTCTACCACCACATCCAGCCGTCCTCCACAAGGTAAGCCGAAGCGTTCACCTTCCTCCTTAGTTTCTCCGTAAGTTGTTAGTATGGGAGTGCCGCGGAACTTGTCCCCAGGGTCAAGTAAGCGACCCACGAGATCGTCTTCCACGCAGCCGCCCGACAGAGAACCGCAAAGAGCTCCTTCACTTGCGCATACCATCATCGAACCCGGAGGGCGCGGTGATGAGCCATAAGTACGTACTACAGTGCATAACCAGGCATGACCATTATGTTGCAGTTGTTTCTGTAAAAATTCGAAAATACGGATATCGGGGTCGTTCATGCTGGATGCATTGTAAGCTCTCAATGTGCCCGCAGAGTATACGCAACCCGGTGTGCCGGGTTAAGCTCGGCCGTTGAATTTAAGAGGCTCTCTTGCTTCTCCTATTTCTCCCGGATGTCGAAACTGCGAATGAATGCATTACAGCGCCGCCTACTGCTCACCGTAACTATATCCCAGGGCTTCGCTATTGGTATGAGCTACGGCACGTTTCCACTATTTCTGCAACCACTGGAAGAGAGCTTTGGCGCATCGCGTACGGTGATCAGCTCTGGTCAAATCATCATTATGCTGGCTATGTCGTTGGGCGGCTTGGTAGTAGGCAGTCAATTGGATAAAGGTCATCCGCGTCGAATAATGATGTTCGGTGCCGCGTTAATACTAACTGCATTTGCAGCCGGTTCGCTGGCGCATCAACTGTGGATGTTAGCGATTGTTGCCTTTGCAATTGGTTGTTGTTTTCCCGCCATAGGACCTTTGGTAGGTGCCGGATTAGTGACCCGCTATTTTTCTGTTGATCGTGGTCGGGCACTGGGTATTATGAGTATTGGCCCGCCGCTGGGCTCTGGTCTGTTCGCGGCACTGGCTGGTGTTTGTATTCCTATTATTGGCTGGCAAGCCACTCTGGCGGTGTTTGCCGGCTTGTGCGTGCTGCTTTTGCCGCTTATCTGGTGGAATGTGCCGGCGAGGTTTGCCGTTGATGACAGTATGATCCGGCAAAAGAATCAGCCGGACTCGAAAAAGTTCGATGTTTTGCGGAGAAGGGTTTTTCTTTGGACAGTGCTTGCGTATGCGCTGCTGATGGGAGCTACAATGGCATGGACTGTTCACATTGCCGCATTTCTTGCAACAATTGGTATGGATGCTATGCAGCAGGCCAGTGTGCTGGCGCTGAGTTTCTGGATGGGTATACCGGGTGCGTTGATATTTGGTTATCTCGCTGATCGAATAAAGCCTGAGAATTTGTTTGCCTGCATGATTGCCTTGAGCGGCACAGCACTAATTTTATATGCACAAAATCCAGCACCCGCTTTTGTTATCGGTTTGGTAGCCATTGCCGGCTTCGCCATGGGCGGGGCAATACCCTTGTATACGATGCTGCTATCCCAGCGTGTGGACGAAAACGAATTTGGTAAAGCAATGGGGGTATCAAACCTGTTTATTCTGCCGGTTATGGGGATTGCTGTGTTATCCAGCGCATCGTTGTACGAGCGCTACGCGAATTACGATCTGGCGTTGCTATTTTTGACAGCCTTACTTTGTATTTCGCTGTTTTGTCTGTGGGTTTCCAGTCATATTCACTAGTATTGTGGCCTTTACTTGTGCAGCCGTACTACCCAGTTGTAACTATTCTCTAAAATGGTTTGCAGCGATAATTGTTAATGCATAAATTTATGAGGTCTTGATGAACAATCCCATTTCTTTGCCCGATTACAAAGTGTTTGATGCAGACAATCATTATTATGAGGGCCTTGATGCGTTCACGCGCCACGTACCTGCGAAAATGCAAGCGCGCTGTGTTCAATGGGCGACGATTAATGGTCGCCAGCATCACCTTGTGGGTGGAAAACTGGCGAAGGCCGTGAAAAACCCAACCTGGAACCCAATAGCGTTGCCAGGATCTATATCTGATTATTTGCGTGGTAACCCCCTGGGTCAGGAAGCGCTTGATTTGATGCAAGCTCGCGAGCCTTTGCCAGAGTATTACATTAACAACGAATCGCGCTTGGTGAAAATTGAAGAACAGGGCCTTGAGGCAATGTGGTTATTTCCAACGCTGGGAGTGCTGTATGAAGAACTGCTAAAACACGACACCGAAGCAGTGACCACGCTGTTTGGCGCATTCAATCGTTGGTTGCAAGAAGATTGGGGGTGTAACTTTAGGGATCGTATCTTTGCAGCACCCTATATCTCCCTGTGTGACGTGGATTGGGCATGCAAGGAGTTGGAATGGGCTCTCGCGCAGGGCGCTAGAGTGGTGGTGATGCGTCCAGCGTCTGTCCTTACCAAGCATGACGGTGTTCGTTCGCCATCCGACCCAATGTTCGACCCGTTTTGGGCGCGCTTGAATGAGAGTGGCATTACTCTGGTTGTACATGCCTCGGACTCGGGTTACACAACACACGGTTACGTCAGCGATGGGTTTAGTTCAGATTTTGAGAATCAGTCATTCGCACCCAATATCAAGCATTTTAATATTGAGCGCGCGGCCTATGATTTTCTGATCACCCTTACCTATGAACGCTTGTTTGAGCGCTTCCCAAATGTTCGTATTGCCTCAGTTGAAAACGGTGCCGAATTTTTGCCCGACTTGTTTCGCAAGCTTGAGCAATCGAAAAGACGACTTGCGTCTGCCGGGTATTACAAGGAAGATCCAGGCGAGATGTTCCGGCAACACGTGTGGATAAACCCGTTTTGGGAAGACGATGTCAATGAGGTGGCTGAGTACATGGGCGTTGACCGCGTTATTTTTGGCTCTGATTGGCCGCATATTGAAGGCATGCCTCAGCCACTTGATTATGTGGCGGAGTTGTCAAAATTCAGTGAGGCCGATAAACAAAGGATTCTTCGCGATAATGCGAGAGAATTGAACACACCCAGGCCGTTGTAATCCAGATCGTGCGAAAGAGACAAAAATGAACAAATCCGTTTTAGGTTCGCTCAGGCGACTTGGGCTTGCGATCACGGCGCTTGTTATCGCCGCCTGCGACTCTGGTGATGATGCTACGCAATTAACCGAGAGTATTTACGCCGATGATTCGCTGTTGTTATGCAAGTCCGCAATTACCAAAAATCTGTGTTTGTCTTTAGATCTAACCACAGCGGTCTCGCGCGCGGAAGGCAGTTTTATTGAGCCTGTTCTAAGAGCTCTGCGCGATCTATTGCGCATTGTCGAGACCAAGGCGAGCACGTTTCGATAGCCTCCATAACAATGATTAGAAAACTGGTTGACGTTGAAGCGCATGAGCAAGCAACGCTGGCCTGGGCGTTCGTTTATTTTTTCTGCCTGCTATGCAGTTACTATATTTTGCGACCTATTCGCGATGCCATGGGCATTAGCGCCGGCGTTGATGGCTTGCAGATTTTGTATCTGGTCACCATTGTCGCGATGCTGGCACTGGTGCCGCTGTTTGGTTGGCTCACATCGCGTTGGCCAAGGCGTCAGTTCTTGCCGGTTATTTATCTGTTTTTTATCGTAAACTTGGTGCTTTTTTATCTGGCATTTAAAGGGTTTGGGCAATCAACTTTGCTGGCGCAAGGGTTTTATCTCTGGGTGAACGTTTACAACCTGTTTGTTGTTTCCGTGTTCTGGAGTTTTATGGCCGACGTATTCACTGACGCTCAGGCCAAACGTTTGTTTGGTTTTATTGCCGCAGGAGGATCAGCGGGCGCCATTGCAGGCCCCACGATTACATCGACGCTGATCGGCATAGTCGGTCAGCAAAGCCTGATGCTTGTGTCGGCCTTGTTTCTGGTGTTTGCCATTGTTTGCATTAGTCGTATTGTTCGCGCAGATGAGTTGATGGGCGAAATTGAAGAAAGCTTGTATCCGGAAACTGCGGAATCAAGTAAAGAAAACAAGGAGCAGGTTTTGCAAGGAGGTGTATGGGCAGGTGTCACATTGGTGGCGCGCTCACCCTATTTGCTTGGTATCTGCGTGTTGATGTTGTGCTACAGCATATTGTCGACGTTTCTTTATTTTCAGCAGGTGCAAATTATCGCTGAGTATTTTTCGGATTCCGAGACACGCACAGTAATGTTTGCCCGAGTTGATTTAGTCGTGAACGTTCTGACCATCGTTATTCAGCTGTTTGTAACCAGTAAGTTGATTAGTTGGCTGGGCATTGGTAAAACGCTGGCAATCGTTCCTGTAGTGCTTACTCTTGGTTTGGTAATGCTGGGTTTGGCGCCGTCGCTTGGAATATCAATGCTAGTGGTTGTGATCAGTTTGCAGGTTGTACGGCGGGCGGGTTATTACTCTATTATCAACCCGGCTCGTGAGGCTTTGTATGTAGTATTGAGTCGGACAGAAAAGTACAAAGCAAAGAACTTTGTCGATACCTCAGTTTATAGAGGCGGCGATGCAATTGCGGCTGGTCTTTCCGGTGTGTTGCGAAGCGCCGGATTCAGTATTGCCAATATCGCGTTTATGGCTGTACCACTGGCTTTGATCTGGGCAGGGGCCTCACTTTGGTTGGGCCGAAAACACGATGAGATGACTAAGCTCGAAAGAGGCGTTTAAAGACGAGCAATCAATGGAATGCGGAAATTCATCAGTCTTATGGTGTAGACTTCGTCTTCAATTTCTTAAAGCGCGCTACTAGAGTGAGAATCCGCGGTTAGTGCGCTGTACTTTACAAGGATTAATCGTGCCGGCTTTTTATAAAGAATTATTCTACAGAACCAAACTGAAACTGGTTGGCGGCATGTTGAGCAAACCTCAACCCAAGCCCATGGCTTTTATTGGCGAAGGTTCCAGTAACGAGCTATGTAAAACCATATCGCAGTTTGGTATCTATAAGTTGTTGGTGGTTACCGATAAACCGTTGCGTGAACTGGGCATTCTTGACGAGGCGCTTGCAACCTTAGCCAACGCCAATATCAGCGCCACAGTGTTCGATGGTGTTTTGCCGGATCCAACAGCGCAATTGGTTAATGAGGGCCTAGGCATTTTGAGGAAAGACGGCTGCGAAGCCGTACTGGCCATTGGCGGCGGCTCGTCAATTGATTGCGCCAAGGTGATTGCACTGGCTGCGGCTAACGACTGCTCTGCGGAAGACTGTATCGGTGTCAACAAATGCAAGCTGCCCACCGTACCATTTTTTGCTATTCCAACAACGGCCGGTACCGGCTCAGAAGGAACCTGCATAGCGGTGATTTCGGACAATGAAACACATGACAAAGGCGGTGTTATCGACGACAGTATGATACCCAAGGCGACGGCGCTTGACCCGGTTCTTATGCGGGGTTTGCCGGCGCACATCACAGCTGCAACTGGCATGGACGCATTAACTCATGCAATCGAATCCTATATCGGAACAATAGGCAACACCGAAACGGATTTTTACGGCTTGGCTTCTGCGAAGCTGGTATTTCAGCACTTGCCAGAAGCGTGCAGAAATGGCGACAACCTCGAAGCGCGCGAAGCGATGGCACTGGCCTCTTATTATGGCGGTTTGGCAATTACGCAGGCGCTAGTAGGTTATGTACACGCGATCTCACACAATCTTGGTGCACGTTATGGCGTGCCACATGGTCTGGGCAACGCGATGGTGTTGCCGCATGTTCTCGAGTTACTAAAAGCGGACGCGTCGGAAAAAATGGCGGAAATAGCGGTTCATGCCGGTATCGGTGACGCGAGTGAATCGGACCAGAATCTCGCGAACAAGCTGGTTGAGCGTATTTGGGCGCTTAATCGTGAGATTGGTATTCCAGAGGCCACCGACGTAATCAAAGATGAAGACCTTGATGAACTGGTAAAAGTCTCGCTAGCAGAAGGGAGTGGTTACCCTACGCCAAGGTACTTCGGCGAAGACGAATGCAAGGCTTTACTGCAGCGAATCAAAGCCTGATTCCCCCTCCCGCCCGGCCACGCTTAACAGAGTTGGAAAACAATTCATGACCATCGATGTTCAGGGTTACTGCGCGCCCGAATTTACTGCTGTAAAAGAGGCCTTCACCAGACATTTCGAATCGGAGCTGGATATTGGCGCCAGTGTGGCGCTGACGGTATCAGGTGTTGGCGTTGTTGATCTATGGGCAGGAGAGATGGTAGACGCTGATGGTGAAAAGTGGCAGCAAGACACACTCGTTAATGTCTGGTCTACCACCAAGACCATGGCAGCCATAGTGATGCTGATGCTAGCAGACCGTGGCGAGCTTGATTTCTATGAAAAGGTGGCAAGTTACTGGCCAGAATTCGCGCAGAATGGAAAGCAAGATATAGAAGTGCGGCATATCATGAGTCACTCGGCTGGTTTGGCGTCAGTGGAGCAGCCAATCGTGATGAATGATTTTTGCGATCACGAAAAAATAATAAAATTGTTAGAAGCGCAAGCGCCCTGGTGGGTGCCGGGCACTGAGAGCGGCTATCACGCTATTACGCAAGGTCACCTGCAGAATGAATTAGTGCGTAGAATTACCGGGCAAACACTCGGTGTGTTTTTTAAAGAACAGGTGGCTGAACCACTGGGTGCTGACTTCCACATAGGTACATCTGAATCGCTGCTGCCCAGAATCGGATTTTTGCAGCCACCGGAGCCCAGAGATATGCAGGGCATGCCCACCGACTCCGTTGCTGCTAGAACAATGAACAACCCTACAATGGATGCTTTGGCACCAAGAACCCAAGCCTGGCGTGGCGCAGAGATACCGGCGGCGAATGGCCATGGTAACGCACGTTCTGTGGCACGCATCCATAGCGCAATTGCCCGTGGTGGTGAGGTCGATGGCATTCGTTTGTTGTCTGAAGCGGGTTGTCGACGAATTTTCGACGAACAAACCAATGGTATAGATCTGGTACTTGGCACCCCTGTGCGATTTGGTATGGGATTTGGGCTTAACACTGAATCGCGAGAATTTAGTCCTAATGCCAATGCGTGCTATTGGGGAGGGTGGGGCGGTTCTCTGTCGCAGATTGATCTGGATGCCGAGATGAGTTTTGCCTATGTTATGAACCGTATGCGCTCGGGAACAACAGGTGACATGCGAGCCGCTACGTTATTAGCGGCTGCATACGAGTGTCTGGCTTAATGCCCTAGCGTGGGTCCAAACCGCGTCGCGCGCGCTCCGCATTCATTCTGTCTGTGTCAGCCGACAGGCGCTCGCCCAATTCCTCTTCTGTCGCGGTACCCGCCATGTGCTTCTCGGCTGTCGCACCGTTGTACATGATCTTTTTGCTTGGCGTGACTTCCAAAATGGTACGTAGCGGTGAATTGAGTAAATTGTAGAAAAACGTTTTGCCTTCATCGCTGTCTGGATTCAGCTTTGCTGATAACGCGGTATACATCCAATCCTTGGTTGCATCGTCATCGAGAAAGCGGCCAGTGCCTTTAAACGTAATGGCCCCTTTGGGTTTGCTGTCGTCTTGTTCCGGGTAACCAGCACTGCTGACCACCACTGATACTCTATTATCACGCCGAATGGCAGCGGCTCTGTGCCTATGGGCTGCAAACGTTAACCAGATCTTTCCCTCGTGCCAAACAAATGCATGGGTCACACCTACCGGCCAACCGTCTTTGGTTGCCCACATCAATACGCATTCATTGGATGTATTCATCATCTCGTCAATTTCTGCATCGTTGAATGGATAGATAGAGACTATTTCATGATCTAGAGTTTGAGCCATTGTTCTTATTCCTGAATACGGGCTGGATAGTATACAAGGGATTGAAAGCTACGGCTGGAATCTGTTTAGCTACTCATTTGCGCCAAGCGCCGTCTTAATAGCTTTTGTTCCGCTAAACCCGGGGAACAGTCCAGAGCTTGCTGATAGGCCTGTGCTGCTTCCGAATTCTGGTTTAAGCGGCGTAGAAAATCGGCACGCGTTGCATAATAGAGATGATAACGCTGCATCATCGCGACCTCCTTCAATCCGTTGACCAAGCGCAAGCCGGCGGTGGGGCCATCTCGCTCGCCGACCGCAACCGCATGATTCAATGCGACAACAGGCGACGGGTCGACGGTCATCAGAGCCTCATAGAGAACGACTATCTCATTCCAGTTGGTCAGCGAGGCGTGGGCAGCGTTGCAATGTGTGGCCGCGATCGCAGCCATTAATGCGTAGCGTCCCTGCCCATGTCCGCTGGAAAATATCTGCTCAAGAGCGTTAGTGGCCTGTTGAATTTCGTCTGTTTGCCAAAGCAATCTGTCCTGGTCCGCCAATAGCACGATTTCACCATCCGCACTGAAGCGTGCGTGGCGGCGACTGTGCTGAAGAACCATCAGTGTCAGTAAGGCGCGAACTTCTGAATCGTCTTGCAGGGTTTGTGTAAGTATTTGCCCCAGGCGCAGCGCTTCGTTCACGAGCTCCATGCGCTGATGTTGCTCACCACTGGCTAACCAACCTTCGTTAAAAATGAGATAGATCGCTGCCAGCACCGATTGCAAGCGAGTCTGTAATTCATCTTCGGCGGGCATTTCATAGGGTATGCCGGCGTCACGTATTTTGTTTTTTGCACGCCATAATCGTTGCGACATGCTGGCGTCACTGATAACAAACGCGCGGGCAATCTGTTCGGTTTTCAGCCCGCATATCGTGTTCAGGCACAAGGCAACTCGGGCATCAATGTTGAGCGCCGGGTGGCAACAAGTGAACATCAATCTAAGCATGTCATCACTCATTGCCGGATGCTGGTCCGTGTCCAGCTCGCCTGTGCCAGTTTGCTCGTTGCTTATCTCCATGACAATTTCATCCAGTTTGCCAGCCTGCATAGTGTTGTGGCGAATGCCGTCCAGCGCGGCATTGCGCGTAACGGTTACCAACCAGGCATTTACATGGTCTGGATAACGGGCGTCTGGCCAGCGTGTCATTGCTTTAACGAAGCTGGCTTGAACCAAGTCTTCAGCGCGGCCCAGATCACGGACAATGCCTGTTGCAAGGGCCAGCAACTGGCCATATTGTTGACGGTACAACTGCTCAAAACTCATTGAGCTCTTCGTCATGTCGAAAACGCTCTGCGACCCGCTCAGTCTTCATCCATTAGCCAGATGGGCCGAACTTCAATTGAACCTGCGGCGGCGGTTGGAATCATTGCGGCAAGCTTGCACGCCTCGTCCAGATCGGCGGCATCCACCAGGAAAAAACCACCCAGTTGTTCCTTAGTTTCGCAAAATGGTCCGTCGGTAAGCGCGACATCGCCATCCCTGACCCTCACCGTGGTAGCCGTATGGACTGGCTGCAGACGCTCGCCGCCGCGCATATGTCCGTTGTCGACCAAATACTGCGAGAACTTGCCGTAGCCAGCCATCACTTCATCCTGCTGCTCTGGTGTGTAACCGTCCCAAATTGCTTCTTCTTCGTTTATTAAGAGTACGTATTGCATCATCATTTCCTGTTAGAGTAGCGCGGCCCAATGCGTGCGCTTACTATAACAACGATCGTCGCATTCTGTTTTCTACACTAAAATACGATTTTTCTTATTTTTTTTCAGAGGTGGGCTAACTTGAACGGATCTGAAAATCTCAGATTTCATAAATCGTTTACACAGCAAGAGCCAATTCCCGAGGAGGGCATTGCCGCTGCGGTCAAAGTTATGCAGTCCGGGCGACTGCATCGTTACAATGCAATAGAAAATGAGCCCTCTGAAACCGATTTACTGGAACGCGAATTCGCTGCGTACCTGGGCGTGAACTATGCGCTAGCGTGCGCGTCTGGCGGTTATGCATTACAAATAGCATTGCGCAGCGCGGGTGTAAAAATCGGCGACCATGTATTGTGCAATGCGTACACCTTGGCGCCCGTGCCCGGTGCTATCCATAACCTTGGCGCCGTTCCGGCATTTATTGAAACCACCGATGATTACACAATCGATTGTCAGCACTTAGCGCAAGAGGCGCGCAAAGGTCGGGCACAGTATCTGTTGCTTTCGCACATGCGCGGCCATCTGGTGGATATGGACAGGCTGATGGCGATATGCACTGAGCATAGCATCACAGTGATCGAAGACTGTGCGCACACCATGGGCGCGAGCTGGAATGGCAAGAAGAGTGGTACTTGGGGCAAGGTTAGCTGTTTTAGTTGCCAAACCTACAAGCACATCAACTCGGGTGAGGGCGGCTTCTTGGCAAGCGATGATGAGCAGCTAATGGCGCGAGCTGTTATTTACTCAGGCTCATACATGTTGTACGGCAAGCACAGAGCAGCACCGGGCGATTCTGCGTTTGAAGCGGTCAAATACACTACCCCAAACTTCAGCGGCCGCATGGACAATTTACGAGCCGCTATTCTTCGACCGCAACTGAACCAGCTACCGCAACTGTGCGAGCGTTGGAACGGTTTATACAAGGTATTGGAAATTGAACTGAGAGGCGATAAAGGCATATTACTGCGAGAGCGACCCGCGAAAGAGAGTTTTGTAGGCAGCTCGCTGCAATTTTCTCTACCGCAGCTAAATGCAGCCGACATTGAATCGTTTGTTGCGCGCTGCTCAGCGCGTGGTGTAGAACTTAAATGGTTTGGCCGTGATGAGCCGCAAGGTTATACAAGTCGGCTGGACAGCTGGCGCTACCTGCAAGATCTGCCGTAATTGCCGAACACGCAGCGCGTATTGGCGCACATGCTCGACATTAGATTGCCATTAACCTTTGATGAAAGCGACTGCGTGGTATTAGCCGCCATCATCAAAGATGTGCTGCAAACGATTAGCTAGTTCCTGTCCAAAACTAGAATATTTTGGGAGTGAAGCAAAATCGCATTTTGCGTACCGGCAGAGGAAACGGGCAGGAAAGCCCGTTTCCGGATGGACACTAGCTAGAAATTAAACTGTATTTCAGCGCCATACATTCTTGGCGGGCTAAATGTCACACCACCGAAACCGTAGCTATCTACCAGAGGTTGCCCTCCAATAATATCTCGTCTGTTAGTGAGATTGGTGCCGTATACCGCCAAGTTGACCCGGTCATTCGCTGTTAGCCAGCTAATTCGGGCACTGACGTTGGTTTCATCGACATTCCAAAGCCCGCTTTCGCAGCTGCCGCGCTCAAAACAACGTTCCACATTGTATTTCTTGCTGAACTGAACGCGTGGAATAATCGTGCCGTAATCGCCTTCAAAACGATACTGGGCGCCGAAATACAAGGTTTTATCGGGCAGTCTAGCCAGGTCTTCGTCCGAGCGATCAATCACCTGAGAGAGGACACACCCTGGTCCAACAGCAACGCCAATGCCATCTGCAACGCAGTCTTGCCCTGCAGGTACTTCCACCAAAGACAAGCGAGTGTCTTCGTATTCCTTGATCTTGCCATCGTAAAACGACGCGTTCATTGTGAGCTCGAGATTACCAAAAGGCAGCAAGGTTGTTTCCAGTTCAAGGCCTGTGATGGATGATGATTTAGCGTTAAAGGTTGCCCCAGCCGGACTGTTGGTTACGGGGTTGATGACAATGGTGGTGAGTTGGCGGTTGTCATAGTCAGAATAGAACAAGGCCGCGTTCATACGTAAGCGTTTATCCCAGGCGTCCAGCTTAATGCCCAGTTCATAGTTGGTGACTTCTTCAGGAAAAAACTCGTCAAACGGAGCGCCGTTCGGAATGCCATCGCCATCGGTGTCGTCGGTAAAGCCGTCACCGTCCAGATCTGGAGATGCTCGCGGTGCTTCCGACAACCCGCCTGACAGAAAGCCCTGGCTAAAGGTAAGATACGCGCTGCCGCCGTTAATAAAGCCGTCACCGTCAAACAAGTATTGAATGCTGGCCATTGGCGTAAATTCAGTGGCGCTAACGCTGCCACGGGTTTCCTCGGCCAACGCGTCATTAAACCCCCAGGCGGTATTAAAGGAGTTAGCAACAGGAAGTATAAAGGCACCACCCACATCGATTACCGGGCCGGGTGCGGTTGACAAAGTGCTAGGGTCCAAACCTGCGCGGCGACGGAACAGCTTGCGGTCTTCTGAGGTGTAACGAGCGCCGATAGTAGCGCGCCAATTTTCGTTAAAATTCCAGTCCAGTTGACTGTACACGGCCCAAGACTCGTTGTCTGCCAACAGCTCGGTTCTCTGCGACGTCAGTGTAACGATGCGCCCTGCCAATGCAGCAATTTCCACTGCGGCTACTTCACTGACCTGAATTCGTTCATCGGTTTCTTCAGTAAAGAAGAATGCGCCAGTTACATAACTCAATTTTCCATCAAAGGCCTGACCGTTAAACTGAAATTCTTGTGTGATCTGGTGGGTCTTGTCCGGTGTGGCTTCAGGGTGTTCCAAGCCAGAGATGAACGTGATGTGAGCGGCGGTTGGGTCAAGGTCGTTCTCACTGGCGCCTTGGGTTTCACGCCAACCAGTGATGCTCTTGAACGATAGATTGTCGTTGATGTCCCACGCGGCTGTTAACGACACGCCCTTGGTTTCGGCAAAATATCGTGTGCTGCGATCAATGTCGCCGGTCCACTCGTACTCGCCTAAATTGGCCGACACATCGCACAAACCCTGCAAGTCACTAGCAAATATGCTGTTGACGAGCAGAGCATCAAAGCCTGGTGCTTGCCAGCCTTCGATACCTTCAACCGGTAAACACTTCTGAGCACGCGCCGTTTGGTTGGTCTTGGAGTAGTTAGTGTTTAGATCAATGGTGACTTCGTCATTCGGTGTCCAGCGCAACTGCCATACACCGGAAATTCTGTCTTCATCATTATGCAGTTTCCCGGTAGTGATATTGCGCATGAAACCGTCGCGCTTTATGGCCGCTACCGACAGGCGAGTGGACAAGACGTCTTCCACCAGTGGCAGGTTTACCATCACTGACCCATCGCGGCGAAAGTGGTCGCCAGCTCGCAGCATAATAGACATATCGAATTCATCACCTGGCCGGTTGGTTTCAAAAGCAACCGCACCGCCAGTTGTGTTTTTGCCAAACAGGGTTCCCTGAGGGCCGCGCAGCACCTGTACGCTGCCAATGTCATTCATATCCAGCAATGCACCGTCGGCGCGTGATAGATAGACACCATCTAGGTAGATACCCACACCAGAATCAATATTTGGTCCGGTATTACGCTGGCCGACGCCACGAATAAAAATGTTTGCGCGGCCAGATACGCCGCTTCCACTTTGTAAATCGATGCCCGGCACAATCGCATTTAAGTCGTCCATGGAGTCAATGCCGGCTTCTCTAAGCGTGCGACCATTGTAGGCCGAGACGGCAAGCGGAGTTTCCTGCAAGTTTTCCTCGCGCTTACGAGCCGTAACAATAATCTCTTCCAGTACCAGATCTTGCGCTGTCGCTAGCGGGACATAGAAACTGGAAATTGCCATGGACGGACTTAACAACAGCAGGGCGCGTGCAGTTTTCGCGTTTATTTTCATCTCTGTCGCCTTTATTAGTAGAGTTATTAAGCCGATTTAGCACCTGCGTGCTAATGAAGTCAAGCCAAGTTCACTGCAAAATCAATTACCTACATGTTATCTTTAGCGCAACCCTAACTCTAGCTTGGGTATAAGATGAAAGTAAGCCTGCGTATTTTAATAATCGGTCTATTACTGGTTTGCACTACTGTGTTTGCTGCATCGCCAGCGTTGGAAGCAGAACCCGGGGAAGAATACATATCGGCGGCTCTCGCAATGGGTGTGAAACAGCCGGCACTCATGCAGCGGCGAGGCGCTGAAAGTGAAGGTCCGTTTTCGAGTTTGATTATCAAAAATGCAATGATGATTGATGGCTCAGGAGCGCCTTTGCAAGGCCCAGTTACCATAGAAATTGCTAAAGATCGAATTGTAAGTATCCAGCTTGGTGCGTCGACGGACCCGGTCGACGAAGGAGAGGCTAGTGTTCGGGTGATAGACGCGGCGGGTAAGTATGTGATGCCTGGCTTGATCGACATGCATTTTCATTTGGGCACGCCGTCGCACGCGTATGCGGGCGCTCTAACTGACCCGGAATACGTGTTAAAACTGGCATTGGCGCACGGTGTGACAAC
The DNA here is from genome assembly GCA_039111475.1 of Pseudomonadota bacterium. Taxonomy (GTDB): domain Bacteria; phylum Pseudomonadota; class Gammaproteobacteria; order Pseudomonadales; family JAUIET01; genus JAUIET01. Next base: position 30,325 of record JBCCIP010000001.1, on the reverse strand, counting down.
CGTACGCGATGTGGGCTCCATCATGGGGTTGAAATGGACTGTACAGCATTCGAAACTGAGTTCGGCAGGTGATATTGCTTCCCCACGCATTATTCCTTTCGCAATGTTTCCTGAACAGTTTGAGACTGAATCCGCTGCGCGAAAATGGGTGCGAGACGTTAGGAAACGGGGTGCGCAAGGCATAAAAATGATTGGTGCGCCGCCGGAGATGATTGCAGCCGCAATAGATGAAGCCAGCAAACTGGGCATGAAAACTACCATGCATCACGCCCAAACTGCTGTCACGAGCACAAATGTGCTGGACAGTGCCCGTCTAGGTCTCACCAGCATGGAACACTGGTATGGCTTGCCCGAAGCCATGTTTGAAGACAAGCGTATACAGCAATACCCACTGGACTATAACTACAGTAATGAACAGCACCGTTTTGCTGAAGCAGGCAGGCTTTGGTTGCAAGCGGCAGCACCTGAAAGCGAAGTGTGGAAAGCAACGATTGCAGAATTGATTGAGTTGGATTTCACGATTGATCCAACGTTTACGATTTACGAAGCAAACAGGGATTTGATGCGTGCGCAGAACGCGCCCTGGCATGATGAATACACCATGCCGTATATGACACGCGCATTTGAATCCAACCCATTGGTTCACGGCTCGTACTTTTTCGATTGGACCACCGAGCATGAAGTCGCGTGGAAGCAGAACTATCGACGTTGGATGCAATTCATCAATGATTTCAAAAACGCAGGTGGTCGTGTAACTACCGGTTCTGATGCAGGTTTCATTTATAAAGTGTACGGCTTTGCCTATATTCGTGAGCTTGAGCTATTACAGGAAGCCGGTTTTCACCCACTTGAAGTTTTGCAGGCGGCAACTATCAATGGTGCGCAATTGTTGGGAATGGAAAACAGGCTTGGTTCCATACAGGTTGGAAAAGCGGCCGATCTGGTGATAGTGGATGAAAATCCGATCAAGAATTTCAAAGTGCTCTATGGAACAGGCCATCGAAAACTAAACGTTGAAACGAATAAAATGGAAAAAACAGGAGGAATACGTTACACGATTCGAGACGGAATCGTTTATGACGCAAAGCAATTACTGGGGCAAGTTCGCGAATTGGTAGCCGCACGCAAGTCTTTGGAACGGCAGCAAACCAAGCAATGACTCTCAGCGATTGTGGGGTAGCCGCGAAGCTAAGTGCTTATGTCAGTTTCCTTGTTTTCTACAGCGGATCGTTCATAGGGTCGCAACATTTCGATAACTTTATAGCCGGGGATTTCTTCTCGTTTTTGTAATTCTCTGCCAATCATTGTTATTTTCAACCAATGTTTCTTAACCAAATTTTCCGCGGACTGCATAACCCTTTTCTTAAGTGCTTCAAATTCCATGTTGTCATCATCGCAGCGGCGTAAAAGATGGGCAGCGTTGTCGTAGTCGTCTTCTGCGTTGGCGTCTACGAAATCACCTTCGAAGCCAGCAAGTTTGTCGCTTTCAAAACCTGCATATAATGTAACGGCATTGGCCAGCAATATTCTTCGGTCAGGATCAATACCATGAGTCTCTTCGAACTTAATGCAGAAAGGTTCATTGAGTCGATCGATTTCGCGAATACTGAGTTTGGTAATTCGTCCACCCAGCTGAATACCGACAACTGCATGACCAGCTTCGTGAAAGGCTAGAGTCGTTGGGTAATAGCTCATACTGTTAACGCCATACTCACTTGTGCTGTCCACCGGCCAATGGGGGCGAACAGTGTAAGCACTGTGTTGGCTATTTTCAACGACTCCCAGAGAAGTAGTTCTTTAGTGATTAATTATCGTACTTTGAAGTACGAACCGCCATGATGTCTGGCGTTGTGCGCCACTACCAATCCTAGCGATACTCTTACCTTAGCGTTACCATTGATCGCTGAATATGCGATAGAGCCGTGCCTGCAGTTGAGTTATTTTCTGCAGCGTGGCATTCACTATAGGTATGTGCTTATGACAAACCATTTAAACGCATTGAAAGATGCAGTAATGAAGCCGATTTGGCACGACTGTGATGATATGCCTCAACCAATGCCGCCACTGAATTCTGATCAGCAATGCGAGTTGTTGATTGTTGGGGGTGGTTTCACAGGCCTCTGGGCTGCACTGCAGACCAAAGAGCGCGCGCCTGATACCGACATTATTTTGATTGAGAAAACATTCATCGCAGACGGTGCTTCCGGGCGTAATGGTGGATTTCTCTGTGCAAGCATCGCTCACGGTGAATCAAATATTCAGCGTAGGTTTGAGGGCGAAGCTAATCGGTTAGAGGCGCTTGGCCAGCAAAATCTTCTTGAGCTGCTGGACACTCTAAAGCGATATGATATTGATGCTAGATATGAAAATACTGGCATGACGGAGCTTGCCAAAGATGACGACGCGGCGCACAGGCTTTATCAGGAATATCTGGAGTTAAGTCGGCAGGGCAAGGAAGTAGTTTGGTATGACCGAGACTCCGTGCAAACACAAATAGACTCCCCGCTTTTTTGTGCGGGCCTATGGGTTCGAAGCAACGATGGTGTGGTTGATCCAGCTCGTCTTTGCTGGGGGCTAAAGCGGGTACTGCTGGAGCGTTATGGTGTTCGAATATTCGAAGGCACTGAAATGTTGACCATCGAACAAGACCAAAATCACGATATGCATACTCAATGTGCCGGAGGCAAAATTACGAGCTCCAAGGTGCTTATTGCTACCAACGCCTACACATCTCCGTTCAAGCGAGTTAATCGCAGCACTATACCTGTTTGGGATTATCAGATCGCCACTGAGCCACTGACGCAAGCTCAACTCGAAAAAATTAGGTGGGGCATGGCGCATTCGCGTCATGCCTTGGAAGACTATGTGAACATGTTTCACTACTTTCGGCTGACCAAAGACAATCGCATTACCTGGGGCGGTGGCGGCGACGTCCGCTACTATTTTAATCGTGGTACGCGTAATGAGCTCATGAACGCGCCGGATCGGCACCAGCGCCTGGCACGCGAATTCTTTGAAATGTTTCCGCAGCTAGAGGGTGAGATAAAGTTTACTCACAAATGGGGCGGCATCATTGCCAGTTCCACGCGTTTTTGTATGGTACCGGAAACTGCCTGCAACGGGCGCGTCGCGTGGTCAGTGGGTTACACCGGTTTGGGCGTAGGCGCATCACGGTTTGGCGCAAGAGTGGCGATTGAAATGCTTGGCTATGGCCCTTCAGAAATCCTCAATCTCGATTTCGTTAACCGTAAACCACTTCCATGGGCGCCCGAGCCCTTTCGTTGGCTAGGTGTTCGTTTCACACAATATGAATTAGCAAGGGCCGATAGAAATGGAGGGAAACGCGGTCTTTGGTTGAAATTACTGGACCGCATGGGCCTGGGTTTCGCCTGCTGATTAGGGTTCAGGTACACTAGCACACCGATTCATCAGCCCTCTCTGGAGGTAATAGTGCAGACAATACCTGGTTTGAGTAGAGTTATGTCTATCACAATCTGTTTGCTGAGCTTTCTTTTCTCGTCGTTGGCAGGCGCTGCCAACGAAGATAAACCCAATATTGTTCTTGTGCTAATGGACAACTTCGGCTGGGGTGAAATTGGAGCCTACGGTGGAGGTATGATGCGCGGTGCACCCACACCAAATATAGATAGTCTGGCCGCGGAAGGTTTTAAGCTGAACAATTTCAATGTGGAAGCTGAGTGTACGCCTTCGCGTTCCGCATTAATGACAGGACGCTATGGAATTCGCACACGCCAACGACCTGAAGGTGAGCCAAGAGGGGTTTGGTACGGCATCACAAAATGGGAAGTTACCTTAGCCGAGATGCTTTCAAAAGAAGGTTATGTGAATGGCTTGTTTGGGAAGTGGCATCTGGGTGATACCGAGGGCAGGTATCCGACTGATCAAGGCTTTGATGAGTGGATTGGCCTACCCAGATCATCTGACCGAGCTTTTTGGCCAGACAGCAATAGTTTCACGCCAGGTAGTCATCCAGATGCAGTGTTCACACATGTGATGTCAGCCAAGCGCGGTGAGACACCAAAAAAGCTGGGTGTTTTCGACAGGCATAAACGAAAAATCATCGACCGAGAAATTACCGATCAATCGATTGACTTCATTAAACGCAAAGCAAAAGAAGATCAGCCGTTTTTCGTATTTTTGTCGTACACGCAAACCCACGAACCGGTAGACCCGCACCCTGACTATTATGGCAAAACGGGCAACGGAAGCTTTGCTGATGTGTTAGCGCAGACCGATGACTATATTGGTGATGTAATGACTACAATCAATGAACTGGGCTTAAAAGAAGACACTGTTTTTATCTTTACCTCAGATAACGGTCGAGAGGGTGTGCCTAGATCTTTTGGATTCACTGGCCCGTGGCGCAGTGGAATGTTCTCGCCTTATGAAGGCTCGCTACGCGTGCCTTTTCTGATTCGTTGGCCCGGGAAAATCCCTGCCAATCGCGTATCAAATGAACTGTTTCATCAAATAGATTTGTTTCCGACGATCTCCAGCATTCTTGGCGTCAATCTTCGTAAAGACCGTATATATGATGGCGTAGATCAGACCAATTTTCTTTTTGGAAAAACGGATAAGTCGGCCCGTGAATCGCTCGTTATCTATATTGGTAACACATTGTTTGGTGTAAAGTGGCGCAATTGGAAGCTGCTGCTGCGGGAAATGGATGAATCGACGTACGCCATTCGCGAAATGGCTTATCCTTCGGTGTACAACCTGTTGGTTGATCCCAAAGAGGAAGTGCCAGAGCTTAATTATCTTAACGATACCTGGGTGGACTTCCCTCTGTACAAAGTAGTGGACGACCATTTGGCATCGTTAGATGAAGACAAGGGAGCGCCAGGTCCTTAGGTCAAATGTTTGGCAAACAGTAAATCACAACGCGAGCAAGCACCATGAACCCAGACACCGTATTCACTGTTGCCAACATCAGCGTTATTCCTGCCTGGCTTTTGCTGGCCATATTGCCACAGCACGCGATTACTCAGCGCGTGGTTCACACCTTATGGATTCCGTGTTTGTTGGCGTGCTTCTACGGCTGGGCGCTGTTTTTTGGCGAACCGGCTGCCGAAGGTGCCGGGTTCGGATCGCTGGAGGCTTTGTCGCTGTTGTTTCAGAGCAAAACTGCATTGCTCGCCGGTTGGATTCACTATCTCGCCTTTGATTTGTTTATAGGTGCATGGCAGGTTAGGGATGCTGCTCGAAGAGGCATCAATCATTGGCTTGTGGTTCCCTGCTTGTTTTTTACCTTAATGGCGGGACCGATGGGATTGCTACTCTACCTGTTGTTGCGTTTAGTGCTCAATCGAGTGACCACATTGTCTGAAGCGTAATACCTTAATGGCATTTTATGCGCTCGGTGTTTTTTGCGATGTGATGGCGTTTAGCCCCAAGCCGAATAGCATCACGAGCATTGCCGTTAATTTCCACCACGGCATGGGCTCTGCGAGTAGTAGTGCTGAGGCTGACATGCCAAATACCGGCACCAATAATGCCCACGGTGTAACAACAGCGGCCGGATAACGAGCCAGCAGCATATTCCATAGACCGTAGCCAATGAGCGTATTACCGATGCTTTGCCATAGAACAACTCCCCAGGCACCAATGCCAGCCGAAGTGATGCCAATGCGAATTGCAGGCCATCCTTCGAGATAAAGCGCTAGTAATGCCAGCGGAGGTACAGCGAACAGCGACGACCAGGCAAGAAACGCAAGAATATTTACCTTGCCTGCGCCTTTGGCCACAAGGTTGCCCGCTGCCCAGCTGCCAGCGGCCGCAAGCGTTATCGCCACGCCCGCCACGGTTGTGTATTCGTCGGTGTTGACGATAATTATGCTTAGACCGGTAAAACACACTAACAATGCAAGCAATTGTCGCCGCGTCACGGCCTCGCCGTGAATCAACATTGCGAGAAGAATGGTGATGAATATCTGCATCTGGATAATTAGCGACGCCAACCCTGGTGTGATGTCATCGTTCATGGCCCAGAACAACAAGCCAAACTGGCCGCAGCCAATAAACAAGCCATAAGCGGCTAACTGCCGCCACGATGTGTTTGGTTTTGCGACAATAAACACCAGCGGGATTGCGACAAAGATGAATCGCAGAGTAGCGAAGGTTAAAGGTGGGAAAGCCTGCAGCCCATGATGAATGACTACAAAGTTTGACCCCCAGATAAAGGCGACAAGTATCGCAAGGAATTGATGCGATAGAGGCATTAGAGCTTCATAAACTGCCCGCCATCCACCCGAATAAACTCACCGGTGATCATACGTAGTCTGTCGCTCAAAAATAGAATAATGGTTTCGGCCACATCATCATCAGCGGGTATCTCGCCGAGCGGGAACAGCGCCTCAATTTCGGCTTTTACTTCTTCGGCGCTGATACCCCGCTCGCTTGCTTGCCACTGAACATAGCCTTGTACCGGTGGTCCCCACATCCAGGTAGGAATCACTGTGTTGACCCGTATTTTCTTTGGGCCCAGCTCTTTTGCCAGTGCAATGGAGGCGGCGCGTAGCGCGCCCTTTGACGCCGCATAGGCTAGCTGTGGTGTTGGTGGTGGCAGCTCCGTCGCTTGTGAACTTATCAGTACAACTGAACCGGCGCCTGCGCGCTCAAATGCTGGTACCGCGGATTTTATCAATTGAACTGAGCCAACCACGTTCACCTCGTTGCAGAAACGGAAGTCTTCCATTTCCGTTGTACTCAGATCGCCAAAAGGCTCGGCCGCCGCGACTTGCGCGATACCGTCTAATCGTCCAAACCGCTTTTCCGCCGCAGTAACAATTTCATCGCAGGCGTCTTGATCGGTAATATCGAGGGGGTGAGCAAGAATGCAATCGCCGCCGGGGTCCAGTTCCCTGGCGATGCTTTCCAATTTTTCCGCATTACGCGCACCAATCACCAGCTTGCCGCCGTCTCTAAGCACGCGCATCGCTATTTCACTTCCCAAGCCAGGACCCACACCGGATACCAGTACTACTTTGTTTTCCAGAACCATTTAGCAATTACCAATGCAGTATTCAACATAGTGTCATCGATAGTAGGGTGCAAGGAAAACCGGGTCAATGCGCCAGTGCGTTCATTGCAGCATGGCAATAGGTAATGTGGAAAGCTGGTGGTTAATAAGTGTTTTCAGCCTATTTCTTTATCAACCAACTCGCAGGATCAAGCCCATAAAACCGCTGTAGCTGGCCATACAATTCCGGCAAATCCGATTTCATGCGCACTGATTTTTCGAAAAAAGACTCGCTGATCACCGCGAAAAATTCAACCGCAGAAATAGCGCCGTATTCGTCAATCACTTTGTTTCTGCGAGTTTGCACACGCTTTAGAAACGCATCGTATTCACTATTTAGAACGTTCGACCATTCGCTATAATGCGTACGGTCGCGAAGAATGGGCAAACCGTCCATCACACCGTTTTCTTCATCCAGCTTGTGTGCAAATTCATGAATCACCACATTTTGACCATCTACAATGTTTTTCGACCCGTGCACGATGTCGGTCCAGGACAATACTATTGGGCCTCTGAACCATGACTCGCCGGCTCGTGTGCTGTGCTCATCGAAAACGACTTCTCCTTCATGGGTTTTTTGAGTGACAGTATAAGTGCTGGGATACACCAAAATGGTTTTGAAGCTGGGGTAGATTTGTCGAGTTTGGGCCAACACTAACAAACAGGCATTTCCAGCAATCGTCAGCCGCACTTCGTCGGTAATTTCCTGCCCGTCACAACCAACGAATTCTTTGTCAAACAGAAACAGATTGATGCCACGGTGTAAGGCTGTTTTCAGACTTGCAGGCAGTGCAGGGTAAAGCCCCATGTTGCTCTGCAATATTTCGATATAACTGGTCGGAAACGGCGCACCGGGAATTCGTTGACGTCGAAATTTCTTGAAACGGGATGCTGCTATCCAGATCAGAAAGCCGGCGGCAACGATGAGTAGAAATTGATTGGCAGACATAGGTTTAGGTGTTTGATTACGTGGCTATTTTAGCGGTCTTAAGCGCGGCATGCACTGGCAAGAGAAGCAGGCAAAAAGACGTCTAAATCTGTGTTACTGACGCCCTAACAACACATCGGTCGATATTCGACCAAACGTGCTGTTTTTTTGCACAATCTTCGTCATCATGCTCTATTCTTTAAACAGAGATGCGATTGAGCGTCTATGCGAACTATTGTTTGGCCTTATCAATGAGGCTGGAATTAGCCGTAATGTTGTTAAGTGACCCCAGCACAATCAGTGGCTGAGACCGCCAGCTTGATGGACCGGGGATTGGGAGTTGCAAAGCTTTGTTTTTCGATCGGTTACTCAAAACGCCTGAAACATCGGTATTGAACCGTGTGCCAGAGCAGTGTGTAGAGTGTCTCTCGGCGGATGTTATGCGCATGCACCTCACTCGCCTTGACAAAGAAGGCAACATACAGCGCCGCTACCAGTGTCGGGCCTGTGACCACAATTTACTGGTGAAGCATTGCGAGTCGCTGGATGATCTTAAAGAATATGACAATATCTCGGGGCCGTCTGATACCGAGGCCGCCATCAGTGAAACGAGTGAATATGAGAAAAAAATTGCCTCGCTCGAAAACCAGCTAGCGCTTATTGATCAAGAGATTGCTAACTCTCAGCAAATTGCGGAGAAGCAGGAATCTGAGCTGATGCGCGCGAAACTTGGCATTGGGGATTTGAGAAACCTTGAAGCCGTGACAGCGAAGCACACCCGTTTGCTGACACTGTTGAACGAGTTGCATCGAATGCAATATTCGAAGGCGCTGGTACTAGCAGAAACAGAGCATGAGAAGGACCAGTTAACAAGCCATTTGGAATCAATACAAGCAAGTTCCGCCGAAATGGAATCTCATCTGCGATCAGAACTGGAAAATGCCAGAGAAGATCAGCAAGCCATTTTAAGAGAAAACCAAGGTCTTAAGGAGCGTGTTTTATCTCTGGAAGGTGAGCTGCGAGGTGTGACGAAAGCACTTATGGAAATGCAGACAGTGCGCAATCTTGAGGCGCAGCTTTCTGCTGAAACGCACATACGAGCGAGCCATTCGCATGAGAGCTCCGATCAAGGTAAGGAAGTGAAAGCAAGCTCACATTTCATAGACACCAATTCCGCAAATACAGAACTCCTGGAACGGCCTGAAGAACTTAGCATCGACAAGGAGCCGGCGTTAGATCAACAGCCGACTGGCCATCATGCCTTGGCGAGCAAAAAGTATCGACTGGGAATTAAATACATCAAAGGCGACGGCGTAAAACAGAGCGAACGTAAGGCCATCGCGCTCTTCGAGCACGCGGCGAAACTGGGTAATGCTTCCGCGCAGTATAATTTAGGTGTTCTGCAATACAAAGGGTCTCAGAGCGTTAGGGATTTGAAGGCAAGCGTTTATTGGTTGCTGCAAGCAGCTTCGCAAAACCATGAAAAAGCGGCTTCTTTGCTGCCGGAAGTGGAAGCCGCTTTTAGTATGTATGACCAACAAAACATAGCGGTATAAAACGCGTGTTGGTAAACATCAGTCAAATATTTTCTCGCCACGCGCGAACAGCAGAAAGAAAATAAGACCGAAGAAGGTAATACCTGCGGCCGTCTGGAACACCAGTGTCCATGATCCGGTAGCCCCCAGAATCATGCCGCTAATATACACAGCAACAATTCCTGGAATGGTTCCGGCGGTATTGGTAATGCCCATGAGTGTTCCCGCGTGTCGAGGTGCGATGTCCATATGATTAACTGAAAAACCACCTGTGACTGCTGCTGCAAAAAAGTTTCCTGTAGCCATAATACCTATGGCTAACCACGCTGACTCTGCGTAACCCACTACAGACAATGCGCAGGTAATAGCGCCGAAACCAATAGTCATCATTATTTTTCGAACGCGAATGACAGGCATACCAGACTTGATCAAACGATCGGCGATGTTTCCTGCCAGGTTTAAACCGATAAATGAAGTGACATGGGGAATCATGGACACCCAACCCACCGAAGCAAAATCAACACCCAGGCCCTTGTTTACAAACGTAGGCAGCCAGGTGAGTAAAACGTAGAGTGACCAATTATTGCAGAAGTGCGCAACGGCAATGGCCCAAACTGCACGGTGTCGTAAAAACGTTGTCCAATGCGGCGACGGTTCACTGGTGTTTATGTCGATACTCGATTCGATATGAGTCAATTCCTCAGCCGTAATAGCGGGATGTTCCTGTGGGGTGGCCGTGACCATACGATGCCAGAATACATACCAGAAAAATCCGACAGAGCCAAACAGGTAAAACGCCCACTGCCAGCCCAGTTGTTGCACAATAATTGGCGTAACAATCAATGCGAAGGCAGTGCCTACCGGTATGGCGCTATTCGAAAAGCCAACCGCGCGAGCTCGCTCAGACAGAGGAATCCATTTTGAATACAGGCTATAGAACGCAGGAAAGGTCACCGCTTCGCCCATGCCCATCAGGATTCTAACCATCAACAAGGCAGTGAGACCAAGTGCTGCGGCCGGCGGTGTGACGATCGTGAAAAAAGACCACACCAGCACACCGATACCCAAAACGGCCTTGCCGCCATAGCGATCGGCTAAGCGTCCGCCCACTATTTGTAGCGTGATATAGCCCAACGCAAACGAAGACAACACCAGGCCCTGGGTTTGCAAGTCCCAGTTGAGATCCTCGGCCATGGGGATGATAGCCACAGAAATATTTACGCGGTCGATGTAACACACGAATACGGCGAGGAAAGTTAAGAACACCACGCGGGCGCGTTGAGGTACTGCAGAACCGAATGCCATGCGCATTCCTTTTCTTTTCATTTAATCGTGGAAGGTGGTGTGGCGTCAAATGGAAAGTTAACGCAACTACCAGAAAGAGAATACTGTAATAACCCACTGCGGGTGGGACGGTATCATCAATCGAGTACGTATGAATGCCCATCCCCCGTTAATTGGGTAGAGCCCAAAATGTTGGTAAGTAGTTGATTCGAATGGTAGCTACGGGTGGACTTGAACCACCGACCCCAGCATTATGAATGCTACCATCGTATCATAACTTATTGATTTAAATAGACTAAAAATAGGGCGTCCGGCAGCAAAACGTCATTAGAGCCTAGTAGGGGCCAATAGAAATGTACAAAACGGGTACATTGGGAATCTGAGTTGGCGGAACTATAGGAGAACCTTCCTAGTAAGCTTGTGCGTTTTTCGGGTCATCTAATCCAAAATTAACTTAATGGCTGCCCTACATTATGGACCTTCCAGTCCTCCCACATCGTGAAGAACGTTGATGCACTTTTCTCAAACGATATACGCTGGTGATGTAGGTCCATTACGCTTGCATCTTCGGGGAGTTCTCCAGGCAGGGAAAGGGATTCCATAGGGTCCAAGTCAACTTTGCAAGGAACTCGCAGAACCATTTCAAAAGCATTTCTCATGCTCTTCTCTAGATCTTCCACGTGGCTTTGCCTGATAAGAAAGCTGTCATGAACCGGTAGTACAGCTGCACCAGATATATTCACGACTGACATCATTGTTTGCTCAGCAATTTTAGACTCTATATTCATAAGCCTAACGCCCGAACCAGATCCGATAAATTCCGCAATAACATGATTCAGCTCAAGCAGCTCTTTCGCGAGCTTATCAATTGGTGGGCATCCTGGCGGCTCATACGGCTTTCCAGTTTGCACACCATTTCTATCCCTAAGTTTTACTAAATCACTTCTGATTGCTTTTATGCCTCTGTCTATTGAGCCCGCATTTAGCAGGGCATTCAGGGTCATTTTCGCTACCTTTCTTGTAGCACGGGAGTCGAAATTTTCGAAGTGAGATAGTGCGCTACTTACATCGTAGGGATCAAAGTCTAAAGCTTGGCCGACAAGAGCATAAGCGATCGAGGGATGCATGGCTGAATAGTCTATTTCCGCAACGCGTCTGTGCGCATTAGGGTGTCGCGCATGGGATATATGGATGTATTTGCGCATTTCCTTCGGGATGCTCTGCCACCAGCCGCCGACGAAGCGACCACCGCTTTCTAAAGAGCCATTGTTGAAAACGCGATAAAGGGATTTCTTGGAAAAGTCTACGTACCTAGGCCTTTCTGAATTGGCCATTCTTTCGGCGAGAATGTGCAATTCTTCATCGGGTATGTGCAGGCCTACAAAAGCGGAAGCTATGGCCCCATTAAGCTGAACTAGATTAGTTCGCATCTGATCCAGAGATACCCGTGACTCAACGTCATCAGGCAATGCAATTTCCTGTTTGTCCTGATCTCGCAGAACAATCAGAGAATGCTCGCGCAAGCTACTGATCATGGAAGGTCTTATGCCAAATTCGGCGTAGAGCGAGAGTAACGTTCTGTTTGAGCGCATCTTCGATCTTTCGCCGCGTTTTGCAGTACCGTGCCACTGTCCTGTTTCGGTCTCAATATACCCACCTTTCTCCAAGCCATCGACAACACGAATCAAAGTCCTAAAACTGATGCGCCTACTCGAGTAGTCGTGAGCTTGTCTTGAATAGAAAATGTATGCATTTGGGTAAGTCAGGCGCACATTGAATAAATTCAACAGAACGCATTTTAGAGCGAAGCCAAGATCATTGTTCTTAGGCTTACGTTTGTATCCGAATGATAAGACAATGAGGAGGTGAGCAACTAAATCATCAACCTCCTGCGAGGAAGAGGACTTTGACGCATCAAATGGATAACCAACAACAGCGTGCAACATCACTAACTTGGCAAGCTACGGAATCTGAATTATAGAGCACTAACACCACCCTCATTGCTAGGGTGGATACCAATACATCCAGAGTAGCTCGCATGCAGCGCTATTCCACATATAGAAACGCTAAGATATCGTAACTAAAACAATGGTTTACGTGCAAAGCAGGATAACGTGGCCCAATAGCTTACGGCCCAAAATACCCTGCCAGCAAAATTCGATCATGCACCGGAGTATCGCCAAGCTGTAGCCTCCGGAGGATCTGGAAGAAGTCGAAGACGACCTGGACGATGAGGACGAGGACGACGAAGACGAGGATGAAGACGAGTCAGAATATGACGACGACGATTCCGATGACGATGTGGATTGGGACGACGATTAATTGATCGCGATCCCCCTCAGAACCTATCGGCGCTTTGGCTGGAAAATCATCCAGAGCGTCGGTGGACTCCAAGAGACCAGGAGAGATTAATGCGCGAAGAACTCCACAGAGCTGACCAACGCAAGCAGGCAGAAATTGAACTGGCTGACGAAGCGTATTGCAGAGAATTGGCGAAAGAGAAAGCGAAAATTAGTGAACAGCGTGACCGTCCGTGGATTAAAAAGCTGTTCCCATTTGAAATAACCATTAAGAAGGTTAATTAACAGTTACAGGATTGGGTATGCCAGCATCACATATAAAATTTAGCATTCGAATGATATCTCCAACGTTTGCGTTAAATCGAACAACATTCGACTTTGTGCTTTTGTCGGCGAATTCAATCGGAGTGAGGAGATCTACGTGACTGCTGTAGTAATCGATGTACTTTGGCCACGTCATGTATTTACATTCGTTGCGGAGGAAAGGTTCTGCTTCCTTCCCAAGGATCTTTACAACATGTTCCAGTCCGTTCATCGCTTCAACTGCTTCAATGGCAGTATCTGTGCAGCCGGAAATCTCATCTCGATTGGGCGGCTTATCGAGTCCTGCCCAATTACACCTCTCGCGAAGGCGGAACGTCGCAATAGTAGACACTCTACCAGCGTACTTGACGATCGTGTTCACCGTGACGCTTCGAACTTCGGCGATAGCGTTCCTATCGATCTCAGTTCGCGTCGCGCCGTGAAGCGCAGTCACTGCGCTAACAATTGCAATAAAGGAGCCAGCGAAAATCCAGAAGTTTGTAAACGAACCGATAATACCTTGATTCACTTGGCAATTCGGACAAACAGTGGCCCTATAGTCAATTTTCTCGAAGCATCGCGTACATTCTTTCTTTGGCGTCACGTTTGAGGTAACCGATTCATTATCATTTTCGTTCATTCTGATAAATCTCCACTTCTATAGGAATTATAGGTTTATCCAGTCAATTACTAAAGGAGTACTTAATTACTGACAGAACACTGAAGGCGTACATAGATGCAGACTTTATGGTCTACGCTGCCGGGTTTGCGGCAGAGCACACGTACCACCTTCTCACTTCCGGGGATGATCTGATCCTCGGCTCATTTGAGAAAAAACCAGATCTCAAAAAGGCGGCTAAGGAAGCCATCGAGAAGGGGATGTCTGAGGAGACGTTGCGTAATTACTTGATCGATCGCCTCGGCAGTGGTTATTCGTTAGTAGTGATCGCATGCGAAGCAGCGAACATCAAGTCTGACTTCGTGACGTTCATTATCGAGCTGGCTACGGAGGCACCTGAACCAGTCCCTATCTTCGTAGAGGTTTCTGGTCCTGCATCAGAAACTGGTTTAGTCGGATCTGGCGAAAGCTACAAAAGTGGCTCTATGCTTTGAGAAAACGCTTACAGCTGGGTTTATCTAGCTTTTTCGGTTAACGCTACTGCCAATCGTCATTCTCATATGGGAATGACGCTTTACCATCCTGTACGAATTTTGCAATTCTTGAAACCCGCCTATAGTGCGCTAACATCAATTTTGAACTTTCTTCTACGTCCTTTGTGTGTTCATTTAGAGCGTTGAGGCTCTCAAATCCGAGCCCCTCGGCTAATTCATTACTAAGATTTTGTGCCTCTACTGCCTTTTGTGCATCTAGTTTCAGCGACTTCAATTCATGTTTTTTTCTTTGCTCGTTTAGATCAATGAATATTTTGTGCAATTTTTTGTATGTTGTCGCCACCGCCACAGGTGCCCCTAAATAAATTGCAAGGACTTTAGCAAACTGCGTTGCGGTTTCGAGATTTAACGCAAGTTCTATCCAACCGGGAGAAGCGTACGATATGGATGTGATTTGCGGCCTGTCTTGTTTTTCTACGTGACTCCTAAAGATGTCATAGATATTTACATAGCTCAGCCCATGACGCAGTTCATATTGCCTTAAAACTGATTCAGTACGAAGTGATGCTGTTCTTACTACTTCTTTCTCAAGGCAATATATAAACGAATAATTCTGGAAATATATCCTTGAAAAAGTTGTGAGGTCCTCTAGAGACCATCTTCCATCAAGCAATATCCTATAGTTACGATCTGCCATTCATCCAGCCCTAACGAATAGTCAGTGCCGACTTTAACACATTAACTAATACTTCACCGACAAATGAAATACCAGTTGCCAAATATACTGTATGATTATACAGTATCAACATGTTTTCACAGGGCACCAAGTTCCCTGGCTGTGCGGTCTGTTCTGCCCCGGCCAGCTGCAACGTAGATGGCAAGCATTACTGTTGGTGGTGTAAGGAAAAGGTTAGAAGCGGAAAGCCTTCAGCTAAAGATCTCGAAGATCGTAATGAGCAACCAAATCACTGCGCCAGCAATCATTCCAATGAGCCCTCCCGCGATGATACCTGGCCAAGAGGCGGTTAGTGCAGATCCAAAAAAAGCACCTGCCATAGCGCCGAGCACGCTTATGGCACCGAGTAACCCGACTTTAAGTTTTATTCTCTGACCGTCTTCTTTTACCACTGGCATTCTGGATTCTCCTTGAGTTCCTTAACTTCTATTGAGCATGCTACCAGCATAATTAGGCTCCTCAAATAGAGAACGGAGATAAACGGAGTAGCCCGGCTTAGTTTTCGTACTTCTCGTATACGAAGTTAAAATCCTGCACAATTGCAACGAACCAGCCATCTTGAAGAATCTCAAGGGCGGTCATATTCAGCACGTTCGTTGGGTCAGATTTTCGGACACAACTTGCTATTATCGGTGGAACTCTTGCCCAGTCGTGCAAATTATCGGCTGCGATACATACGAGTTGATCGGCAATGCTACCAGATTGGTTTGCTTCTAGAGCTGTCAACCTTGCATCATTCTGATTGCTCTCTGCTGCTATTGCCTGGAAATTCTCGTTAACTTCGGCAGCAACTGCCCTAGTTCCAGGAACAAATGTATTGGGCACCTCAATAGGTTCCGCCAACGCTAAAGTCGCAATCGCCACAAGAATCACACCGCAAATAAATTTCATACGTTACTCCCAGGTTCCATCGTCCCACGACATAATGTCCCAAAGATTAAGTTCCACGAACAGCGGGAAATCGGGGCCTGAACAGGACACGACTAGCAAAACGGCAAGTAGTACAGCTAACTTTTTCATTGTGCTTCTCTTTGG
Source organism: Pseudomonadota bacterium (assembly GCA_039111475.1). Lineage (GTDB taxonomy): Bacteria > Pseudomonadota > Gammaproteobacteria > Pseudomonadales > JAUIET01 > JAUIET01. The sequence continues at coordinate 14,052 of JBCCIP010000001.1, read as the reverse complement.
CTAATCGTAATAGTAGTACGCAATTGAGGATTTAGGGATAAGCGGTATAGCCCCTCAGACTGATTCTGAGCTGATCTGAGCGATTATTGATCAATCTCGTCCGATTGCTTCAACGTGCCGAAGCTTTTGAGGAGGATACGGTCAGGATTCAGGCCTACATTACATTCGCGGTGCCAGCAGGAGAGATGAGTCCGCAAAGCAATTCGGGGAGCTTCGTGCTCCCCTTTTTTATGCCTGTAAATTGTGTGGCTAGATCGAATAGTTATTTCGGAGTCCCGAACCAATTGTAAATTCCTGGGTCGATTATCTGACATACTTATTTCAATGGATGGAAGTAATTCTTATGACGGCATCAGACAACATAGACCCACTGCTTGTTAGACTGTTCGTAGGGTACGGCGGTGATGTGACCAAGAGGGACGGAACCGTATTCAAAGCTGAGGATCAGCAGAAGCTGAAAATGAACTTCCTCAAGATCATTCGAAAGAAGTTTGGGGATGGGACTCTCAGCGACATAATGATCTGGTTTCACTCATCCAGTGAAACGGCCTTGGGACGAGAGGTGACCATTTCCAGCCTGTCCCTCGATCTGGAAATCCCAATGTCCACAGTCTCGCACTCCGTGACCAAGATGTCCGGCATGAGATTGCTTGAACGCTTCACTAAGCCGGATGACAGACGACGTGTGTACATTCGAATCCCAGAAGACATCATCGGGAGCTTTCGAAGGCACGCAGAGCAGCACTGTGAGGTGTGGGACTCACAGCGACGACTGATGTCCCAGATGATCGAGAATAGTGAGCAAGAAAAGAATTCCAAGAAAAACCAGCCGGGGTATAAAAAGCGCTCTTTCGGCTAGGGAGATATTGCAAGGTGAGCAAATGGGGAAGGACATGGCACCACTGGCTTATGAGGTGTACACATATGATAAGAATACGAGCAGGTGGAATGAGCTTGATACGAAAGGTTGCCGTTACCCAGGAGTAGTTTCTACCGGAGACTATATATCCATCGGACCCACGATGGTACAGATACAGTTCATCGAGCACATGTTCAAGGAAGACAAGCAGCGTCTGTACTGTTTTGAGAAGGTATTTCCTTCTGAAGTGCCCTGGACACTCTCGACAGATAAGAGAGAGCATCAATCAGACTCGATTTGATCTGAATCTTGACCTTCTCTTTTTGACACTTTTGGACTCCTTAGTACTGAATCTACTGGGTCCACAGAGACGAAATCTTTAATCGTATGTTTGGGTTTTGAAAATACGGACTTAACAGCCTCAGTGCTTTCCAAACCTACATGAGGTGCGGTCCCCCAGCCCAATTGATGCTGAATTCCCTCAGGCAGCGAATTAGGATCGATGCTGAGTTCAATGAATCCTTTTTCATTTTCCCAGTCTGCACGAACCTTTGCGCTGTCGATGTTCGTAAAAATCGTTACTAGAGATCGTAGATTGCCGCTGTGCATTCTCAGCCATGCCGCAGGTGACAATCTGATAGGCTCGTCAAATTTTTTATTTGCGCGGCCGTAAAAACTGGCTAATTGAGTAGCAAGGGAACCTTGTGGTTCTCGAATAGCGTTCAATATCGTTGAGGTAATGCGCAGTGCTTGATACATCTGCTCTCTGGCGGTTTTTTCTATACCGGCAACTCTAGCTGTTTCGGAATCTAGCTCTTTTTTGACTTTATCAAGTGATTTCTGGGTCTCTTCTAACTTCTTTTTATATCGAAGGGAATCAGCCTGAGGAGTAGCCGAGCTAGCATTCTGAGCTTTTTCTGCTTGTAGTTCTTCCCGGAGTTTTGACACCACAGCGCCGTGTTGTGTCGTTGTAGATTCCAGTGCTTCTTCCGCAGCGTACAAGGCCTGAAGAATCTTATTGTGTTCATCTTGATCTACAGGAGTCTTGCCATCAAGTTCTATCCTCTTCGAGATAAGTTCATTCTGCTCGGTGCGGAGCTTGTTGTAGTACCACTTGGCGGGCTTGGGGTAATAGTAAATGTATGCGAGTACCGAAACGATCGGGCCTAGAACTCCATAGATTATGGGGTCAATTGCCCAGCCCAGGACAAAAATTTCTGAATAATGTGCATCCAGTAGGCCTAGCTTCTTCTCGATTTCGGTGCTTGATAATGCAATTAGAACGGCGGGGAAATTCCAAATTAGCCATGCAATGATAAAGCTGACCATCAGAGGGCTGGATGTCCTTTCATGCAGGTAAGCCTTAGCTCCTGCTATCACTTCTTGAATATCCATAGATCCGCCTGTTCAGCTAACAAGAGTCGTTATTTTAAATCATTCAAGCACAAAAAATCTTGCTTACCTGATTAAATATACAGTATGCTAAGTCTATGTTCTGGGCGAGACCTAGCGAGATGCAGGGGACGCAAGGAACTAGACTTGCACAAAGAGGGAGAGATTGCCTTGGGAATCCCGGCGGGACAAACCTATAGGGCACGAATCGGAGTGGTTACACAAGTTGAAGAAGTGTCTGTAACGCACTGACAATCCTTTTTGAAAGAAACGCGTTCTTGATTAAAGGGGTCTCTGGCCGGGGACTTTAAACTTCGGGATAGCTTCTCGTGCGGCACGGGAAACAATCGAGGCCAATACAATGGTGACTTTATTGTTTTTCAACTTTCAGCTACAGATCGACTTAGCGGCGATCATTCGAGCTTCGGCTTGCTTGGTTTTCGCAATGAACTATGTAGTCTGAGGATGGGGGCAGCGCAAGCTGCCTTTCGTCTTTCTGGCAGACACAAAAAACCCGGCGCGAGGCCGGGTTCTGAAGTTGGTGCGAAAGCTGATCTCTAATTAACTACTGAATCTTGATTGCAGGTAAGTACGCATTCTGCGTGACCTGGTGAGCCTTGTTCAAAATTCGCGTCACATGCGGCTAAGCACTGCAAGCGTTCATTCTGCTCGGGAGTTCCAAAAACAAACCAACCGACTAATCCTACAAGTATAGCTAGAGCAGCACCAACCCATTTCTTCCAGCTCATGTCATTTCTCCTTATTTCATTATAAGCGATCGCTTATTGTTCTCCTCTCCTAAATGCGTGTCAACAGGCACAAACTTTGGGCTGTACAAAAAACAAACCCGGCACGAGGCCGGGTCAGTGGTGACAGCTCCTTCGGAGAAGGTTCTACTAGCTATCTTCAATTATTGGTCATATCAAGCGTTACTGTAATACCAGTGTTCGCACAAAAATCAAAAATCCCCTCCGGCAAGATACCATCGGCGTTGTAGTTTGAGAGATATGTCCATCGCTTCGGGTGCATGTAGAAAATTTTTCTAGCGGTTGCCTGTGTACCTCCAATTACAACGTCCGTACTTGGGGCCGCTTTGCCGTGTGGCACGATCTTCATATAACGACCATCTACTTTGTGGGCTGAATTGCCCTTCATATCTTTGTGTTCAGCAAAGACAGTAGCGCTATATACATCTACGGCATCGTACAGGCTGTGCTCCAGCCCTAAGCGCAATGTGCACCCAGTTCCTTCAGAGCAATAATCTGGAACAAGAATTTTTCTACAATTCCAGACGTTGCCTGTATCGCCCGCCGGTATTGTCTTGGGCGGAAGGACAGCTGCTGCCTTTTTGCCATCGACGTATTTCGATTTATCGCCATCTACGCTGTCGTGTGCATAAACTAAAGTTGTAAGCAAGCTAACAAGAACGAACGAAATTATTCTCATGATATTGACACCTCTTGACGCTGTTGTTAGTTCAATCATACATTATCAAGTACTTCAGAGCACTTCTTATCGTCTTGTCTTTTCAAATTGGTGGTATAGACCACCACGCCTTTCAACTTTCACTTCGTCATGATCTGTCTTGCCTTCTGTGAACAGAAAGGCATGCTCAAGCTCGTGCCAGAAAGTGTTCTCCATATCGCCCTGGTTAGTGTGTCAGTCCTTGTTCACGAAGATCCGGTTGTTCTTCTCATCACATAGTCCTTTGATTAGCTCCGCATCCTCCCCCACATAGTACCTGTCCAGGTGGCGCTGGAATTGCTTGTTGGTCACAATTCGTACAAGCCACTTGCGGTTAACTAGGGTAAATGTTTTTGGGATCAATTATGGGTTCCATTAAAGAAGGGATTTTTATTGCCGAAATAGTTAGTGAATACACAGAGACGAAAGCGCAGGAGAGGAACCTATATATACACGGAGGTATTGAGTTGCTTACAAATAAGAATTCCGAGGCCAACAATATGCTTGAAATAAAGACGCGCAAATTTCAATTAAGAATAGGCAGTTTATTGTGCTGCCTACTCTTCTACAGCTTTAGTAGTCTTCCTCCACTCAATAAGCTTCTTGGTGGCAGGCTTCAATCCATAAATTGCCAAGCTTATTCCAACCCATCCAGTAAGATACCATTCGGGAGCCTCTGCGAGATTCTCAAATCCTTGGATGGAGTACTCCTGGAGCCCAGAAACGAAGGCGGCGATAGCCGGGAACGACCAGATAAGAACGATGTACTCCTCCTTCCATCCAGACCCGTCGATGACCTTGCCAGCGTTGACGATTGAGGCCTGTGCCTCTGCTTCCTTAATTCGTCCGCGTCGGTCCATCCAACCAGTGAATACGTCGAGGACCGTGCCTGCTATTAGTGATCCAATTGCCATCTATCATCCCTGAATCGTCGTGCCATACGCATTGCGCGTGCGGGTGAATCTGATTTAGCCCATTGTGAGTCTAACAACTCAGCGTAAGCTTCTACGAAACCCCCTTGGTCTACTGCGTCCCAGAACCGCCTGAACTTCCTAACTCCATTACGGCTTAGCTCTGCCTCGGCTGTCGCCTCGACAAGAGAGATTTCCAGCACGGTAAGTTGAAGTTCAGCTTCAGCTAACGCTTCTGTGAGTTTTGCTTCGATGTCGTGCATTTGCTCTCCTTGCTTCCGAATATCCTTTCCCAGTTGTCCTGGACCTGTTTGTCCGCGACAGCAGGTTTACGGCGTTTATCTCCTTTGCCGTTCATCGTCTCTCCTACGATCTGATTTAATGGGCCACTTACGATGCATAAACGCTCTACGAGGTCTTTATGCGCCACATTCGGCATCTTGATTGGCTGGCAAAGCTGGGATCGAACCAGCGCGCTTCCAGTTAACAGCCGGGTGCTCTACCTGCTGAGCTACTTGCCATTGAATTAGGGAGGCCTGCGTCCAGGCCGGGTGAGTTACGCCACGGTCAGCGGGTAAACTCAGAATGAAACCAGGAGGTGGCCCGGTTCATTATCAGGAGGCTTCGCGCCCCCTGGGGATTTCCGTCTTGTACTTCCCGCAAGAGGACGGTTCCACGCTTTACGCCCGCCTACTGGCTGGGCAACATGCCATTCTTGTAATCTGATTGGATTGCCAGATACTGGCTGGATGACATACTGGTTGTATTCATCCTTTTGAGAGTCTGAATACTCTCATAGCTCGGCTGGTCAGCTAGCCTCGCTCAACGGTTGCTTCGAAGGCAACCTACCGGAGAAGCATACCCGTTCGTTCGTAACCCTGCCGGCTTACTCACTCACCGTCGTCGTTGTTGGACCAATAACAACTCCTCCTATATATATAATACGTTTTTTCAGTATAAATATTCCGCAAGCAAGGAAACTTTTTTCCCTCATATCCCGTAAGCTATTGATTATCCGTTGAATTTATTTTTGCCAAAATCGGAACAAATTTTAGGCACATGTCCATAAATGACTAATTAGATTAATAAGAAAGGTTAGGAAAAGTCCCGAAATGACTGTACCGTTTACCTGCTAAATGCCTGCATTCTTGAGTCACTTGAGGACAGCAGAAGGTCAGAAATATCCACCTTTTTTCTGACACAAAATAAGGCATAGGTGACCATGCCGTTTCATCAAATCCTTAAAAAATTTCCGAGCGGGTTGCTAGCGCTTTTTCACCGCCCTGGGGGGCTCCTACCCCTATTTGCGGGTAAATCAGAGGTCTTAGGTACAGTTTATGTACAGTCAGCAGACCACACAGGCTGCAGCCCGCAGAACTGCAGGCTTTCAGGCCACCGAGTGCAGCATAAGTAATGCTGGGCTGATCAGGTTACACGCTCACATACACGGGGAGCGACTACAGAGTATGCACCCGCTAGTTGTTTGCTCAAGGAGTCGGCAGCTTCCGTCCTAACCTTTCGCCGTCTTCTCTCACGTAAATAACGACTACCTCCGAACCTTGCAAGTAAGTCAGCCTACAACCCTTGTCTTGCTTGCCGCGAGATTCTTCTCGCATATCCGGCTCGATGCTGACTATGTAGTCTGAGTTGAGCATGATGTAGTTGTGCTTGCCTTCCTCATGTACATCAATAAATACGCCCATTTCGTTGCAGTCCCTCTAACTAATGTATTGATCTAAAAGAAGTCGCGCTCTCGATAGTCCCCTCCAGCATCTTTGATGATCTTCTGAAGCTTTCCGATTGACTCTATAAACTCTTCGCGTGTCTTGACTTGGATATGTGAGGCGCGTAGTTGAAACACCTGCTGTTCCGTTATGTATGGTCGGGCCATGACCTCCAGGGAATATCGATACCTCGCTAAGTCAATAATGTAGGTTGTACGCTCATGAGAAACTATGTAAATGCATGCCAAAGTTATCAGCCCATATGACCACAGTAACAATGCCTTTGAGATGTCAAACAAATCCTTAGATCTGTACACAACCTTCAAATAGACTTGAATGATTACGCCCAATGTCAGACAAGACAACATTATCAACAGATTGATACCAGCTTTAATGCTGGTAGGACTTTCTATTGATTGTGCAGCTCTGTAGTATAGATCGTCAGTTAACGATTGCATTCCCAAGGTTGCAATGCTCAATGACCAATCCATTGCCGCACCTAGGTAAGGGTTAACAAGCTCCCATAGTCCGCTTCCAAGCGCACCAAATACGATCGCTAGAACAGCGCCTATGATTTTCTGTTTTCGTGTCATTGAGTCCTAAGCCAGTTATCCAAACAGCAGACTGAATGCTACCACAATTGCTTTGCCTGACTTGAATGAGCTAGGTATCTCGCCCTTGGTGCTGTGAGAACTTCACTGATGTTCAGTGCTGGCATACACACTGTGGCCCCGTGTGGCGGCAGTTGAATAGAATGATGTGTATTGCTTCGAGGTAGCCGTAACGCTGGGCTAGCGTGTCTAGACTGAGGTGATCGTACATAGTGCCTCCTTGGCAATGATTCCCTGCAACTGCAGTAAGTACAATCTTTGATCAGAAGTCTGTAGGATAGTTCCTACAAGCTAACAGTTTGCTAGTAAAGTGTTGCTTGGCCCCTCGCGTACCAGGTAGTTGGCTTAACTCACGGCCAAGCAACGTCACGCAGTTGCGCGACACCACGTCACCAGGAAACCTGGCTAATCTCTTTTTCTGACTCTACCTGCCACCGTAAGAGCGTGGTTATCCCCTAGCGTTAGCGCCGATTAAGGCGTCAGCGGTTTCCCGGAGCGCAAAGGGTGTTTACGGTGTCCTTCAAAAGTTTGGTCATGAGATGGCCCTCCTTTCAGTTAGGACACTTAAATCATACCACGGCGTTCAGTGAACACTTTACTTGAAAAGTGTTAACTTCCGCGACTGTCTCGCGTCGCCCGAAACCCCACGTTCCCCGAAAAACAAGCACTTGTCAAACATCCAATCGGGTGGCAAAGTTAACAGATGACCAGTGAACTGTTCACATAGTACGAAATTTCATTCATAGCTCTGCAAACTTACTAGCCCAGCTTGGCCAGCTTAATGTCAATGATTTGATTGACCTCCGCAAGGTCTGGCTCTGGCAACTTGCGCAGCTTGGTTACTAGCTGCTTCTCGCTGCTGGTGAGCTTCAAGGCTTCTTTGCTTTGTTTGGCGCCTACCGGCACTTGCCCGGTAACTTCCACCCATGACAAGCCAAATGCTTTCATCAATCTATCAAGGGTATTAGAAGTCAGTATTCTTTCTTGATCCTCACTGTTCACGGCTCTATTGATTGTGCTTTTGTTAATCTCGGTTCTGGCGTATAAGCAATTGTGGCTACAAATTGAAGCTGAGTTACCTACAAGAGTATATTAGGCGTGCTGCTGGGCGTCCTCCTAAGAGAAAGGAGGTATTAAAATGCCTAGAAAAAACGAAGTTGAAGGACTCCAAAAGCGTGGAAACACCTGGTGGATCTGGACAAGGAAAGTTCGCAAAAGCTGTAAGACAGGCGACCTCAAAGAGGCAAAGCGCTACAAAGCGAAAGTCCTCTTAGAGACTCGCAATGCGGAACTCTACGGAGAGCGCCCCCGGCGTACGTTCGATGAAGCAGCTGCTAAGTTCGTTAAAGAGAATGCCCAAAAGAAGTCATTAGAACGGGACATTCAAGCACTAGAGAAGGTGATGCCCTACATAGGCCACATCACTATAGACCTGGTGCACGACGGCACTTTGCAGCCCTACACGGACGATAGGTTGGAGGCAGGCATAAGTCAGGGAACAGTGAACAGGGACCTTGCTGTAGTACGGCGTATATTGCGCCTGGCTGCTGACAAGTGGCGAGATGAGAACGGACTGAGCTGGCTAGAGCGTCCTCCGTTGATATCCATGCCGGAGTACAAGGGCAAGAAGTCCCACGTACTCAGCTGGACACAGCAGAGAAAGTTCTTCCAGAAGCTGCCCGATCATCTGGCAGAGATGGCTCTCTTTGATGTGAATACAGGAGCCCGAGAGCACGAAGTCTGTGGACTCAAATGGGAGTGGGAACTAGAAGTAGAGAAGGGCGTTACTATCTTTGTTATCCCGGAAGAGGAAACGAAGAAGGGCGTCGAACGAGTAATAGTACTTAACAGGATTGCGCAGTCTGTTGTAGATCGGCAACGAGGGAAGCACGATACGTACGTATTCACGTACGGTGATGATCCCCTCGCCAAGATGTACACATCTGCCTGGAAACGTGCCTGGCGAGCTGCATGCTTGCCTACGGACAAGATGACCAGGAAGGGACCACACAATCTTAGACACACTGTTGGCCACCGTTTAAGAGCGGCTGGAGTACCGAAGGAGGATAGACGAGATCTGTTAGGACACGTCAATCAAGACATCACCACTCATTACTCCGCAGCGGAAGTTAACATGCTGCGCGAGTACATGGAGAGGCTGTGTGACCTTGATAAGAAGTCGTTACGAACAGTGAAATCTATTCAATCGGATAAACGGTTGTGTACAGTTTAGGTACAAACACAGGACTTAACGTGTACAAAATGTTGGTAAGTAGTTGATTTGAATGGTAGCTACGGGTGGACTTGAACCACCGACCCCAGCATTATGAATGCTGTGCTCTAACCAGCTGAGCTACGTAGCCACATAGGGGAAAATCGAGGCGCGATTCTCCAGAATCGTTGTGCAATTGTCAAGCGGCGCAGAACCGGCTTCTCGTGTAACATCAAAGTGCTTTTTTTAACAAAACTATAAGGAGCATCTGATGACAATTGCAACAACTGCGATGTACGCAGCAATTCTGGGTTTGATTGGTGTTTATTTGGCCTTTGGTGCGGGCAGCGGACGGCTCCGCACGAAAGTGTCGCTTGGGACAGGTGATGATGTGCAGCTGCTGGAAGCGGTGCGCAAACACGGAAACTTCGCCGAGCATGTACCATTGGCTCTCATTCTGATTGCGCTGTTGGAACTGAGCCAGGGCGCAAGTTCTATGACCCTGCATGTTATGGGTGGTGGGCTGGTTTTGGCCAGAATCGCTCACCCTTTGGGTTTATCGATGGAGAATATGAACCATCCCATGCGTGCTGTGGGCGCAGGATTAACAGCGCTTATTACATTGGTCGCCTCAGGAATGCTATTGTGGAATCACTTTATGTGATTACACATTAAAGCGGAAATGGACAACGTCGCCATCTTTTACGATATAGTCTTTTCCTTCCAGTCGCCATTTGCCGGCATCTTTTGCGCCGGCTTCTCCACCCAGGCTCACGTAGTCTTCATAGCCAATGACTTCAGCGCGGATAAAGCCTTTTTCGAAGTCTGTATGAATCTTGCTAGCTGCCTGGGGTGCTGTAGCACCCACTGGGATGGTCCAGCCCCGAACCTCTTTCGGTCCGGCGGTAAAGTAGGTTTGCAAGCTGAGTAAGTCGTATCCGGCTCGGATAACCCGGTCCAAACCAGGTTCTTCCATGCCCATATCATTCAGAAACTCCAGTTTTTCATCGGCATCCAGCTCGGCTATTTCTTCTTCTATCTTGTTGCATATCACAACCAGCGAAGCGCATTCTGCGTCGGCGATGCCACGCACAGTGTCGAGGTGCGGATTGTTTTCGAATCCTTCTTCATCAACATTGGCTATGTACATAGTGGGCTTTAGGGTGAGCAAGTTTACGTCACGAATGATTTTCAGTTCGTCGTCGCTCAGGTCAAGCGTTCTAACCGGTTTGGCTTCATCCAGATGCGGCTGCAGTTTTTCCAGCACGCCCATTTTCGCTTTGGCTTCTTTGTCGCCGCCTTTTACGACGCGCACCAGCTTTTGAATGGCTTTTTCAACCGCGTCCAAGTCCGCCAGAGCCAACTCGGTATTGATCACTTCCACGTCAGCGGCGGGGTCTATGCGGTTGGCAACATGAATAACGTTGTCATCGTCAAAGCAGCGTACTACGTGAGCAATCGCTTCTGTTTCTCGAATGTTGCCCAGAAATTGGTTGCCCAATCCCTCGCCTTTGGACGCACCTGCTACCAATCCAGCAATGTCAACGAACTCCATGCTGGTGGGTATGATTTTTTCCGGCTTTACGATGGCGGCCAGCGCATCCATGCGAGGGTCAGGCATAGGCACCAAACCTGAGTTTGGCTCAATAGTACAAAACGGAAAATTTTCTGCGCCAATACCGGCTTCGGTTAGCGCGTTGAACAAGGTTGATTTGCCGACATTGGGTAGTCCGACAATTCCGCATTTAAATCCCATAGGGTGTCCTGTCCGGTTTATTCCGCCGGTTTGTGGTTGTGCATTAAGGTTTGTGCTCGTTGCCAGTGGCCGTCTGCAATCAAATCCAGTGATTTCAGGCCTATGTCAATGCAGTCTTCGATTAAGTGGCGCTCCACGCTACTGGGTTTGCCCAGAACGTGGCTGGTTACATTGCGCTTGGGCGCCAGTTCACGCGGGTGACCAATACCCAGCCTGAGGCGCATAAAACGGCCATCATTGCCCAGCTGTTGCATGATGTTGCGTACGCCATTGTTGCCGCCATGTCCACCGCCTTGCTTAAGCTTGGCGGTGCCTAGTGGCAAATCCAGCTCGTCGTGCACAACCAATATTGATTCCACCGGTATCTTGTAGAAGTTGGCACAGGCAGCCACTGACTGCCCGCTCAAATTCATGAAGGTATCTGGCACCAATAAGCGAACCATTTGTCCGGCCAGTCGCATTGTGGCCGTAGCACCTTTTAGTTTCTTGTCGGCGTGCAACACCACGCCATGCTGGCGTGCCAATTCGTCTACGAACCACACGCCCGCATTGTGTCGAGTATCAACGTATTCTGGCCCGGGGTTGCCGAGCCCTGCGATCAGCTGTAGTGCTGCCATCTGAAAAGAGAGGCAAAGAAGATATTATTCCTCTTCTTCCTCGCCATCAGTGTCATCAGCGGCAGCGTCCTCACCGGCTTCATCATCGGCGGGTGCTGCATCCAGATCGTCTTCTTCGTCACCACCGCCTTTAGGCGCGTTGATTGCTGCTATCGGCAAGTCGTGCTCTTCACCGTGTGACAGAGCAACACTTTCAACGCCTTCTGGCAAAACAATATCAGACAAATGCAGTTGCTGGCCAAGCTCTACCTCGGCCATGTCAACTTCAATGTACTCTGGCAAATCCTTGGGTAGAACATTCACTTCGATATCGGAAGCGCTGTGCTGGATCATGCCGCCTTGCATCTTAACGCCTTTGCAGATGTCTTCATTAATGAAGTGCAGCGGAACGTTAACAGTGATGATCTGACCTTTTACAATGCGCAGGAAATCTGCGTGTAAAAGACGTTGCTTGGCTGGATGGCGCTGCAGATCTTTTATAATCACGTCTTCCGCTTTGCCATCAATATTCAATTCGATGATATGCGAGTAAAACGCTTCATTGCTGGTGGCCTTCAGTATGTCCTTATGTGGAATACTGATATTCACGGGATCCGATTTTCCACCATAAACAATGGCAGGCATCAGGTCTTGATTACGACGCAGGCGGCGGCTCGCACCTTTCCCCACGTCTGCGCGGCTTTGCGCATGTAGTACGAATTCGTCAGACATTTTCCGACTCCTTTGTTAACAGCGAGAATCTGCGACCGATTCTGCTGCGGTTAGTAAAACTCCGCTTCTTTATTGAAACAGAGCGCTTATGGATTCTTCGTTACTGACCCTGCGGATCGATTCCGCCAGCAAGGCAGAAATACTCAACTGCCGAATATTGGCGCAAGCCGACGCCGCTTCATCTAATGGAATGGTGTCCGTCACAACCAATTCATCCAGCGAAGAGGCATTAATATTGTCGATTGCTTTGCCAGACAACACGGCGTGGGTGCAGTAAGCAACGACCTTTTCAGCGCCATTTTCTTTGAGCGCTTCGGCCGCTTTGCACAAAGTACCTGCGGTGTCCACCATATCATCGACCATAATGCAGGTCTTGCCACTGACATCACCAATAATGTGCATCACTTGCGCGACGTTTGCTTGTGGGCGGCGTTTGTCGATAATCGCGAGGTCAGCATCGTCCAGCGATTTGGCAACCGCGCGTGCCCTAACTACACCACCAATATCCGGGCTGACAACGGTGGCTTGCTTATAGCGCTGCCGCCGAATGTCTTCGGTCAGCACGGGCGCACCATAAACGTTATCAACAGCGCAATCAAAAAAGCCCTGGATTTGCTCAGCGTGCAAATCAACAGTGAGAACCCGGTCTACCCCAGCATTAACTATCATATCAGCGCATACCTTGGCGCTGATGGGTACCCGCACAGATCGAACGCGACGGTCCTGTCTGGAGTAGCCAAAATACGGCACCACGGCTGTAATTTTTCCAGCTGATGAGCGACGCAATGCATCAACCATCAACACCAACTCCATTAAGCTTGAGTTTGTGGGGCGGCAAGTAGACTGAATGACAAATACGTCTTTTCCGCGCACGTTTTCTTTGATTTCGATTGAGATCTCGCCATCACTGAACTTGGCTACTTCCGCATGACCAAGGGAAACTCCCAGTTTGCGGCAAATATCGCGCGCCAGTTCCGGATTGGAATTGCCGCTGAACAGCACTAGGTTTCGCATCGCTATAGAACCTGTTATCTCAATCGAAAGAGAAAATGGCTGGGGCGGCAGGATTCGAACCTGCGCATGCTGAGATCAAAACCCAGTGCCTTACCGCTTGGCGACGCCCCAATTAAACCTGTTATACCTGCTTTTCTTCAGTTTCATATTTCACCAGATCGCTGTGCGCTGGTGAAGTATTCACGCCTTGCGTAACAAACGCCTGCCAGGGCTTGGGTACCTGCTGAAGCACGGTCTTAGCGTCTTGCTCAGACTTGAATTCAGCGAAAATACACGCGCCGGTACCGGTAAGCCTAGGCATGGAAAACGCTCCAAGCCAGTCCATTGCTGCCCTAATTTCAGGGTACAATTTCTGCACTATCGGCAAACAGTCATTGCGGATACAGGTGGCCCCGCTCAGAAAGGCGGCTATTTTGATCGGAGAGGTGTTACGTGTCAATTCCTGCTGCGAAAAAATACGGGCTGTAGATACCGCGCAGCTGGGCTTTAGCAGAAGGTACCAGGGCGTTGACAGCTCTACAGGGGTTAGTTGTTCACCTTTGCCTTCCGCGAAAGCGGCGGTGCCATGGATAAAAACGGGTACATCGGCTCCCAGTTGGGCACCTATATCGGCGAGTTCCGCTAGGCCAAGGCCAGTTTTCCAAAGAGAATTCAGCCCCAACAGCGTGCTGGCCGCATCGGAACTGCCTCCACCAACCCCGCCACCCACGGGTATCTGCTTGTCAATCTGAATGCTGGCACCCAGACCGCAACCGCTGGCGGCTTGCAGCGCCTTTGCCGC